>NZ_WMJY01000013.1 GCF_009711055.1 Myroides pelagicus
CGGCTGAAGAAATAATCTTCAGCCTCCTACTCGATTGGGTATTGGTTATTTTAGGTCTTGCTATTGTTGCTCTGTTTATTGTGTAAGGATTGTGTGTTTAGGGGTAATGGAGCGAAAAAGCGGAGTCGTGTAAATAGTGTAACTCGCTGGTAGGGTAGGTTTGCAGGGGTAAGATGGTTGTAGTTATTTGATTTGTATAAATAGTTGATTTGTAGTTTTAGTGTGTTTTTAGGGTTTTTGTACTAAAATGCAGTGTAATAATTATGTTTATTTATTTTTATAGTATTTGGCAAGCTCTAATGGATTGTATTATATTTGCAGTGTAACAATTATGCTTTTATCTATTTAGTGCATGGAAGAGTTTAAAGAAGATTAGCAAGAGGTATAAAAAACAAAACCCGCTTGCTTGAATAATTTCAGCGGCCAGCGGGAATAAGAATACTGCAAATGTACAAATAATATTTGTTTAAGCAATGTAATAGCTATGAAATATAATAAGTTTGAAAAAATAATCACTCAAGCTCGAATGAGTCGCTATTTACAAGCATGTGGAGGTGATAAAAAGAAAGCGATGGTTTTGTATCGATATAATCTTCAATTATCACAAGAATTACTTACTGTTATTAGTTGTTTTGAAGTTTCTTTACGCAATGCAATTGATGTACATTATAGTACTGTGAAAGGACCAAATTGGTTGAGTGATAGTGTTGAAACAACAAAATCAATTACGACAAATATTACTACTACTATTAATGATGTTTTTGATAATAGTACAAGTAATAACACAAACACGTTTACTGTGCGTAACACCAGTAATCTTAATAACGGTATGTTTAGTATTGACAGTTGTAGATCTACTGCAAAGTTAATTCGAGACGCGAAGAAAAATTTGAGGAATTACTTACTCTCATAATAAATTAATAGCAGAGTTAGGGTTTGGTTTTTGGAGATATTTGTTTAATGGTATTCAGTATAATGTAGCAGGAAATACCCTTTTACAAATTTTTATTAATAGACCTGCATCTCCACAATTTATAAATGGTAGATATATTCATTATAATCAACAGTATGTATTTAATCAGTTAAAACAGATCAATGACTTAAGAAATAGAATTGCTCATCATGAACCTATATGTTTTGCGGTAAATAATAATATATCTACTAAAAGTACACATAATGCACGAGATCAATATGCGATAGTTATGACATTATTTAATTGGTTAGATATTAATGCAGCAGACTTGTTATTTGGGTTAGATCACGTACTGAAGGTATGTGATAAAATAGATAGATTATAAAAATAGTAGGATATGACTTTAGAAGATTGGGTAGTTGAAGGAATAAAAAGTGGTTATTCTTTTAGAGGAAAGATAGAACCTCAAGTTGATGGAGCGGTTGGAATACTGCAGATGAAAGATATTACAGCGGATTATTACAGCTTTGATTATGAGCAAGTAGATCGCAGTAGTGCGTATGATTTTAAAGACAAATATATCTTGCAAGACAAAGACATTCTGTTTGTCTCAAAAGGAGCCAATAACTATGCGATACTGTTTCATCAGCAAGCCTTTCCCTGTGTAGCTTCAGGTACTTTCTTTGTCATCAGAGTAGATCAAAGTAGTGTAGTACCAGAGTTCTTAGTGTGGTATATCAATCAATCTACTGTACAGAGTTATTTGGCAGAGCGAAAAGCTGGTACTTATGTTGTAAATTTGACCAAAGGTGATGTGGTGGGTATTCCGATGCGACAAGTTGATTATGCGAAACAACAGAAGATAGGTGCATTTGTACAGCTTCACCAGAGAGAGCAACAATTAATAACATTATTGCAGCAAAGTAAAAAACAAGTAATACAAAGACAATTAATAAATTTAATAGAAAATGAGTAAGGTAGTGGTTAAGGTAGAACAGTCAGAGATAAATAAAGCGTTGTGGGGAGCGTGTGATACATTTAGAGGAGCATTTGATTCCTCTGAATACAAGAACTATATTTTAGTATTTATGTTCTTGAAGTATATGAGTGATATCTGGAAAGATCACTATGCTGAGCTAAAAGAACAATATGGAGATGACGAGACCCTGATACAGCGCAAGCTGAACAGAGAGCGATTTGTATTACCTGAGAATTGTACGTTTGACTACTTATATGAGAGACGAAATGCGGCTAATATAGGGGAAGAAATCGATAAGGTATTAGCTAAAATTGAGGATAAGAATATTGCTAAGTTGGAAGGAGTTTTTAGAAATATCTCTTTTAACTCGGATAAGTTGGGACAGACAGCAGATAGAAATAGACGTTTAAAGAACCTATTAGAAGACTTTGCTAAACCTGTATTAGACTTCAGACCTTCAGTGATGGGTAATACAGAGGATATCTTAGGAAATGCCTATATGTACTTGATTGGAGAGTTTGCCAGTGGAGCAGGTAAAAAAGGAGGAGAGTTCTACACTCCAGCAGAAGTAAGCGATTTATTAGCCCGTTTGGTAAGTCCTAAGGAAGGTGCGCGTATATGTGACCCAGCTTGTGGTTCGGCTTCTCTACTGATTAAGGTAGCAGAACAAGTAAAGACAGCAGAGGGTACACCTTCTCGTAATTTCTCTTTATTTGGACAAGAGAGCAATGGGGATACTTGGGCGTTGAGTAAGCTGAATATGTTTTTGCACAATATGGATAATGCTAGAATAGAGTGGTGTGATACGATTAACAATCCTCAGTTAATCGAACACGATCATTTGATGAAGTTTGATGTAGTGGTGGCTAATCCACCGTTTAGTTTGGATAAATGGGGAGAGTTTGAGACAGCTACGAGCGACCGTTTTGGACGTTTTCACAGAGGATTACCTCCTAAATCTAAGGGAGATTATGCCTTTATCTCTCACATGATAGAGACTACGCTACCAGATGGGCGTGTAGGTGTTATTGTACCTCATGGCGTGCTGTTTAGAGGTGCTGCAGAAGGGAAGATACGTACACAGTTGTTAGAAGAGAACTATCTGGAAGCTGTTATAGGTTTGCCAAGTAATCTATTCTTCGGTACTGGGATTCCTACAGCGATTATGATCTTTAACAAGGCTAAGCAAGATGATAAAGTGTTGTTTGTCGATGCGAGTAAGGAGTACCAAGAAGGGAAAAAACAACACAAGCTGAGAGAACAAGATATAGAGAAGATCGTGCAGACATACAGAAACTTTGATATCATCGAGAAGTACAGTAATGTAGTGGATTTAGCAGTAATCAAAGAACATGATTACAACCTTAATATTCCTCGTTATGTAGATACATTTGAAGAAGAAGAAGCGATTGATTTGGAAGCGGTAAAAGCGAATATTGCTACGTATGAAGAGGAGCTGATCGCTGTAAGAGCAGAGATGAAAAAATATTTAGAAGAATTAGGCTTATAAGCTCAAATAGACCAACGGATGACTTATACAGAATTAAAAAATAAGATCGATGAGCGGATACAGCAGGCAGAGGTGCAAGGTCCTCTGACGCGAGAGCAACTCAATACGCTACATCACAAGTATCGCTTAGAGTGGAATTATAACTCTAATAGTATGGAGGGAAATACCCTTACTGTGGCAGAAACACGTAGTGTAATGATTGGGAATATCGATGTACATCGCAAGCCCTTAAAGGACATCTTAGAAGTAAAAGGACATGACGAGGTGATTCGAGATATTCTGAGCATAGGCAAGGCAGATCTTCGCTTATCAGAGAAGCGTATCAAGGAGATTCACGCCAGCATCATGTATGAGGAAGACTCCGAAAAGAAAGGATGGATAGGACAGTGGAAAGAGGTTGCTAATGAGATTATTAATAACCGTGGTGAGAAATATACTTTCGTGCTACCAGAGGAGGTTCCTGAACAGATACACGAATTGCTTAATCGCACCAATGCAGCGATAGATCACATCCAAGCAAAAAAGAAAGATGCTCCTCATCCTATAGATGTGGCACTTAACTTCCATTTGGACTATCTCAATATACACCCCTTCTACGATGGTAATGGACGTACAGCACGTATCTTGTGCAACTTAGTTTTAGTAGCCTTAGGCTATCCACCCCTTTGGATAAAAGAAGAAGAGAGAGAAGTCTATTATCGCTATATAGCCGATATACAGTGCTACGGTGGACGAAGAGAAGACTTGTTTGCCTATATGAGTGAACTGATTCTTCGCTCGCAACAGATGATTATTGATATTCAAGCAGGTAAATCTATAGAAGAAGCAGATGATATGGGTAAAGAGATTGAATTGCTAAAGCGAGAGTTGAAAGCGAGGGAGAATAATAGCACGGAGGTAAAGCGTTCTAATTTGGTGATTAAAGAGCTGTATGATAAATCGCTAAATACGTTAATAGGAACATTTAAAGCAACAGCAAGTAAGTTTTTTGATTTTTATGCTGTAAATCAAGAGTTTCTGGACATTACTGTTGATGGAAAGAGTATTTATAATGATGAGGCGATGCATCATATACAAAATATCACTAAAGAAACTGAGGGTGTATTGACAAAACTAAGTCAATCAATTTTTTATAAAGATATTAAGGCGGGTAAAAGTTTAGATTATAATGATACATTGATTGTGGAGTTTAAGCATGATCATTATGAAGTATATTTTTCAAAAACTCGTGATACGATCATAAAGAAGTATAATGAACGATTGACACAAGAGGAGATGGATAATATGATCAAACAGTGGGGTGAAGCCATGATACAAAGACTAAGAGAAAACTTTAAAGAAGGGAGTACAAATGAATAAGCAAATACCAGAAGGGTGGAAGTTAAAGAAGTTGAAGACAATTTTAAATATAGGTTCTGGAAAAGATTATAAACACTTAGATAAAGGAAATGTTCCTGTTTATGGTACTGGTGGGGTAATGTGTTATGTTGATAGTTATCTATATGATGGTATTAGTGTTGGAATAGGAAGAAAAGGAACTATAAATAAACCATTATTACTTCAAGGCAAATTTTGGACAATAGACACATTATTTTATACATATAATTTTAAGAACGTTACACCTGAATTTGTTTACTATAAATTTCTTACTGTAGATTGGCTAAAGTATAATGAAGCGTCAGGTTTACCAAGTTTATCAAAAAATACAATAGAAGGAATAGTTTTAGATATTCCCCCTATAGCTGAACAACACAAGATAGCAACTATACTTTCTACTTGGGATAGAGGAATAGCACAACAAGAGCAATTAATAGCCGAGAAGAAAGTCTATAAACAAGGGGTGATGCAACAACTCTTAACAGGTAAAAAGCGATTCCCAGGTTTTACAGATCAATGGAAAGAAGTGAAGTTGGGGGATGTAGGGAAAATTAAAATGTGTAAGAGGATCTTTTTAGATCAAACGAGTACTAATGGAGAGATACCTTTTTTTAAGATAGGAACATTGGGTTATGAACCAGATTCATATATTAAAAGAGATTTGTTTGTTGAATATAAGAATAAATATAATTTTCCCAATAAAGGAGATGTCTTAATCACGTGTAGTGGGACTATTGGTAGGTGTGTGCAATTTGATGGAAAAGACGCTTACTTTCAAGATTCGAACATTGTTTGGTTGGATAATAATGAAATAGTCATAACAAATAACTTTTTGTATAAGATATTACAAAATGTCAATTGGAACACATTAAATTCCACAACAATTACAAGATTGTACACAACAGATCTTAAATCGTTGAAATTAAAAATACCCACTCTAAAAGAGCAAGAGAAGATAGCCTCTTTCTTGTCTGCTATCGATAAAGAAATAGAAATATTAGAAAAAGAATTAGAAGGTATGCGTACGCAGAAGTGGGGGCTGATGCAGCAGTTGCTTACAGGAAAAGTGAGAGTGATGAATAGTTAATGGTTGACAGTTTACTGTTTACTGTTTTTTACTTGTAAATTATTGACCAATAAAAAGTAGTTATGATTAAGAATTTTACTCCAATAGAAAAAGCGAAAACTGAAGTGTACTTACAGATGACAGAGGGACATTTTTTAGATATAGGAAAACAGAAGTTAGCTTTATTAGTGGATGAAGTATTACAAATAGATATTCTTACAGATAAGTATGCTATTAAGGGAGATTCTAAGGCAAATAGGGTTCGTGCTGTTTGGGAGTTAGAATCTGAATATAGTGTAGGTAAATTGTTAAAGAGTTTTGTCGCATATTATAAAGGACAAAGAATTTCAAATCCTATTGTATTTAATGCTACCGAAGAAGATGATCAATATATTGAACAGTTGGCAGATAGATTGATGGCAGTTGGACATAGTCACCTACATGTGATTAAACCTCTAAATGATGATGATATGACATTTGCAGAATTAGCTGAGTCAATACAAAAAATGATTCAAGATGATAAACCAGCACAAGCACTTGATCGTATGCACACTTTTTATGTGAAGTATATTAGAGGACTATGTAAGATACATCAAATTTCTTATACTGATGCGGAATCTCTTAATGCTGTTTATGGTAAGTATATAGGGTACATAGAAGGATTGAATGTCCTTGATTCAGATATGACTAAATCAATTATGAAATATAGTATCAATCTTTTAGATAAGTTTAATAGCGTGAGAAATAATCAAAGTTTCGCTCATGATAATGAACTTTTAAATAACAAAGAGAGTATGTATATCTTTGATACTCTGGCACGATTAAAAGGTTTTATAGATGATATAGAGGAGCGTATTCGTTTTGCCCGTCAAAAAAAAGAACAAAGTGTTTTAGATACTTGGAGTACTGATTCATTATCATTTTAATTTGTATTTATGATAGAAATTAGCTTAAATATAACGTATAGTTTTACTTCATCTGTTATTCAGGATGAAATAGATACTACATCCTATTTTCAGAATTACATAGCAAAGGTTTATACAGAAAATAAGGATGGACATGATATCTATGTAGGTAAGATTTCTTTTAGATTATTGGATTTAGCTAAAGTAGATGAGGTAGGTGATGATTTACACGATGTATTTGATACTTATGATACAACTTTTCGTTGGGGGCAAGAATTCTATGATATAATAGAGGGTGGTTTTCATCATTGTTTAATAAGTAAATATCCTGATTTAGCCTATGAGATTGGTAAGATTTGTTTTATAGAAGAGATTGTCTTACTTAAAGCATTTAGAGGTAAAGGGATAGGGACGAGGATTTTGGAGGATATACGTTGGAATTTTAGCAATCAATGTATTTTGTTTGTATTGAAAGCATATCCATTACAATTTGATATCTCTAAAAAGAATACAAATGATGAGAAAGAGTTTGACTTAAAGGAACTTGAAAAAGATCAAGAAAAAGCAGTATATAAATTGAAAACTTTTTATACAAGATCAGGATTTACAGAATTTAAGGAAATAGAGGATATGTTTTTTTATTGTTCTATATACCAATAGTAGAAGTTAATATAAGTATGACAAAAATAGGTTATTCAGAACATAACGATTCACAACAGCCTGCGATAGAAGTATTGAGCAAGTTAGGGTGGCAGTATCTAAGTCCAGAGGAAGCATTAGCACATCGAAATGGGATGCTGTCTAATGTAGTGCTGGACAATGTATTGGTAGAACAATTGATGAAGATTAACTCTTTTGAATATAAGGGCAAGCAATATCCGTTCTCTAATAGCACGGTGCAGGCTGCAGTAAACAATATTAAGAATCTACCAGATAGTGGTTTAGTACAGACCAATAGAGCGATACATCAAGAGCTAACACTGGGCAAGAGTTATAACGAGACCATAGCAGGAGATCAGAAGGCATATACACTGCGCTATATCGATTGGGAAAATATAGAGAATAACGTGTTTCACGTGACAGAGGAGTTTACAGTAGAGGGAAGTCGTGAGAAGAGACGACCAGATTTGGTCTTGTTTGTCAATGGAATTCCCTTTGTCATCATCGAAAATAAACGCAGAGATAAGAACAACTCTATCTCAGAGGCAATCTCTCAGCATCTGCGCAATCAGAAGTATGAGGAGGGGATACCACGTCTGTTTCACTACGCGAAGTTGCTAATGGCTGTACAGCCCAATGAGGTGAAATATGGAGGAGTAGGTACGCCAGAGAAGTTCTGGTCGGTATGGAAAGAGGATAATGAAAAAGAAGTGCAGAAACTACTGCTGAGCAAGTTAAATAGGACTGAAAGTAACGATCGACTGCCTACGGTACAAGATCGCAATTTAGTCAGTCTGTGTGCGAAGTCTCGTCTGATGGATATGGTGTATAAGTATTTGATCTATGATGGACCTGCTACGATTATCGTACCCCGTTATCAACAGTACTTTGCTGTTATTAGTACAGTAGAGCGTGTGAAACAATGGGAAGTAAAAGATCAGAAGCGAAGAGGAGGTGTGGTATGGCATACTACAGGTAGTGGGAAGTCGCTTACAATGGTGATGATTTCTAAAGTATTGGCTTTAGACACTGATATTGCATTTCCTCGTGTAGTCGTAGTCACTGATCGAAAGGATCTGGATAGACAAATCTACGATACATTTTCGAATTGTGATAAGAATGTGGAGAAAGCAGCCAGTGGTACACATCTGGTAGAATTACTAAAAGATAAAGGAGTGGAGGTGATAACGACAATCATTGATAAGTTTGAGACTGCCTCTCGTACAGGTGGATATAAGGATGAGTCGTCTAACCTATTTGTGCTAGTAGATGAGAGTCATAGAGGCCATTATGGACCTTCTCATGCCATGATGAAGAAAGTATTACCTAATGCTTCTTATATTGGTTTTACAGGAACACCTCTGATGAAAAGTGAAAAGAGTACAGCCAAGAAGTTTGGTGGATTTATTCACAAATATACGATCGATCAGGCTGTGCGAGATGAGGCTGTATTGCCTTTGCTTTACGAAGGGAGACAAACCTTGTTGACGATTAATACTGCTCAATTAGACAAGAACTTTGAGCGATTGGCTAATGGACTTTCAGAAGAAGCTCAAAAGGACTTAAAGAAGAAGTTTGCGAGTATTAGTAGGGTGTATGAGGGAGAGCAGGTGATTAACGAAATTGCTTATGATATCTCTAAGCACTATACTAAAAACTGGCAAGGAGGAGTGTTTAAAGCACAGTTGGCAGTGCCGCGTATAGAGACAGCGATTAAGTATCAAAAATATTTTGAGTCTCAGACGGATCCTACTTTAAAGATTAATACCGCTGTGATTTTTACCCCACCAGATAGTCGCCAGAATCATACAGATGCCTGGAGTGAGGCAAATGGCGAGGCGAAAAAGTATTGGGACAATCTAATGAAGCAGTACAAAAGCCAAGAAGCTTATGAGGAATATATAATTAGTCAGTTTAAAGAAGAAGGGCAAGAGATAGAGCTTTTAATAGTGGTTAGTAAACTATTGACGGGATTTGATGCGCCGAGAAATACGATATTGTATTTAGCTAAACCTTTGCACTCACACAATTTATTACAAGCGATAGCCCGTGTGAATCGCTTGTTTAAAGGAAAAGAACACGGTTATATCATTGATTATGTAGGTGTATTAGGAAAGTTGGATGAAGCATTGACTTCTTATTCTGCTTTTGATGAATATGATGAAGAAGATTTAGTGAATGCTGTGGTAGATGTAGGAGAAGAAGTGCAGAAAGTGCCCATCTATCTCGCTGCAGTATGGGATTGTTTTAGAGGAGTATCTAACAAGAAAGATATAGAAGCTTTAGAACGACATTTGGCTCCTAAGGATAAGCGAGATGACTTCTATGAGGCGCTATCGCTCTATGCGAGAACTTTGCAGATGGCTTTGGGAACAAATGAGTTTTATGTTTTGTTTTCAGAAGAACGCATAGAATGCTTTAAATCTGAGCTAAGTATGTTTGTCAAGTTAAAGGTGTCTTTGCAAAATAGATATGCTGAGGTAATCTCGTATAAAGAGTATGAACCGCGTATCAGAAAGTTAATCGATACGTATGTTCAGGCGGATGATGTCAGAGTGATCACAGAAGAGCTTAATATTTTTGATAAAAATGAGGTAAATGAAGCGATAGAAGAGTATGGGAAGTCTCCAGCTTCTAAAGCAGATTTTATTGCACATAAGATGAAAAGAGTAATCTCTGAAAATATGCAGAAAGACGAGGCTTTCTACAAGAAGTTTTCTCAGATGTTAGAAGAAGTAATCACTGCTTTTCAGCAAGGAAGGCTGCAAGAGGCAGATTACTTAAAAAGTGTGCTAAATGTAAGAGATCAGTTTGAAAATGGCTATGTAGAAGATACTCCAAATCAACTATTGAGTAAACCAGAGGCAAGAGCTTTTTATGGACTAATATTCGAAATATTAGAGGTTGAGTTTGGAGAGGAGTTGATCAAAGCAAAGAAAGAATTAATAGCGAAGATGGGAGAAGATATAGCTGATATCATAGAAGATAGTGTTATTCGCGATTGGAAAAACAATGACGATGTGATTAATCAGATGTATAATGATATTGAAGATTATTTGATTGAATACAAGGCTGACCTTGGGGTTGATTTAGATTATGATACTATAGATATGATTTTGGATAGAGGTATTAAGGTGGCTAAAAACAATTATTAAGATGTTTTATGTTGAGTATGGGGAGCAACAGATATTCTTTGATTTAGAGTTCAGAGAAAGAAAGACAGTTGCTATAGAGGTGAATCCAGATGCTACAGTGGTGGTGAAAGCTCCTTTAGGAACTTCTATAGAAGCAGTAAGAGCAGTAGTAGAGAAGCGTTCGCGGTGGATCGTAAAGAACCAAGCTTACTTTGAGCAGTTTTTACCACAGACACCACCAAGAGAGTATGTGATAGGAGAGACTCATTTGTATTTAGGAAGAAAGTATCAGCTCAAGTTTGTTGTACAAGAAAAGGAAGAAGTAAAGATAATAGGCGGTCATTTGGTTGTTTATGGCAGAGAACAGAGTAGTGCGTATATTAAAGCTGCTTTAGGGGCTTGGTATTACAAAAGAGCCTTAAAGAAATTAGATGAAGCATATAAACAAGTTTATCCTCTGTTTAAAAGTTATGGTATAGGCCAGCCATCTGTGAAGCTGATGCGCATGAAAAACCGCTGGGGAAGCTGTACTGTGACAGATATAATACGCCTTAATCCTGAGTTGATTAAAGTGAGTATGAAGTGCATCGAATATGTGTTGATACACGAATTATGCCATCTGATAGAGAAGAACCACTCTAGGCGGTTTTATGAGCTAATGAGTGTGATAATGCCAGATTGGCAACGTTGGAAGTTAAAATTAGAAAAAAGTTTGTAAAAGGAAGTCAAAAAAGTCATTAGAGATGCTTTTATAGTTATTAAGATATAAGGGGAGGTCAGAAGATCTTCCCTTTTTGTTTGGGTATTGGTTATTTTAGGTCTTGCTATTGTTGTCTATGCACGACTTTTTTAGGTCTGAGGTCCATATCGTTATAGTAGATCTGAATGCCTTTATCTAGGCAGTATTGTTTTGCGGTAAAAGGTTTGTTTTTGTATTCTTTACCGATGATTCGAGTATCGATTTTGAAGGCATGCATAATGTCTTCTAGGTCGGTTTCGTTTTGATAGGGAATGATTTCATCGACGTATTTACAGCCTTTGAGTTGGATGTAGCGTTCGATGAGCGTCAGGTTTTGATTACCTGGTAGGGTAGGGTCAAAGTTAGCAGTGGTATTCAGTCCTACGATGAGGTAGTCACATTGAGTCTTTGCTTCTTCGAGCATTTTGATATAGCCTGCGTGTAGGTGTGTAAAGGCTGCGAAGGTAATTCCCACTTTCATTGTTTTGCTTTTTTAGTATTGTTAGAGCAAATATAAACAAAATGAAGATTGATTAGTTGTTCTTTTGCTTTCGAAACGCTGAAGGGGGCATTTTCAAGTGTTCTTTAAAGGCTCGATAGAATGAAGCGCTGGAGTTAAACCCTACCTCTTGACCGATATCTTTAATCGAGCGATGTGCGTGGTTGATATCCAGGAGAAGTTGTTTTGCTTTTAATACGCGCTTAGTATTGACGTATTGGTTAAAATTTGTATTGTATTGATTGGAGAAAAAAAAGCTCATTTCATAAGAAGATACCCCTAGGTGATCGGCTAGTTTTCTCAGGTTTAAGTCAGGATTATAAAAAAAAGTGTCTGGTGTATCCACTAACTTTAAGTGGATTTGATTGAGCTTATTACTCTCGATAGTGTTTTTGGCATAAAACGATGCAGGGGTGTGTGTATTTGCAAGTTCGACGGGTTGAGAGTGTTTTATCGGTGTATGCTCTGTTTGTGAGTTTTGGGTATATTGAATCAGTTGCCCTATTATGGACTTAGTAATGCTAAAAGATAGACAAGTCAATAGGATTAAAAACAGGTAGTACAATAGGCGTAGAGAGACGATATAGTAGTCAATCATACAGCTGATAATCAGTAATAATGTGATAATGGTAAGGCCTGTGAGTACTGCACTTGTCCAAAAGTTATTGAAAGAGAACAAGATACCTTTTTTGATAAAAAGGTAACTGCAATATAGGATAATGCCCAGTAGGGGTAGGTCGATAATAGTCCCTATAGGGTGAAAGTCAAGTTCAAAGTAGTCAATGGAAAAAAAGACGATAAACGTCAGCAGTGTAGCGGCATAACAACCGTATAAGATGAAGCGAAACTTGTGGTAAAACACATACTTATAATCGGCTTTTCCCATATAATAAATGACAGGACAGAGCAAATAAAGAAAACTTATGGTCAAATGCGTGGAAAAAAAATCAGCTTGTAACACAAGTGTTACCAGATGGACTAGACAAAAGCTCAACAAGATGATGCTGTACTGCTCTTTAATCTTTAAGGCGGTTGATTCCCTGTGCTTGAATTGAGTAATCACAGCTATATTCACAACACTTAAGCTAAGTAGTGCGGTGAATATACAGATGATAAGTAGTTCGTTCAGGGAGTAACTAGGCATCGTTTAGGCTGGTTTATGTTCGATTTCTTTCAGGTATTGAATAAAAAAAGAAGGGTTGACTCCGATTTGCTTTTTAAATTCAACAGTAAAGCTGCTGTGAGAGTTGTAGCCCACACTTGTGGCTAAGTGGCCAATTTTGTATTTGCGGTATTTCTTTTCGAAGCGCAACATATCAATTACAGCCAAGAGTCTTAGCTGAGAGAGATAGGTCTTGAAGTCTGTGTTCTTATAGCGCTTTAGTACCTGGTTTAAGGATTTGCTGTCCGTATGCAGTAGTTTGGCTAGTGATTCTAAGGAGAGGGTGCTGTCTAGGTATCCCTTGCTGAATTCAAATTGTCTAAGTCTTTCAGTTAACTCAGTGTCATCAGGCGCTATGACTGTTGTATTCCACGCTACACCAGGGAGGTGTAGTGGCAAGTCTGTACGCGAGCAAGTGGTTAGCTGCTGTAGGTAATCTTTGTTTTGTTTTTTTGCATTTAGCAGTGAATTGGACTTTCTGTTTTTGAGCAAGATAAATATAGGTACTAAAACAAGTGCTCCTAAAATCGTGATAATAATGACAAAATAGTTTTTGTTTTTATTGTCGATTTTGTTTTGGAGTAAGTATTGTTTGTGAAGCAATTGATCGATTGTAGTCTCTTTGAACTGCTGTTTGGTTTCTAGTTCGTTTAAGAAAGCCTTGTTGTACTTTCGATAATTGACAAGATCGCCAATGTATTCGTAGTATTCACTCAGGCTTAGATAAGTGTCTTTCTTTAAATCGCGGTTGTTATTTTGAATAGCGATAGATAGAGCCTTGTGTAAGTAAGCCTGAATTTCTTTGTTTTGCGCAGGATTTCGCTCCAGCAGATAGACTTGTCCTAGTCCAGCATAGACATAGGCAGCCGTAAGACTTTCGGCTAGGTCAGCGTCCTTATTCAAGTGCGTTAAGGCTTGGTTATACAAGTCTAAAGCAATATCGTATTTCTTTAGTTTTTGATAGTTAAGACCTTTGTTTTGTAAGTCAGAGACGATATAATGACTGTTGTGCAGTAGCATAGGAGCTATCTTTATCAGTTCATCTTCAGATTGTTCTATACTTTCAATGGACTGCTCGTATTTTTCTTGTTCGAAATAGAAAGCAGATAAAAGGTGATAGTAATAATAAGTAGAAAAAATACGGTCTTTTTCATTTACAATCTTCGGCAAGACTGGTTCTACCTTATTAAAGTATAGTTGAGCTTCTGTGAATAAGCCCAAGCGACTGTATTCAGCCCCAGCAAAGCCATAGAGTCTAGAGAGCCATTTATAAGCTTTGTGTTTTTCGGCAAGAGCAATGGCTTCAAAAGATTTTTCCAATGAATGAGGTACGTCGAAAGCATCGTGGTATAAATAAGCGTGAATAAACAAAGCGTGGATTTTAGTTTCCGGTTCTGAGTTGTTGTGGTAAATAGAGTCAACTAAGAAATAAGCCCTGTCTTTGTCTACAGGTCTTACATCGGTAAGAATTTTGGCTAATATAACATCTGCTGCGGAGTGTTGTTGTTCTGCCTTGGCAAAAGGCATACCTAAGACGAACAAGAGCAATACATGATGTAGTACTTGTCTATTCATAATATAACACGCTTTTAAACGATCTGATGAGGCTTTCGCTTTAAAAAGTAAGGTGTTTAGTAAAAATACACAAAATGTGAAATAAATACCTTGAAAACCTGAAATTCTTTACAAAAAACAACAAGGATAAGCCTGTCATCAGATGGGTAATTTTCTTTTTTGCAAATAACGCAAGAAAAAAAGATAAAAAAAATAGGTTTGAAGAGTCACAAGAGATATAGGTGAGAAATAAGTAGAAACATAGGGTGTAAGACTAAAGTATAGTAAAAGGGGAAAAAGCTAAGTCTTGTGATTTTAGCGACTTAAAGTAATAGGTGTTAAAAATGTTTAACGTTTTTTATCTTTTTGGTAAAGTATTAATACTCTGCTAACGTGTAATAAGTGTTAAAATTCACAATTATGCCAAAGAAATAAAAGTTTATAAGCACTAGTAAAATTGTAGTTATTTAAGTGGTTTAAAATGAGTTGTTTGTGTTTTTGTTTCAAATTATTAGAAATTTTTTTGAGAAGCTTTTGAGATGGTTATCAAAGGTTTTTTGGTCAAATTTGGCTTGCTGAACAAAAGGTCCCCCTGTCGGGTTGAGCACTTACCAAGCCCGATAGTTTTTGTTCGCGGAAAAAATAAGTCGAAGAATAATGAAATAATACTTCGCAGCAGATGAAAAAAAGTAACTATTGAAATAAAAATGAAAAAGAACACAAAACAACAATTCAAATTACTGGTATGGCTATTCGCCTTAGCTATACTCTATATCACACCATCTTATAGCCAAGGGGTGGACTGTAAAATACCTGCGGGTGCTATACGGCTTACAGAGAGTCATAGTACCTTGGAAAGTGGGAAGACTTATGTTGCTTATGAGGATGTTGAATTATTGAGTGCTCAAATCATAATCGAATCTGGTGCTACTTTGTATGTCACAACTGGTGTAGTTGTTCAGGGTGATGGAAATATGATTATGAATGGTGGTACCATAAATATTTGTGAACATGCAGGTTTTTTCTTCAGGGGTTCAGTTGGACTTGGAGCTCATGGGAGTGATAAAGATGCGATTGTTAATGTAGGAAGCTATAGTTTTTTTAGTATTAATGGCTCTTTGATGCAAGAGAATACAGTTCCTCATAACAGTACTATAGCAAAGGGGGTGGCTCAAATAAGATTAAGTGATGGAGCGCATTTTAATGTGTGTTCTACTTTTACGCAGCGTGCTATTTTATATCCTCTAATTAAATACATAGGTAAAGGAAATAATCGTGCTAGTGTAGTTACTAGGGCTCAAGTTTCTGGTGTAGATGGGGCTACAATGTCAGATTCTCCTATGGTTAATTGGTTTGCGTTTTCTTCGATTAGTGAAGTAGTACCTGATAAAGCATTACTTTGCAAGGAGCCTAGTCAATGTAAAGATGTTTGGCCTGAAGGTTTAATCGCCGAAATAGAAGGGTTGTGTGGGGATACAGGTCAAACAAGTCCTAAGGTTAGTTTGACTAAAGTGGGTGAGTTTGTATCTACGGATGCTAATGGAGGATTTGCTTCGGTGGGTGAAAAAGTGAAATATACATTTATGGTTAAAAATACTGGTACTTCAAATTTACCTTCTGTGATATTAGCTGATAAGATGTTACCTTATAATTACGAATTTGTTTTAGTTAATGGTGATATTAACCAAAATAATATTTTGGAAACTGACGAAGAATGGACTTACGAATTAACTTATCTACTTACCTAAGAAGATGTTGATCGTAAAGCAGTTTATAATATAGCAGAAGTGAATGTAAGAGATTTTAGTTATAAATCAGCACAAGCTATCTCTTATGATCCTAAGCCACTACCATTAGATACACCAGGACATCCTGGGCAGCTACCCGAATGCCCTGATTGTACGATTGTCTTACTCAAGACAGGAAGTCCACTACTAATAACTAATCCTCATGTAATTCAACTCTTGAGAAATTTAGAATAGAACTTTTTACTTTTTCAGGTGGAGGGTGTTTTTTGATGTGAAAATGTTAAAAGGTGCCTTAATATAGCCTGTATAACCCTTTGTTTTAAAACAGTTTGTATCTTAGAATGAAGGAGGGGTTTTGCCAAGTGATGTCAAGAGATTTGTTTTCGATAAAGTAGTGTTTATATTGATATTTCGATTGTATATTGCTGTTAAATGTCAGTGATTTTGTACCACTATATTGGGTTTGATAGGGTAAAAAAAGCAGGGGTAGAAAGGATAAAAATTGTTAAAGTGTAATATTTAACAATATTATGGTATGTGTGCTTTTTTATGGTAATTTATGGTTACTTTATTTTAATAAATACCTATTTGTGTTTATTTATTAATCTATTTAATTACTTTTTGCAAATGACTACGATGGGTGTTTTGCGAAGAAATAATTACTTTTGTGACCGTTTGAGAATATCGTAGTCTAATAAGTGATCAAAAGAACAAGAATGATGTTTTTTAAAATATAAAACAATGAATAAAATAGTAGCCTTGACAAATAAAGTTACCCTGCCAGCAGGAGTATTGTACCTGATAGGGTTTCTGCTTCTAGCGATAGTAGCAGGGGTGCTTGTATTTGTGGCTAATACAAATAATCTAAGTTTATATCCACTATTAGTGGCTTTATTGATGTATACGAGTTTTTCGTATGTTGACGATCGATTAGTACTGCACAATATGAAAATCATTAGTGGTATCGGTCTTTTAGTTTCAGTTGTACTGATTCTTGAGACAGAGATATGGTTTGCTATAGGGATGACTAACTTCTTAGCGGTATTGTACTTCGCGTTCTTCTTATACCCGCTAAAGATTGATCAGATTGAATGTCCAATCAAGCGAGAGTACATTAATTTTTTTAGTATTCTATTTGGGCTAAATATATTGTTGTTTAACCTAGAGTACATAATGATGGTTTTAGGGTACGACAATTCGGTTTTATTTCATGAATATTTACATGATTTACTAGAGCTTTCTGTAATTATTTTAACAATTGTTACGGTAGGAATACTCCTTTTTCGCGTGATTCGTTTTCGAGGACAAGATGTTGAATTGCAGGGTTTTAATGAGCAAAAAGGCGATGTGTTTAGTACTTTAGATACTAAGAAGACGGGACAGCAGGAAGTTTCGGATTACCTCGTGGCAAAGAAGTTGGTAGATGTGTTAGAAAACAAACAAATGTATTTAGAAAGTGATTTTGGCGTGCGTAAGATGAACGAGGTTTTAGGGCTTGGTCATCAGTATCACTTAAGTGTGATCACCAAGCATTATTTTAATATGTCGTTTAACGAGTTAATTGCAAAGTATAGAATTGCCTATGCTTTAAAGCTCTTAGAGCGAGAACACAACTGGAGTATAACTTCAGTGGCAGAGAGTTGCGGATTCAGATCCTTTACCACTTTTAATAAATATTTTGTCCATTACGTCGGGGTCACTGCCTCCGAATATAAAGATAGATTAACGAGTTCAGAATAATAAATAATAATGTTCCCCACCTTACTACTACTATTTACTTTATTGCTGATTGCCTATAGCTACCAAAAACAGAAGAAAGAAGTTGACTTTCGAATGCTTTTATTGGCTGCTATTTTAACGCTCAATGGTGCGTTGATGTATTTGGCAGTCTCCTTTGGCCTGCAAGATGAATTTGCCTTGGGGCTGGTATTCAGTTTTTTTAGCGGAGGATTGTTGGTGTATTTAATCAAAGGAAGGGCAAAGTATTTGTTTGTTCACTTGTACGCGGCAGTGCTTTTAACCTTTTTGTACGTCTTGGCTTATTTGTCGAGCTTCGATATAGAGCAAGTCAACAAAATAGGGTTAATTACTACAGGAGTCATGAATATTAGCTATGCTAGTTACGGCTATGTTTTGTTGAGCAGGAGTAGTCTAAAGGGTAGCTATCGCTTATTGCCTACCTTTTATATCGTATCTCAGTTTGTCAATTCGTTTTTGGGCGTCTCGTTTATGTTCTTATCAGTCGAATTACTCTCACATATTACCATTTACTCCGTTCATATCCTTGTTGTATTATTTGTGTCACTTCTAATTTATATCCTGAATGTTGTAAGAGAAGTAAAATCGAGTGATTTAACGACAGATAATGGCAAAGAGGTGGGTCATTTGCAAAGAGGTGGGCAGGAGAAACAAAAGCAAGGAGAAAGAGAATTAAAAATCGTAGAAATAATACCGGTAGTATCATCGGCTTTACCGTCTAAATTAACAGGTGAAAAAAGCGATGAAAATATACGAAGGGCCTTATGGGAGAAAGTTATTGAACCACAATTATATTTAATACAAGGATTAACCCTAGCGAGAATTGCCACGGATGTAGGATTAAACCAAACGGAGTTGCGCGCCTTTTTTGCGCGAAGTGAAGCGGCAACTTTTAGTAATTACATCAATCGTTTTCGCATCGAGCACGCGGTTAATTTAATCAAAGCAGAAGATGAAAGTGCACTAAGCGTTGAGCGTTTAGCAGAGGCTAGCGGGTTTAAAAGTCGCACATCTTTTTATCGAGCCTTTGTCCATGTGATGGGGTTTGCTCCCTCGGAAATGATGGAGAATTAGGTTAGAATTATACACAACTATTTATCGCTTTATTTAAAAAGAGCGGTCTATGCCTGGGTAAAGGCTTAAGGTTTTCTTGAGCCTTTATCAAAGGAGGACTAGTTCTTTTATTAAGAATAAAGACGGTTGGTAATTAGTAAGTTAGAATAAAAAAAGAGAATAACAGATGTTTCATTTTCATTTGTTAAAATACGTTGCAAAACATTACTAATGGTATGCTACAAGGGTTTTGTAACGATGTTTAACATGGTGAGAATTTACTTTTATGTAAAAATATAACTATATAAAGAGTTAGTAGTTTTTAGTATACACTTACCAAAGGGTTTGCGATTGTGAATCACAATTGAGAACCTTTTGAAAACTACACCTAACAAATTGAATTAAAAAGTATGAAAAAAAGATTACTATCAGTTGCATTGTTAATGGGTGGATCGATCGCAGCCTATTCTCAAGTGGGAATAGGTACTGTAAAGCCTAACAAGTCAGCTGAGTTGACAATCGAGTCTAGCAAAAGAGGGGTGTTAATCCCTAGACTTGGGTTAACCGGCTATCAGGACAGAACGACCATCGTTAATTTCCCTACCAATGGAATTAATAGTTTGCTAGTATTCAATACAGCGACTGTAGAAGAAAAAGGAAAAGAGAAAGGTTTAACACCTGGTTTTTACTATTGGTTTATCGATCAGTGGGTAAGAATCCCGAATGAAAAGGATATTCCTCAGATCGTTATTAACGAGTACAAAACTATTTTTGGAAATACCAATGTAGTAGAGCAAATTCAAAACATTGTAAATACTACACAAGGTAATGTAGTATATGAAGGAGATAAGTTTTACCACATCAATAAAGAAGGTGAAAAAGTAGAAATAAAAGATAAAGTTACCTCTATAGCTTATGAAGAAGCTTCAGGTGACTATATCTATTACAATGAGAAGGCAGTAGATCGCAATGGTGAAATTATTGGACAAGGTGTTCGTATCAAAATAAAAGAAACGGTTATCAATAAATTTGGTGATATTATCAACAACAAGAATGTTCAAAAATTTATTACTGATTACCTAGATGGTACCTATGTAGGTGGAAATGTTTACTATGACGGAACATCATTTACTTATATTACCAAAGAAGGAGAAACTAAAAATATCACCATTAAGGATATTGTTCAAGGTAATGAGAGTCAGACTCAGATAATCACCGTAGATAAAAAACAATACTATGTTTCTGAGGAATACTTAATAGCTAATAATGGAGTAGTTCCAACAAATGTTGACCCTAAGAATTTACCAGCGGGAATTTATGCTATAGATGTAGTAGGCGGTGTGGTAAATAACTTTGAGGAGATCGTAAATAACGGACCAATCCAAGTAGATGGTCGCACTTATCCTACAGTGAATGACTATATCACTTATTTAACAGAGAGTACAGGAGGATTTACTAAGATTGTATATGATCAAAAAACGGGAGATGTTATTTTCCAAGAGTGGAATGAAACAACTCAAAAGTTCGAGAATGTAGATAACGCTAAGTTTAGTACGATCGTTAAAGATAACGAGACTCTAACTGTGTTAGTAGACAATGGTGATGGAACATTGTCATATACAGATGAAAAAGGAAAAACTGTCACTTTTGATAGTAATAAAACAAACGTTGAAGTTACAGATAGTGTTTATACTTTCAAAAATGGTAAAGGTGAAGTAATTGCCATAATTGACACTAAGGCAAAAGCTATTAGTTATGACAATAGTAAATCAGGTATCACTGCTGAGAACGTACAAGACGCCTTAGATCAATTAGCAGATAGTTTATTAAAAGGAGCAGGAGTTACCTTAGAAGACAAAAATGACGGAAAAGTAACTCTAGTAGCTGATAATGGTACAGTATTAGGAAGTATAGATAAATCTAAGCTAACAGAAGATGCAACAAACAAAGGTTTATTCACATTTACAAGAAATGATGGGACTGATGTTGTATTTGATGTAAATACAGTGAATGTTGCGAAGATAGCAGATGCTAATGGAAATATTTCTTACCTATTCAAAGATTCAAAAGGAGCTACTCTGACAACAATTGATTCTACAGCTGATGTAGTTTCGAACCTAACTAAAAAAGGCGATATCTATACAGAGATTATCAATATTTTAGAAGAGGAGACCGATAGTTTGACTCATTTAGGTAATGGTAAATACAAACACATAAGTGCTGATGAGACACCTGTAGAGTTTGATGTAAATACAGTGAATGTATCAGAGGCTAAAGATGCAGCAGGTAATGTAATAGGATATGACTTTAAAGATGCAGATGGAAATGTAATCACGACGGTTAAGACAGCTGCTAGTAATAATTATTACAACGACTCTACAACTAATCTTGGATTTACAACAGTTCAAGGCGCGATTGAAAAGTTATTAGAGAAAGTAACTACAGTTGAAGGAACAAAAGGAGATTTAGCTTTAGCAGGAGGATTAGAGTTTACAGCAGCGACAGATGGAACGGCTAAGTTATTGGCTGATGCTGGAATTCAAATTGCTGATAGTGGAGTTTCTACAGAAAAAATAGCTGATAATGCGGTTACTTCAGATAAATTAAATGCAGGTAAAGGAGCTGATGGACGTGTAGGTGTGGCAGGAGCTGATGGAGCGATTACTTACCAAACATTAGATTCAGTGGTTAAAGGTAATGAGACAGTAACTGTATTAGTTGAAAATACTGATGGTACTTATACTTACTACAACGAGAAACAAATCGGTGCAGATGGTAAGCCTAAAGCAGGAGAAACAGGAGTAACGATTGATCCAAAACAAGTGTCTGTTGCATTAAATACAACAACAAATAAATACGAGTTTAAAGACTCAAAAGGTGAGGTGATTGGTGAGATAGACGCCAATGCTAGCTCTATTGCTTTTAATAAAGATAATACTACGTTTACTAGTACTAATGTACAGGATGCTTTAGTAGAGTTGTTAAACAAAATCACTACAGTTGAAGGAACAAAAGGTTCACTAACATCAACAAGTATTTATGTAGATGGTGGAGCGAATGCTTTATTAAAAGATGCGAAACTTGATCTAAGAGGAGGTACAGTAGATGGACAGGTATTAGTTACTACAACTAAAGATGTAGTAGTAGGACAAGATGCTAATGGCGCTGATATTGTAGAATCACGTAAAGTAACAGAGTGGAAAGATCCAAAACAAGTTGTATCAAACACTTTAACAGCTAAAAACGGTATCAATGTAGTAAATGATGCAGATGGAAATAGCGAATTCAAATTAGGAGGAGCACTGACTGAAGCAAAAACAACGATTACAACTACAGATACTAATGTATTAGCGATAGAAGGACTTGATGCGGTAGAAAAAGGTAAAGTATTAGAAAATAATCTTGTTATCGCTGATAAAGATGGCGTATTGAAACAAACTTCTGCTAAGAACTTAATCGAAGATGCTGTTGAAAAAGGAGACTTAGTTGCGAAAAACTTAACCTCAGAATCTATTGTTGTAACAGGCGGAGAGAGTTCAGTATTAAAAGATACTCAATTAGAAATAAAAGGTGGTTCATCTGAAGGACAAGTATTAGTTACTACACAGAAGGTAGATGATCAAGGAAAACCTGTTACTGATGCTGCTGGTAACCCTGTATATACTACTAAATGGGTAGATGCAGCTGGAAATACAGTGAAATCTGGACAAGGGGTAACAGTAGGTACTGATAATACGGTAAACTTAGGAGGTAAGATTACTAATATTGGAACTACTCCAGGAGCTGTTATCGACTTAACTGATGATAAAGGTACTAAAGCAGGTGATATTGCTATTAAAGGGTTAGAGGATTTAGTAGGTAAAGATGCTACAACAGGAACTAAATTAGATACAAATACAGATAATCTTGTTATTGCTGATGCTAATGGAGTATTAAAACAAACTTCAGCTAAGAACTTAATCGAAGATGCAGTAGGAAAAGGTGATTTAGAGGCTAAAACATTAAAAGGAGACGGTATTACCGTAACATCTGGAGCGACTGCAGGTACTGATACATCAGTAGCAAACTCTTTATTAAAAGACGTGACTTTAGGTATTGCAAAAGGAGCTGTTACCTCTGATAAGATGAGAGCAACAGTTGTTGATCCAAATGGAGGTTCTACAAATGCAGAAGCAGGTATGGTACCAGTGGCTAACGCAGATGGAACAGTAACTTATGATAAGTTAGATGCTAAAGATGTTATTTATACTAAACCAGCAGGAGAGGATAATGGATTAACATCTAACACAGTAGAGGGTGTAATCAACGAATTAGCAGGCAAAAAAGGAGATCTTAAAGTAGCAGGTACAATGCTAAAAGTAGATGAGAATGCTAAAGGAGCATTGCGTCACGATGCTACAATATCATTAGACCTAGCGGGAGTAAATAAGATTGTTGAGACAAATGTTGACTATACTGCAAAGGTAGAAGATGTGATTATCCTAGCTTCAGCTACTAATGGAGACCTTACAGTGACTTTGCCAGAGGCATCAGCTAACAAAGGAAAAAAATATACCATTAAAAAACACGACACTAACGAAGATGGTTATGTAATTGTAGAAGGAAACATCATCGGGGTAGCACAAGGTAAAAAACTAGAAACAGGATTACCTTACTCGGGCTGGGACTTCGTATCAGATGGTACACAATGGCAAATCGTAAACAAATTTTAAACACCTTACTTAATTAGAAAATCAAAATGAAAAAATTAATATTATCAGCAACAGTAGCATTCACAGTTTTAGCAACTTCAAATATTCAAGCGCAACAGGGATTCGGAACCAATACACCAGATAGATCATCTGCTGTAGATATCGTTTCTTCTAAACGTGGTTTATTGATTCCTAGAATTGATATTCCCAATTTAGATCAAGCAGCGCCAGTAAAAAATCCAGCAAATGCTTTGATGGTATACAATACAGGTAGTGCAACAGCGGCTGGTTTTTACTACTGGGATGCATCTTATAACAATGGAGCAGGTAGATGGGTGCGTTTCGTATCGTCTAACTCTGGTAGTGCAGTAACTGTTACTGCAGGAACTAACGTAGCAGTGGACAAAACAACAAATGGACACGATACAGATTATAAAGTAAGTGTAAAAGGGGGTGATGCTAAAGGGCAAGTGTTAGTGACTAAGGAAGTTATTGTAGAAGGAAATCCTACTTACAGTACAGAATGGGTTAATCCACAGGATTTTATCAAAGGATCTGTAGAAGGAGTGAATGGTATCACCGCTACTATTGAAGGAGATAAAGTACAAGTAGGTTTAGGAGGAGACTTGACAAAAGCTACTGAAATCAATACTGCAGCTGGAAACACTTTAGCCATTAATGGTCTTGAAGTATTAGATGGTACTGCTGGAAAAGAGTTTGACGCTGATTCACAAAATATTGTAATCATGGGAGCTGACGGTATCTTAAAACAAGTGACACCAAAAGCTTTATTAGAAGATGCTATTAAAGGAGGAACAGTTGAAGGAAAGGCTTTAACGTCTAAGTCGATCACAGTTGACGCTAATGCAGCTACTTCTTTATTGAAAGATGTAAATATTGAAATTACAGCAGGAGAAAAAGATGGACAAATCTTAGTATCTACACCAAAACTTGATGACAAAGGACAACCAGTTGTTGAAAATGGAAAAACTGTTTATGAGACAAAATGGGTAGATGCTGATAAAGTAGGTGTAGAGGTAACTAACGGTATTCAAAAGATTACTGATGGTAATACTACTAAACTTGGTTTAGGAGGGGCGTTAACTGAAGCTACTACTATTACTACAGATGCAACGAATACTTTAGCCATAGATGGTCTTACTGAGCTTGAAAAAGCAGGGGTTACTGGTAATAATGTGGTAATGGCTGATGCTAATGGTGTATTAAAACAAACATCAGCTAAGAACCTAATCGAAGATGCTATTGATAAAGGGAAGATTGAAGCTAAAACATTAAAAGGAGAGGGTATTACTGTTACAGCTGGAGTGACTGCAGGTACTGATACATCAGTAGCAAGCTCTTTATTAAAAGACGTGACTTTAGGTATTGATGATAATGCGATTACTTCAGCTAAAATTAAAGATGGAGAAGTTAAAACTTCTGATTTAGATACAGGTGCAGTAACACAAGATAAATTGTATGCTGGAACTAAAGATGCTAATGGAGTTGGTACTCCTGCAGCAGAAGGTACAGTACCAGTGGCGAATGCAGATGGAACGGTAGAGTATAAAAGTGTATCAACTGCTATTGGTCAAGATTTAACGACAGATGGTAAAATCGTTATCGGTGATAATAAATCGGGGGTAGATACTTTAGCAGATGCTGTATTAGTAGCTACTAAATTAAGCATTAAAGAAGGAAGTATTACTACAACTGAGATCGCAGAAGGAACTATTGCTAATGTTGATTTAGGTTCAGGTGTTGTTTCTGCAGATAAAATGACATCATATACTGCAGAGAATGGTACAACTACTCCAGCAGCTAAAGGACAAATTCCTGTAGCAGATGGAAAAGGTGGAGTAACTTACCAACAAGTAACAGGTGAGTTATTAAATGGTAAAGCATTAACATCAGGTTCTATTTCTGTATTTGGTGGTGAGAAAGCTTTATTAGACACTACAAATATTGAAATTACAGGAGGTTCTAAAGATGGACAAGTATTGATTACTTCTAACGTACAAATGACAGATGCAGAAGGTAACCCTGTTACTGATGCTGCTGGTAATCCTGTATATGTTACTAAATGGGTAGATGCATCTGATTTAGGAAATACAGTAACAGCATCTAATGGTTTAACTAAAACGGATAATAATATCGCTTTAGGTGGTACAATTGATACAAATACATTATTAGCTGTAGATAATACAAAAGGAGGTTCTTTAGCAATTACTGGTTTAGAAGCGCCAACAGATAAAAAAGCACCATTAGAAAACGTAAAAATAGGAGCAGATGGTAAGCTATACGCGGTGACTAAGGCTGAATCTACAGGTAGCATTACTATCAATAACGGTGGAAATGTTACTATCGAAGGAGATACTAATTATTCTATAAACCAAGAGGAAGTTGTAATTGAGGTTACTTTAGGAGCTACTGATACAAACCTTGCTTTGCCAGCTGTAAGTGGTACAGAAGGACAAACCATCAGTGTAAAAATCGTTAATACAGATGACAAACACTCAGGGTATTTAGTAATTAATGATGATAAAGGTGCATACTTATCAGAAGGGTCTATGCCATTCCAAGGATGGGTTATCAAGTCTAACGGTACGAAGTGGATCGTAGTTGGACGCAACTAATAAAAAAAGAAATCAAAGATGAAAAAGACATATATAGGATTTGCCGGACTTAGTTTATTGCTTTTATTAGGGACACAAAGTGTTCAAGCACAACAGGGGTTCGGTACAGACAAACCACATAGATCAGCAGCAGTAGATATACAATCCTCAAAAAGAGGATTGTTGATACCGCGTGTGGATTTAGTGGAAACAACAAATGGTAAGACACCAATCAATGATCCTTTAAAATCATTAATGGTGTATAACCAAGCCACGACTACTAAAGGAACAGCAACAGACGTTACTCCAGGTTACTACTATTGGGATGGTGCAAAATGGGTGCGTTTTGCTCAGCAGTCAAGTATTACAGAGATTACCCTAGCTGGTGATGTAACTGGAAAAACAGGAGAAACGAAGGTTGTCGCTTTACAAGGGACTTCTATATCTAATGTCGATCCAACAGCTAATCAAGTGTTGACTTTTGTGAATGGAGAATGGGTACCAACAAGTATCACTCCTGATGTAATTACTAAAGCTAAGGGAATTACAGGAACTGGAATTACAGTAGAGGGGACAGATAATGGTGCCGGAGCTGTATTAAAAGATGTAACTCTTTCGATTACACACGGTGGAGCTAATCAAGTGATGGTAACAAATGCTGATGGTAATGGAACTACTTGGGTAGATCAATCAGTAATTTCTCCAACGACGACAAATACCTTAACCTCTACTGGAAACACAATGACATCTAATGTTAATGATGTTTCGGGTACAGCTGAAATTGTCAATACAATTGGAAATACTATAGTTGATAATAAATTAGTTACAACTGTTAACGGTAAAGCAGGGGAAGGTTTAGACCTAACACCAGCTATCCAAGCAGGACAGAAAATCACTACAGTAGCTGATGGTGTAAATACTACAGTTACTTCATCTGTTTATCCAGTAGGGAGTAATACAACGGAATATAAAGTAAACGTTTCGAATCAGGCTATCCAAGCAGCTCAGAAACTTACGACTGTATCACAGGGAGCAGGGGTAAAAGTTACTCCTGATACAACTACAACTGCTAATACAACAGATTATAAAGTAGCAATTGACACTGAAGGTGCTACTAAAGGACAAGTATTAACAGTAGGAGAAGATGGGTCAAGCACTACTTGGACGACTCCAGCAGAGATGAAGAATATCTATACGCATGATGGGATGTTAACTGCGAATCGTACTGTAGACTTTGGAGATTTTAATGTTTTGAAATTTGAAAAAGAAGGTCAAAGCCATAGATTCACTTATGATGAGTATCATACAGGAATCAATATGTATGGTAACACAACTTCTTCCATTAATTTAATAACAAATGAATCGCGTTTTAATGACGCTGAGTCAAAATTGCAATTATTTCATAAAAAAGATAAATCTGAAATTAATAGTAATGCAATAAAAGGGTTATGGATCTCGGCAGGAAAAGATCAGGTTATCACATTAGGAAATCGTTATACTATTGAAGGTGAAAATAACCTTGAGTACGATGAACATGTTGTAATTAAAGCAAATGGAGCTGTACAAGCTAAAAAGATTAATAACTTCAAAGGAAATGCTCAAGAAGATAAATTAGTAGTTGCAGATAACACAGGTGTGTTAAAAACAGTAGAGCGCAAGAAAGTAGCTCCTCAGTTTTTCTATATGCCAGCGGTTATTTTCGATACGAAGACTGCAAAAAAAGATTTAACAAGAGATTTATATCAAGACTATGTGAACCAGTTTACTGGTGGACAAACAGGAGTATATAATATCGCACATGGAGCAAGTGGTTCTACAATGCCATATACTGGTGGAGTAATTGGAAGTAAGGGAGCACCTGAAAAGATGGATGTATATGAAAGAGGTGAGCTATACTACTATGTAACCTATTACGATACAAAAGTATTTGCTAATATTAGTATTGATGAAAACGGAGTATTGAAGTATGATATCATCGGTACAGCTACTCCTGCTTCGTATATGAATATCGTGTTTGTAATCAAATAACGGGATGAAATGTTAAGTGTCTTAGTACGATATAGTATTTAAGGCACTTCTTTTGCTAATTAATGAATATTACAAATGATATATAATTTAAAAAGAAATATAAAGAAAATAGCATTGACCCTTTGTGTTACACTTGGGGTTGGAGCTATTGCATGGGCAGATGGTTCGCGTACACTTTATCCAAGTGGAGTTACAGGCCATAGAGCGATGCTTTTAGGCAAAGGTTTCGCAGCTGGTGAGTCAATTCCTTTTGCAAATGAAGGTGCACATTACGTTTATGCTAAAGAAGGAGAAACAATTACATTAGCCTCTTCTGCGCAAGGGACTTCAAGTTGGATAGGTGCAGGTGCAGATGGAGGAATAACATTATATTCTCCTTCAGGTGTTAAAGTAGTTAATGATAATCGTACAGAAGGACGAATAGCTGATCGCCAATTGGAATTAGCTGGACCGAAGTTAAAGAAAGATAGTAGTAATGGTTACGAGCCTATTAGATATTTGGTACCAGCTGGGGGAGAGGGAATCTATAGAGTTGAATTTACTTCAAGAAATAACACAGAACATGGACCTGTTATTGAGGCAGATAATAATTGGTGGCAAGGTAATGATGCTGCCATTCGTGCGTGGGATGTATCAGTAATCAATAAAGCGAAGAATGCATTTGTAGAGGGTAGGGTGTATGCGACAAATTTAAATCTAACTAACGGTAATTTTCCTAGCGGAAATAATTATCAAAATGTGGAGTTTAATGGTCAGTTTTATGTGCGTACTAATGATGGTTTTACTTATCGCGTTAAACACAATGGTACATCTGGTATTGTGTGGTCATTTTTTGTAAATAATAAAGGTTTTTTTGATTACAATTCTAAGAAACCATATTATAAGAGTATGAATAAACAAGCTTCAGAGGTTATTTATAATATTCATAATCCGAATGCTGTAGATGATGCTTCTAATATTACGCATAAGATTTATTACTCACTTCCCGCTAAGGATATGCCTAAAATGGCTAAGGTTGCTGTGTTTTCGGGTAATTCAAGAGTTGAAACTTGGTTAAATCCAACTGTTATAGAGCCAGAAGTAACAGGTGTGAAGATTGTTGGTGCGGAGGGTACAGTAGGTGCTTTTGGACATAAAGGCGGTTATATAGAATTTGATGCTCCCATAAGTGGACAGCAGTTTACTATTGATATTGTCTATAATGGCACTATATCTAAGAAACTTAAAGGAGAGACAGTACTGGGACATAACAAAGTACATTGGGACGGAAAAGATGAACAGGGAAAATCACTTCAAGGTACTATTCCAGTAGATGTTAATGTTCAGCTTCAAGGTGCAGAGGTGCATTTCCCTTTCTTTGATATTGAATATAATATGGGAGGAATTGCTATTGAGTTACTTGATTATAGAAATGAGTCACGCATTATATCTGATTTGGTGTATTGGGATGATTCTGATATTGAATATTTTTATTATTCTGGTACTTGGTATAATACCCCGATAGGAAATAAAGTTAATCCTATTAAAAACTCACATCTAACGCCTGGTAATAAAGGGATTAGTAGTAATATTAACGGACATAAATGGGGGCAAGGAGGTTCTGGAGCAGAGGGAACTTTTGGCGATAAAAAGTCGATGGATACATGGACTTTTAGAATGGGAAATAAAAAAGAATTAAAGACAGAGGTAGTTATTAAACAGGCTGATCTTTATACAGAGTTAAAAACTACCATATCTGGAGATTCCAAAAAAACAACGGGCCACAAAGGTGATCGTATAAAGTATGTTGTTACAGCTGGAAATAATGGCCCGTCTGATATTATCGCTGATACTAAAAATGGAATAAAAGGAGCTCCTTTTACTTTCACAGTTCCTCCTGGAGTTGATGTAGTTTCTCCTTCAAGTGTTAAGGCAGTTTTTAATTGTCGCACCGAAAACGCATCGGAATCTGTAGCGCTAAGTTATGATCCTTTAACACGTACTTTTCGTTCAGAACTACAATTGCCAAATGGATGTTCTGTTACTTATACTATAGAAGGTGTGTTAAACGGTATGACAGGGTCTATGATTGCAGAGTCAACTATTTTAAGACCAGCTGATGTAATTGATCCAGATGCTACTAACAATGATTTGGGAACATTGCCTACAAACCCACATTACGAATGTTATAACAATGATTCAAGTAATTTACCTGGAGGTAGTGGATCAATTGGATGTAATAATATTCAAGAATCTGTATTTATGGCGCTGGGTGAATGTGTTGATGAAATACTTTATTTTGAGGATTTTGATCGCGGATTTTGGAATAAAAACTCAGGTAGAACCGATTGGGTAAAACAACCTTCAATCAGCATTGGCGCAAATGGGGAGATTTTAAAGAATGCAGATGGTTCAATAAAAAGACAAGGACCAAAAGGAGGGGCTTCAAGTTCTTATCTTTTTGCACCTGGAATTAATGATGTAAAATATTCTTCAGCAAATTATGGTCATGGTGAAAAAGCTTCTGTAGCTCGTATTAAAGATGGATACTATTCAGTGAATCCTCCAGGATATGTACAGATGGGTATTCCAACTACTGACTCTTGGCACAATGGTTTGTGGGTTCCAAATGCGGAAAGTTACGATCCTAATGATCCAAATAGTACATATGACTGGACTCCTGCTTGGGATACCCCGGGTGCTATTAGAGATATGTCAGGTGCTGTTAACGGCTCGGCTTTCTTAATACGTGGGGCAGCTTCAGCTTCTCAAAGTATTAAACCGTTTTACGAGTTTGATGTTCCAGGTTTAATTGAAAAGGATAGAGTGTATACTTTAGATATTTATTCTTATGTAACCTATCACGACAAAGACTATATGATTATGGATGTAGTTGATGTTGAAAATGGGCATATCTATGCTTCCGTTCCTTTAAAGTATACAGGAGTAGGTTTGCCAGAGGGAAGTAATCCAACAGGGTTTAGCTTAGGATGGATACCGCTTAGTGCGAGTTTTACGTTTTCAGAAGCGGAATGTGTTGATGTTATGGGGAGAAAGGTAAAAATCGCTATTCGAGGTAGTCAGGATAGAGCGCTTGAAACTGGTAAAGGTTTTGGTCATACCCTTATCGATAATATAACTTTTTCAAAACGTACACAAAACAATCAATGTGGCATTAATGTCTCTCATATTACTTGTGCAGATGAATGTTATTTAGATGTTGTTGGTAAAGGTTTTGGATGGTTATATGAATCAGGAGAAAAAACTAATGGAACTCAAGTTGTTGAACAAATTGTACAACCAGCTACTGATGGAGGGTTTGTCGTTGATTTATATAGATTAGACAACTCTTTTAATATGGTAATTAATGGAGTACCCTTACATACAGAAGAATTTGAGTTTGAAACGGGAAGTGCAAAACGTAATGTTCGCTTTAAATCTGATAAAAAGAGATATGGCGATGGGGGAGTTGATTCAGTATGGAATATTAACAAGCATTCTAATGGAATAGAGGATGATAATACTCATTTAGACTTAGTAGATCGATTTAATAATCCAACACCGGTTATTCGTGTTATTATTGATAAGTGGGGGAATGTTAAATTGTATGGTAAAAGAAAAACGGATGCTAATCTGGAAGAATTAGAAGTTTTTGATACTAATACTAAGAGTGTAGTTTCATTACAGTCTATACATTGGATATCTACTGGAACAGCTAAGGATGCTAATGTGGTCGATGTAACACAAAATGTGATTGGTCAAACTATGATGTATGGTTTTGGGTATGGTCAGCAAGCTAAAGAATGTGAGACGCTTACACTTGAAAAAGAGGGAGCTTTCATAGATGAAAGCAAAGATGGTTATGCGCAAATAGGAGAGTCGATTCAATATGCTTTTAAAGTCAAAAACTTAGGAGATATGGAAGTTCATGATTTGGAAATTGTTGACCCTTTATTTGGTTTTAATATCAAGCTGGATCAAGTAACTCATCAGCCAATTCAATCAGGAGTTAGCTTAAGTGGTGATTTGAACAACAATGGAATATTGGATAGAAACGAGACTTGGACTTTTACAGTGTTGTATAATGTAACAAGTGAAGATATATACAATAATAAGGGAGTTTATAATCGTGCTATTGTTAAGGCTGTTGGAAAACTACCAAACTCTCAGCGTGAAATAGAGGTGTTATCTATAGATCCAACACCTTATAAAGAAGGAGATGAAGGTTGGGATGCTAATAGAGCGCAGCATACTTTTGTTCCTTTGAAAGCGGATGGCCTTCTATTAACCAATCCGATGATTTACCAAAAAATGCAATAATTATGAAATTCAACTATATAACAATTGCTTTATTATCAGCTTTGCCTAGTAGTGTGCTAGGTCAAAGCCAGATAAAAGAAAAGCTGATCAACGAAGGAGTTATTTCGGTATCTGAAACAGGAATCTTATCGACGACTTACGACTTTGACAACACAGCTCAGGGGTACACCACCAATGATGGTAGTATCTACTTTTACAGCAATTTCAACAACGATAATATTTATAGCCACAGTGCAGATGCTACGGATTCAAAAGCATTTTTTACTCGTTTAGAGACCAGTGGAAGCCAATTGATTTCCGGGAGTAAACCATCTGACTTTTACCACGTTATTTTAAACAACGACGCTCCAGCGATGGCTTTTGACTTAAAGAACGAAGCCAATGTTTACGGATCGGTAGACTTCAGAGATGGGATAATAGTAGTGGACTCTTTAGCAGGAATGCTAACCTTCCATCAAGAGGCAGAGGCTATTGATCCGAGCGATAACTCTCATGCAGAGGGAGTGGTAGAGAAGGTAGGAAACCAAGAGTTTCAGTATCCTAAAGGGGACAAAGGTTTTTACCGCTATGCGCGCATCACTGCTCCGGCAGATGAGAAAGATGCCTATGAAGGGAAGTATGACTTAGACGACAAACAATTTTTTGTGGCTAGACCAAATACATCAGGGGTGATCAATATTCTAAACAAACGCGAGTATTGGACTATCCAGCGCGGGTCTGATAACAAACAGGGAGATGTGATGCTAACCCTTAGTTGGGACGAGCGTACCACACCAGAGGAACTTCTTTTAAACCCAGAGAAGGAACTACACATTGTTCGCTGGGATGCAAAACAAGGGCTGTGGGTAGACGAAGGAGGAGTTGTGGATCTAGACAAAAAAGAAATCACCACACCTACAACGGTAAAGGGGTATGGTTTCTTTACCCTGGCGACAGTGAAGACGGATTGGATCCTCGACGGCGATGTGGTTATTTACAACTTAGTATCTCCTAATGGCGATGATAAGAATGATTACTTTATCATTGACAATATTGAGCGCTTTCCAAACAACAACGTAGAGATCTACAACCGTTGGGGAGTGAAGGTTTACGAGACGGATAGTTACAACTCAAGAGGGAATGTGTTTAGAGGATACTCTGATGGACGTGTGACGGTGAAGAAAAACGAGATGTTGCCAACAGGTACCTACTACTACATTGTCAACTACGAGTACAAAGACCAATACGGATCACGCATGATCAAGAAATCGGGCTATCTACAGCTAGAGACAAACTAAAATTAATCGGATTACATGAAGATACATACAACAATAAAAACCATTGGACTCAGCCTAATTGCCTTAGGCTGTAGTCTTACGGTCAATGCCCAACAAGACCCTCAATACACGCAGTATATGTACAATACAGGGGCTATCAACCCAGCTTATGTCGGGTCAAAGTCAAACCTGTCTATCTTTGGACTATACCGCACCCAGTGGGTTGGCCTTGAAGGAGCACCAAAGACTGCGCACGTATCGGTATCCACTCCACTAGGGGAGTCGGGATTAGGTCTTGGAGTAAACTTTATAAACGATCGCTTAGGAGTGATGGACGAGAATACGATTTCGGTGGACCTGTCTTACACGATTGATTTAAACTATGACTATAAGATGGCCTTTGGATTAAAGACCACGGCTAATCTTTTAAGTGTAGATTATCAAAGTCTTCGTATTCACAACACAGCAGACCCTGTGTCTCAAGAGAATATTAGCAACAAGTTTAACCCAAACATTGGAGCAGGTGTGTACGTATTCTCAGATAAGGCGTATGTAGGACTATCGGTACCGATGCTATTGGAGCGCGACAGGTACAACGATAACTACGATGGACAAGAGACAGTTTTGATGCGTCAGAAGATGCACTACTTCCTTATGGGGGGATATGTATTCGACCTGTCGGATAATTTGAAGTTTAAGCCAGCTTTCTTGGCAAAGGCAACTAGTGGAGCACCTCTTCAGGTGGATCTAACGGCTAACTTCTTAATAGCTGAAAAGGTAACTTTAGGAGCAGCTTACCGTTGGGATGCAGCGATAAGTGCATTGGCAGGTTTCCAAGTAAACGACAACCTTTTTGTGGGGTATAGTTACGATGCTGAGACTACAGCGCTTCGCGCGTATAACTCAGGATCACACGAGATTGTGCTTCGATTTGATTTGTTTAATAGGCTAGGGAAGATCAACGCACCGCGTTTCTTCTAGAGACAAGTTAAACACAAAAACGAAAAGAAATGATAAGAAATATACAGAAGATCGGGCTGTTATTAGCGCTAACTATAGGTGGCGCGCTGACAGGTCATAGTCAGATAGCTAAAGAGCGCAAAGCCGATAAGGAGTTTGAAACCTTGGCGTATATCGACGCGATTAGCGTGTATGAGCGCATCGCTGAGAAAGGTCACATCAATACCTCTGTTTTGCAAAAGTTAGGTGATGCCAATTACTTTAACGGTAAACTGACAGCAGCCAATAAGTGGTATGCTCAGTTATTCGAATCGGATTATCCAGATAAAGATATCTCATCACTGTCTTCGGAATACTACTATCGCTACGCGCAGACCCTGCGCGCGATGCAGGATTACCAAAGAGCAGATCAGATAATGGCAGAGTTTGCTAAATTAGAGGCGCAAGACTCGAGAGTAGCGCTATACCAGGCGAACAAAAACTACCGCGAGTCAATCAAAGAAATGCCAGAGCGCTACCAAGTACAGAATTTAGAAATAAACTCTGAATACTCTGACTACGGAGCAACTTTGTTAGAAAACAAACTAGTATTTACCTCTGCAAGAGAGACAGCGACTCAGTCAAAAAGCCGCATTCACTCTTGGACAGGAGAGAGTTATACGAGTCTTTACACCAGTGAGATTAACCCCGATGGTAGCTTTTCTGAGCCAGAGAAGTTTTCTAAGGACTTAGATTCAAAGGTAAACGATGCTACAGCCGTGTTTACTAGTGATGGAAAGACAATGTACTTTACCAGAAATAACTCGAATACTTCGGGAAGAAAAAAAAGAAACAAAGCCAATGAATCTCTACTAAAGATTTACAAGGCGAGGTTAAACGATAAAGGAGAGTGGGATAACGTAGAGGCATTGCCTTTTAACTCAGATAATTTTAATACGGCTCACCCAGCACTTACTTCAGATGGCAAGTGGTTGTACTTTTCATCAGATAGAGAGGGTACCCTAGGTCAATCGGATATCTTTAGAGTAGCGATCTACGAACTAGGAGGATACTCAGAGCCGGAGAATGTAGGATCGGTAGTGAATACATCAGGTCGTGAGACTTTTCCGTTTATATCAGAGGAAAACCTATTGTTCTTTGCCTCAGATGGACACCCGGGACTGGGAGGATTAGATGTGTTTGTATCGCGAATCAATGCTGATGGCAGTATCTCAGAGGTGACCAATATGGGAAGCCCGATCAACAGCAGCATGGATGACTTTGGTTTTTATATCAATCAAACATCAGGTAAGGGCTTTGTGAGTTCTAACCGTCAAGGAGGTAAAGGTTCAGACGATATCTATTTCTTTAAAGAGAAGCCATGTGAGCAAGTGATCACGGGTATTGTTTACGACAATCATACCCAAGCGGTGCTTAAAGACGCTAAAGTAATTCTATCCGATGCGATGTATCAGTCGGTAGATACACTGTATACAGATGCAGAAGGACGTTACCGCTCAAAAAGTAAAGCATGTGGGGTGAAATACCGCCTTCAAGCAGTTAAAGAGAACTACACGCCAGTAGAGCTAGTCTTACAGCCGGAGCGCACCAACGGTGAGCGCGTCGTAAATATAGGTTTAGACCCAATTATGGAGCCGGTGAAGGTAAATGATGATTTGTTCAAAAAGCTTAAACTACAGCCGATCTACTTTGACTTTGACAAGTCAAATATCAGACCTGATGCAGCTATTGAGCTAGCTAAGGTGGTAGAGGTAATGAAAGCTTACCCAACGATGAAGGTAGATGTTCGTTCGCATACCGATAGTCGTGGAAATGACGCTTACAACATGAAGCTGTCTGATCGCCGTGCTAAGTCAACGATCAAGTGGATGATCCAGCAAGGTATCCAAGCTGATCGTCTAACGGGCAAAGGGTATGGTGAGAGCCAACTGCTAAACAATTGTAGCAATGGAGTGCCGTGCTCGGTAGAAGAGCACCAACTCAACCGAAGAAGTGAATTTATTGTAACAGAATTATAATAAAAACAAGTGTGCTTTTGGGCGCAAACAACAAAACAATTTTTTTTTCGACCATCCTGCTGTAGGATATAAAACTAACAGAAATTAGCCTTGAAAAGCCCTCCATTCGGAGGGCTTTTCTTATGGGTATAAGGGAGGTAATGCTAAATAAAATAAAGTGTTTTTATTTTTGGCACGATTAATGTAATATAGCTTGTACAACAAAACAGGAAAGCCAAACAGTAGCCAATAACAAATGACTGTTTGAAATAGCTTAGCTATTTAATATTTAACAAATTCTGCTTTCCAGCAAACAACAACAAACACCAATCTGATTACAGATTAAAGGCTATTTAACTCACTTAAATAGCCTTTTTTTTTCTCTTTGAGTTTCCTTTTTGTTTTGATTGTGCTATGGTATTCTTACTTAAAGTATAGCTAAGAATGCCTATAAAGCTTAGCGATAAGTACTTTATAGGCATTTAACTAATAATAATTAATATGTAGTATGAAATAGTGTTCGTTTATCGATCATTGGAATAATTAACTCCTCCTTCGTAGTTTAGTTTAAATGGACTCTCTGAAACGTTTGAACAAGTGACTTCTATTGTCGATTGATATACTTCTCGACTTAATTGTTTTTCTAAATGTATGGAGCTAGCCATGTCCATAACTGCAATTCCTTCTGTTTGTACACTATCGGTTTCTGGATTGTATTTTCCTACGATTAGCATGGTTGGAGTACAGTTATCTACGGTCGGTAATACATATTGTGGCTCGTTTTTTTCTCCAGCGGTCGTCAGTGTTTCGAATATGTAAGAAATTATATACTGATGCTGGTCATTCATTGCCGATAGCAACCATTTGCCGTATGCGCTTTCTCCATCTTTGCGGTAGCCAGTAAACACTAATTCAATGTTGTCAATAGTATACTGATTATCTTTAAAGGTAAAGGTTCCATTGCCCTTAGCAGATACTTTTTTATCGACAGTGATAGTGACTTCATTACTGTCTTTACAATTTTCTTTTTTGGCGATGTATTTATATTCTCCTTCGGTAGTTGGCGTCCATGTATACGATTCTAATACATTTCCGTCTGCTGATGTAATTTTCGCGTCTGTGATTGTTACTCCTTCCTCATAGACCGTGAATTTGACTTCTTCTCCTACATATAAGACACTTTTATCACTTCTTAGATCCAAATTAGCCTTTGTTTCGGGTTGTGGATCTACTACCTCTGGTGGCGTTGGATTAGAGTTGTCATCACTACTACAAGAAATCGTGAAGCTCGCTAAGGTAAATAATACAAATAATGTTAGTAGTTTTTTCATAAATAGTATGTTTGTTGGTTGGTATAAAGCTAATATAGTGTATTGTTTTTATGTAAATTATTGATAATACTTAGATTGTTTGAATTTATTATCTATTTATGTTGATTTGTTTGAATACTATTTAATGAAAGGTGTTTTTTTGTTCGTTAAGTTCTTTTTGTATTAGCAGAATGTTAAAGTAAATAGGGAAATAAAAGACTAAAAGGAGACTATAGGGGGGGTATGGAGCTAGAAATCTTCTTTTTTTTAATTGTAAAACTGTTAAAGGGGTTGTTATAGTTTATTAAAAAGGTAATCTATTGTAGAATAATGTCTATTTTTACTAGAAGAAAAATTAGAAAAAGTAAAAGTAGTATGAAAAAAATTTTAGCAGTTTTAACTTTATTTGTGGCAGCCACTACAATGACTATGGGACAAACAATAAACAGATTAGACGCATCTATCTTTCCTAAACCAGAGAAAGGCTACAAACAAGTATTAATTGAAGTTCCTCACTCGGACAATGACCACAACAAGAAGATAGAGTTTAGTATTGGTAAAGTCATCGAAGTGGACGGATGTAACAAATATATGCTTGGTGGAACTTTGGAGAAAAAGGACTTAAAAGGATGGGGATATAGTTATTATGAGTTTGCTTCTCAGGGTGATGTTGCCTCAACGATGATGGCATGTCCTGATGTAGCAAAAAGAATGGAGTTTGTAAGTTCACAAGCTGAAGTAGTGAGATACAACGGAAAGCTTCCAATAGTTATTTATGTACCTGAGGATTTTCAAGTACGCTTTAAAGTCTATAAAACAGACGGGGAAGAGTATTTTGCCAATGAAGTAAGACAAAAAAAATAGGCACTTAATTATTTATATATTTGATAAAAGTAGGTTAAACTGATGTTTAGCCTATTTTTTTTTTGTAATAAAGCTCGTGTTGTTAAATTTATTTAAATTCTCATTAGACAGTAGGCAATCGTAGATTTCTTATTTATATTTATACAAATAATAAAAATGAATTATGAAAAGAAAAAGTGTATTAGTAGTGGCTGCATTAGCCTTATCTATCGGTTTTGTAAGTTGTAAAAACGATAAAAAAACAGATGCTGAAACAAAAGTAGAACAAGTAATAAAAGAAGAAATTGTGATAGATGATCACACATCTGAAAACGCGCTTGACTGGGCTGGTACTTACCAAGGAGTGCTTCCTTGTGCTGATTGTCCTGGTATCGAAACGACTATCGTATTAAATCAAGATGGTACTTTTTCTAAAGTGACTGTATATCAAGAGAAAGCTGACGCTAAGTTTGAGGATAAAGGAGCGTTCACGTGGAATGACAAAGGAAGTATCGTTGTTTTGAAAACAGAAACAGGAGAGACTTCTCAATACCAAGTTGCGGAAGGAAGTATCTTAGCTTTAGATACTGCTGGTAATGTGATCGAAGGCGAATTAGCTGAGAATTATAGATTAGCGAAGAAATAATCTATTGAAGTGATAAAGAGAGAGGCTACCTGATTCAGGTAGCCTCTCTCTTTATATTCACCACTTTACTCTACGGCTTGTATATAATAAGATAGAGCTACAAACCAGTAGTTTATAGCTCTATGTATTAAATATAGAAAAATCACTCTTATTTATTGTAAACACTTTCTTTTTTGAAGTGAACAGTCAATAGATAATAAATAACAGCTCTGTATTTATTTCTGTTTGATTGTCCATACTGATCCATTACTTTAGCAATTGCCTGGTCTAATTTAGGACCGTCTTGTAAACCTAATTTCTTGATTAAGAAATTGTTTTTAACCGTTGCCAACTCAGTTTCAGAAGTACCAGCTACTGTCGAAGAATCCTTGTTGTAGATAGAAGGACCACATCCAATAGTTACTTTTTCTAGTAAATCCATGTTTGGAGTTACACCGCATTTATCTTTTAAATCTGCAGCGTACTTTTCGATAAGTTCAGCTCTTTTACTCATAGTTATTTTGTTTATTTTTTTTTATAGGTACAATATACTCAAAATATTTGTAACTCAAAAAACAAAAAAAGGTGTTTTTTACATATTGCGAAAGTAATTACGCAATACTTGATCATTTACCTCAGTAGGTGTACTAATTTCTAAGATAGAAGGTTTTTTGTTTTGTGACCAAAAACTAGGAAGCACACTCTTTAGGTCTGCTAGATTATCTACAGTAGTATAGGCATAATTATACATCTTAGCTAAGTGCTGGGCGGTCAGCTGATGTGTCGTCTCAAAATAGGTATTGAACACTGGTGTCTGTTTATGTCCTGGCAAAATACGGAAGATACCTCCTCCTTTGTTGTTTAACAAAATGATCTTAAAGTTTGTTGGTGTATAAGCATTCCAAAGGGCGTTACTATCATATAGAAAGCTAATGTCTCCTGTGATTAGTACCGTAGGGCGATCACTACCTACTGCTGCCCCAATTGCTGTTGAAGTACTTCCGTCAATACCGCTGGTCCCGCGATTACAGAATACCACGATACTAGGATCGATAGGTACTAGCTGAGCGTAGCGTATTGCTGAGCTATTGCTGATTTGCAATTGGGAGTTTTTTGGAAGTGTTTGCATCAGGCATTCAAATACTTGCAAGTCACTATATGGAATTTGTTGCATATAGGCTAGATGCTTCTCTTGTCTTTGTTTAGCAATAGAATAGGCCCAGGATTGATACTTACTAGGGGTAAGGCTCACACGTTCTAGTAGGCTTTGAAAGAAGCGCGCTGGTGTATCAATAATTTTGTGGCTCAAAGCATCAAAAGTATCATAGTGTCTCTGCAAGTCGATGTGCCAATGTTCACTAGGTTTATACTTGCGCAGGCAAGCTTTGATGCGCTTACTCACCACCATTCCTCCAAAGGTGATTAGAATATCAGGGGCAAAGGCCTTGAAATCCTCTTCTGAAAAGGTGGTAATCACCCGGTCGATGTGCTCGATAAATTTAGGGTGGTGTAAGTTAGAGGTTGTCTCGGTTAGTACGACCACTGATGGGTCAATAGCTAGACGCTCCAAGATTATTTGACTTAAGCTATGGGGAGTATTAACACCGACTAAGATTAGTTTTTTCTGTGCTTGATTCCAAGTGTTTACATAGTGGTCATAGTCTATAGCTTCAATGTTTTTTTCTTGGTATGTGGCTATTTGTGGGGTTGTTGTTAGTTGCTCTACGGTGTTGTACAGTGGCTCTTCAAAAGGAGCGTTTATGTGTACAGGACCTCTCTTAGCTTTTGCCGTATGTATAGCTTTATTGATAAGTGTATCATTGACTAGAGATGCCTGTTCGGTTAGATTGGCACTCAGTAGTATGTGATTGGCATAAACATCTTTTTGACGAATAGTTTGCCCATCTCCAATATCTATTTTATAGCTTGGACGATCAGCCGAAATAACCACTAGGGGTATTTCACTGTAGAATGCTTCTGCTACGGCAGGGTAATAATTTAGTAGGGCAGAACCTGAAGTACAGACTATAGCTGTGGGTTCATTGGTTTGCTGAGCGATACCCATTGCAAAAAAGGCAGCACAACGCTCGTCGGCTATACTGTAACACATAAAAAAAGGATCACTAGCAAACCCTATAGTTAATGGGGCATTGCGTGATCCTGGTGAGATGATAATATGTTTAAGATTGTTTGCTTTACAGATTTGAATAATACTTTGCGCTAATTGTATTTCTGGATAAGTCATAATAGAAAACTAAAGCTCAAATATACAAACAAACTAAGCAATTTCTCTGTTTATTCTGCGGTAATTTTGTTTTTGATCCAGTCTTTAATCTCAGGATCTGTAGGTAATATACGAGGATTGATAACTGCCTGTAAATGCCCCTTTTCATCGATTAGGTACTTTTGAAAGTTCCATTCCACGGTACTATCGATAAAGCCATTTTGACTTTTTTGAGTAAGGAAAGCATAGATCGGTGCGATATCATCTCCTTTTACAGATATTTTTTCCATCATCGGGAAAGTTACCCCATAGTTTGCTTGGCAAAAAGTTGCAATTTCTTGGTTTGTACCTGGTTCTTGAGCGCCAAAATTATTGGCAGGGAACCCAACGATAATGAAGTCCTCTGCTCCAAATTCGTCATATATGCTTTGTAGTTGTTTGTATTGAGGGGTAAGACCACATTCTGATGCTGTGTTGACAATCAAGATTTTTTTACCTTTTAAAGTGGCAAAGTCAAATTCATCTCCATTGATATCCTTTACTTTAAACTGATAAATGGTTTTATCCTTTTTTTGTTTGTTCATAATTTCGGTGTTTATATTGGGTGTTATTGATGCAAATGATGCACCACTGATTAGTAAGCTCGCTATTAGTACTATTTTTCTCATCTTGTTGTTTGTTTTATAGGCAATATACAAATTATGGCTTTACCTAGGCTAATATTTAACGTATTTTGACCTGGATTATTGTACTGATAAAAGGAGTAATATGTTTTTTGTACTTTGTTTTAACCCTTCTATTTTCTTGAAACAGTAGCTGTTTGATCCTCAGGTAGGTAGTTATTTTTTGGCATTGGGAAAAAGTGTGGTTTTGTTATTTGTCAAAATAACTAGGCGCTGATTGTAAATTAAACAATCAAAGAGACCTGTGTATATTTACCTGCAACCGAAGAAATGGTTAGCTCTGCTTCTATGTGATCTGCTCTTTCGTGCATATTCTGTATGCCAATACCCTTATAAAGTTGATTTTTTTGTATGCCCTTGCCATTGTCGCTTACCTTAAAGAGGATTTGATCGTGATAAGATTTAATGCTTACCTCACACTTATTGGCTTGTGCGTGTTTGTTTACATTTTGTAAGGCTTCCTGTAAGATGTGATAGATATTTGCTTTTTGTTGAATGCTAAGGTCGCTCAGGGGTAAGTCTTTGTCTATCTGTAGGGTGAATTTTGTATTGTGAGGGTTTATTTGTCGCTCGACAAGATCGCTGAGCAGTTGTTCGAACCCATTATTGACAATATTATTTTTGACCAAAGAATGGGATATACCGCGCACTGTAGCTTCTAGATTACTCAATTCGTTGACTAAGGATTGTTTCATCTGTTGATCTTCAACTTGTAGTTGTTGTACGTTAAATCGCAGGGCAAAGACACTATTGACCACACTGTCGTGTAAGTCTTTGGATATGCGTAGGCGTTCTTGAACAATAGCCTTGTGTTCGATGGCATTGTTTTCTATTAAGAGATTGAGGATTTGCTCGTTTTTTTGTCTGTTAGCACTGTTGATTAACAAGGCTTTAACTGCTGACTGATGGAGTCTCTGTTGTCATGGTATAGGCGTATGGTATAGAGGTTGTCTAAATCTACTTGATGGGTATGTTCTACAGATTGACAGCTAATAGCACTCAATCCTAATAGATTAAGGGCAAAAAAATAAATAGTATAGCGGATTGTCTTTGCATCAAATCAAGCATCTTTAGTTTGGTAATGGGCAAAGGTAGTACGAATTATTGTTTTAAAGAAATGCGACTTTATTTCTTAACAGCTGTTATTGTGATTGATAGTGTATTGATACTTTTTTAAAAATTAATCGATTACTTAGTTAGGCTATACTAGTAAAACTTATAACTTTGATAGTCTGTTTTAACGCCAAATAACGATAAAAGATGAAATCGGTAATTATTCAAGGAATCAAAGGTTCGTTTCACCACGAAGCCGTAACGAGATTCTTTAAAGATCAAGAGGTGGACATCGTTGATAGTCCTACTTTCAATTCACTGGTCAGACAAGTGGTCAATCACTCGGTTGATTACGGGATGATGGCTATCGAAAACTCTATTGCGGGCTCTATATTGCCCAATTATTCATTGATGACCAAAAACAAACTGTATATCGGTGGGGAAATAGCACTGCCTATCAAGCACAACCTTTTGGCACTCAAAGGACAAACATTAGAGGATATTCACCAGGTTCGCACGCATCCCATGGCACTGTTGCAGTGTGAAAACTTTTTGGACAATTACGAGCATTGGCAGCGCTTAGCGATGGATGATACTGCGACTTGTGCGCGCAATATTCAAGACAAACAAATGCACGGTGTGGCTTCGATTGGGTCTAAATTGGCCGCTCAGATGTATGATCTAGAGATATTAGCTGAGGATATACACGATGTGTATGACAATTATACGCGATTTTATCTAGTGGGAACCAAGCCAATACAGGTGAAGGGGTTTAATAAAGCGACGCTTTACTTCTATACAGATCACAAAAAGGGTAGACTCAGTAAGGTCTTGGAGATATTAGCTTCTCACGAGCTCAATTTAACTAAAATACAGTCAGTACCTTTGTCAGGTAGTGTATTTGAGTACTCGTTTCACGTGAATGTCGTACTTGTCAACGAGAATTATGATTTGTATTACAAAGCATTAGAAGAATTAAAACAAGCTACACAATACCTTGTGGTACTCGGGGAATATATTGAGGATAAACGCCCTGTCTATAAGGAACAGGAGCAATAAAACTCTTTAATAAGAATTACAAAGGGCTACTTTTATTTTTGGATAGTAGCCCTTTGTGTTAAGCCTTGGTTAAGTTCTAATTATGCTTTTTCTGTGCTTTAAGGGAGTGTGGTTTTTGAAAGATAAGCGGGTGTTTATCTTAGCTAATCACGTGTGTTTTTATTTCAATTTTAGTTGGGTATCCACTCCATGGTTTATTAGCGTATCCCTTGATAGCTAAGGCGGTGTATCGCTTTGCGGTGATTAAGTGTCTTTTCTTTTCCTATGGAGGGTTCTAAGAATAATAGTCGTTGCTGTTAGGTGGTTTTTGCGCTGTTTTTTAACAGTAGTTACTAGGGGGTGTTAATCTTTCAAACTTAACTTTCACTTGATGTATAGGGATTTATTTGGCAGTAGATTGCCAAAAAATTTCAAAACATCAGTTATGAGGTATCTACTCTTGTTTTTATTGTTGTTATCCACTGGGATAAAAGGTCAGAATATCAACTTCAAGTCTATAACCACTAGTTCGGGACTCTCGAATAACTCTATCAATTGTATGGAGAACAGCCCAACAGGGGAATTGTGGATAGGAACATGGGACGGACTGACGGTGTATGACGGGAAGAAGTTTGCCATCTATAAGCACGCGAAAGACGGCAATCAATCACTTGCTGGAAACAATGTGTTTTCAATTCTTCAGGATAAAGATCAGCAGATGTGGGTAATGACAGATGCTCGGTATTTGGGGCGTTACCTAGGCGAAGGATTGTTTGACAATTATTTGTTAGAAGACTATCCGATTGCGATGCATTTAAATAAAAAAGGAACATTAGAAGTTCTTCTGAAAAACGGGAAGAGCTTTCAGGCTGCAGTGGTACAGGGGCAGACTATTGTCACTGAGCTTGCTAATTATCAACTTGACTCACTCTATACTTCTGATGAGCAAAAAGCGATACAATCTTTATATAAAAGATTGCAAATGGAAGAGGAGGTTAATGCAATTCTTCGAAAGGGGGATCAAGAGTATTGGATAGCTACACGTACTAAGGGGTTACACATCGTAGGTATCGACTCCATAAAGGGTCAGCAGCATCAGGCTAGGATCGTAGGGAAGATCGCCTCAGATGTCTATGCACCTTATGGATTAAAAAGTAATGAGATTTCTATATTACATCAAGATATTTATGGTTATACATGGTTAGGACTCAAAGATGGTGGGGTAGCCATGATCCTCGATGAAAAAAACTCTATTGATGGTGTATATCCTCACTATGTAAATCAACCGTATTTGCCTATGGAGACCGTGCGTGCATTGACTAAAGATTTGCAAGAACGTCACTGGGTGGGCTATTATACCGAAGGGCTGTTTGTAAGAGAACAAGGACAAAAGCAATATAAAGCTTTTGAACTTTACAAAGCCAAAGAAGATAAAGATTGGAAACGCATACGCAGTTTGTTTACTGATAGTAGAGGAAGTGTATGGGTAGGTACTTATGCAGGAGTGGTGCGTATAGATGGTCAAAAGCAGACTTACTATTCCAAATCGACAACTCCTTTTCTCAGTGCCGATAGGACATATGCCTTTGCACAGGAGGATCAAACACTTTGGTTAGGTAGTTGGGGTGGCGTGAGTAAATACAATATGCACAGACAGGCTTTTGAGTCTTTTTACGGACAAGATAAACTAGAGCAGTATCATATCCGCGCTATAAATGTAGTGGACGACCTGCTTTATATCGCTACAGAATTGCATGGGTTGATTATATTTGATAGTCAAACTGGTCAGCTCAAAAACATCGACGAGAAGACTGGGTTGATTGGCAATAGCGTCTATGATATTTATATAGACAACTATTCTGGGGAGCTGTGGGTAGCTACTCTTGGAGGAATAAGTATATTTGACAGGGACTTTAACCTGATTAATACTATTACTGAGCAAGAGGGATTACCTAGTCACTTGGTGTATAGTTTAAATGTGCTGGATAGTTATGTTTGGATTAGTACCACCAAAGGGGTTGCGGCTATAGATAAGGTAACCAAACAAATAACAAATTACAGTCAGTATATCGGTTGGCAAGGCCTTGAGTTTGCCGAAGGTGCTCATTACAAAGATGAAGCTACTGGAAATATTGTTTTAGCAGGATATAAAGGGATTAACTTTTTTAATCCAAACGACTTATTAAAACAACGACCTTCTCCTTTCTTTAAGTTGTGGATTAATCAGCAATTGGTTGATTTAGAGCAAGAGCTGTCTTTTGCAGCATCGGATAATAATCTAGTGATTGAAATATATCCTGTCGGCTTTGTTGATTATCCTGTGAATCAATATCAGTACCGCATTATAGGACTATTTGATGATTGGCGTGTCTTACCGACAGAGCCGGTTAAGCTGGACAACTTAGCTTGGGAGGATTATAGCTTTGAGATACGCAATGCACTAGATAAAGAAAAACCTATTGTTTATCAACGCAGTTTTATGGTACACAAACCGTGGTATCTCAATACTTTGTTGTGGGTAGGTTTTATCGCCTTAGTATTGATTGCGATCTATTTCAAGCTTAGACAGCGAAAAATAGCACAGCAAAAAAAAGAGTTGTACTTGACTAACCAAGTAAAATTGCGTACTCAGGAGATTCAACAACAGCAACAGAGTTTGCTACAGCAGAATAAGCAGCTCAACGAGCTTCACCAAGAAGTACTCGATCAAAAGCAAGAGTTATTGCGCGTACACAGCAAGCTAAAGAACGGAGATATAGAGATTGAGAAATTGCGTCTGTTCTTGCTTTCAAAAATGAAGAAACCACTGATTACTATTTTGGAGAATATAGGTGACGCTGTTGAGCACCAAGAGATAAAGAATGAACTAGTGGGCTTGTACGATATGGTCAGAGAGTGGAACTACTTAGAGCAAATCCGCGAGATTGACACCAAGGGGAATATCAATGTAAACTTAGCTCAGTATACTCATCGTCTCATTGATCAATGGATATTGATGAGTAGGCGCTATGAAGTATCCTTAAAGGTAGATAATCAATTGAGCGAACAGTGGGGGTCTATCGATGCGATGCGTATAAAGATATTGTTTCAGTATTTGTTTTCGGAGTGTTTTAAGTTTATGGGAGAAAACCAAAGGCTTGATGCTCTTGTAGATAGTAGAGAATCAGTACTACGCCTTGTATTATCTAGTGAGAGTACGTCTTTACAAGCGTACTGGGAAGAGAATAAAAAGTATAGCCCTTATTTGCGCGCTGTGAGTTATTTAATCAAGGAATTGGGGGCAACTATGCACAATACTAGTGAACATAAAGCTTTTGAATTGAGTATTGATATTCCTGTTTTGCAAGAAACTCAGCACGATGGCCCTACAGCAGGGTGGACGGATCTATTAGAGGATTTAGAAGTACTTCCCAAAGATAAGCTTAATGTACTTGCCTATGCCCAGAGGGGTGATGCTGTGATTTTGAATCAACTCTTTACCGGGCATGAACTCTGTCACTTGGTACATACCGATAAGGTAAATAAAGTGATTAGTTATTTGGATCACTATCAGTTTAACGCTTTGATTCTATACGATAACTTATTGAGCGATGAGATGATTCAATTGCTTAAGCGCGTACAAAAACAAATTAATAAGCAACGCCTTTTAGTCTTTTACTTTAGTGAAGAGGTGGATTATTTCCTACAAGAGCAGATGTTTCAATTAGGGGTAACCGACCTTGTCTACCTACCTGTTAACGATACTTTGTTAGAGACCAAAGTCATTAAGCGCATTGCTTTTGACAAACAAAACAAAGCTAGTGTATCGGTTATTGATAAGATTACTTCGGTGAATCAAAGTGAATCGGTGAAGTTGTCTTCTGATGAGAAATTGCTGCGAAAGGCCATTAGCGCTATGGAAGAAAACTACACGAGTGCAGACTTCTCTGTGGAGCAATTGGCTAGTGACTTGGGACTCTCAAAGATTAAACTGTATCGATTGTACAAAGATATCTTAGAAGTATCGCCTATCGAAGTACTCATTGAGATGCGCATGAAAAAAGCCAAACACCTTGTCGAACAAGCAAACTTATCGATAGGGGAGATTAGCTATGAATGTGGTTATAATGACCCTAAACACTTTAGTAAAACCTTTAAAAAATACCATGGAGATTCCCCATCTGCGTATCAGAAAAATAGGCAGATGGGTTAAGGCTAGATTAGACCAAGGTTAAGGGAGTGTTACTGTAATAAATATACGCTAATATGATGGTTAAAAAGGTGATTTGTGTAATAAAACACCTCTTTGATGAAACAATATTACCCTGTGAAATGACACTTTGCTACTACTTTCGAATCAAACAAAATATAAAACTAATGAAACACAATTTCTTTTCATGGCTGTTAGTTTTAGGTTGCTTTCCTTCATTATACGCACAAGTCGTAGTCAAGGGAAAAGTAACAGCTCAGTCAGATGGTCTACCCATTTCTTTTGCAACTGTAGTTGCTAACAACAACAACACTACATGGGCAAATACCGACGAAAACGGAAACTTTACTATTGAATTAGAAAAAGAAAAAGGGACGCTAGCTATTGAGTTTGTCGGTTACCAATCTAAAGTTGTAAACTACGATGGTACGCAAAACTTAAATATCCTATTAAACAGTGATAGTGATATGCTAGAGGAGATCGTTTTGATTGGTTATGGAGCGTCTAAGAAAAAAGACATTTCTACATCTATTGCACTTGTAGATGACGTTGATAAAATAGCTTCTCGTTCAGTAGCCAATGTAAATGACTTCCTTCAAGGACAAGTAGCAGGGGTAACTGTAATGCAACAAGGAGGAGACCCTTCTGAGTCAGGAAAGATTATCATTAGAGGGACAGGATCATTAGCTAATGAAGCACCTTTAACAGTTGTTGATGGTGTGCCTTACTACGGTCCTGCGATCAATCCAAATGACATTGCTTCAATGTCGATTTTAAAAGATGCAGCAGCAGCAGCAATTTACGGTGCACAAGCGGCTTCAGGGGTAATCGTAATTACAACGAAAAACGGAGTGAAAGGAGAGCCTAAGGTATCTCTTAATATGTACACTGGTGTAAGTACGGCTTCAAACCTTCCTACTGCTTTAGATGCTAAAGGTCAAGCGTGGGCGTATAATACGGCAGCAGACAACGTAGGTGCTCCTCGTCAGTCGGCTCATGATGCTCAGGCGAATCCATGGGGACAAACAACGCGTACGGACTGGATGGATGAGGTGTTTAGAACTGCAGCTACCTATAATGTAGATGCGTCTGTATCTGGTGCCACTGATAAAGTAAACTATATGACTTCTTTTGGATACAACAAAAAAGAAGGTACTTTAATAGGTACAGAGTCTCAGCGTTACAACTTCCGTTTGAAGTCTGATATTCAATTAACCGATAAGGTAAAAATCGGAGAGAATGTATATTATTCAAATACAGAGGCTGTGGGTACAAACACGACCAGCTCGTATTCAGGGATTATTATGAATGCATTATATATGCCTTCTGCTGCGACAGTATATGATAAGGACGGAAAGTTTGGTGGTGTAGTACCTCACGACTTAGCGCAGTTTGCTGGAGCATATGGTGATGTGTACAACCCTGTAGCACTATTGCTTAGACCTACGACAACTAACCCAACTAACTACATCAATGCCAATGTATATTTAGATTATGATATTCTTGATGGACTTAGCTTTAGATCTTCTTATAGCTATGACTATACGAATAACAAATACAAGAAGTTTACACCTAAAGCTCCTGAGCTTGGTCGTACAAACAAACAAAATTACTTGAATCAAAGTACTTATGACAAATCACACTGGGTTTGGGATAATCAATTGACGTATGACAAGTACTTCGGAAGACATCACTTAAACTTAACAGCTATTCACTCTGCTCAAAAGACAAACTATGAGTACTACGAGCAACAAGGTGAAGGGTTTAGTAATGAAGATAGTTATAACCACTATATGGGGAATGCTTCGATCATCAGAAAGCCTGTCACTGATGTGTATCAGGAGGCATTAACTTCAATGATCGGACGCGGGATGTATAGCTTTGACGACAAGTATTTTGTATCGGGGAGTTTACGTCGTGACAAGACTTCACGCTTAGCTAAAAATAATCAATCAGAGATTTTCCCATCGGCTTCATTAGCATGGAGACTTTCTCAAGAGAACTTCTTTAATGTAAAACCAATTACTGAGTTAAAACTTAGAGCTTCTTGGGGACAAATCGGTAATGTAAACTCAGTAGGGTATTATTCATTTGATGTGCCTTTGCGTACTTCGGATATCCTAATGGGGGGTGAGGGTACACTTAGTGAAATGGGTACTTATGTTGATAGACAGTCTAATCCTAACTTGAAATGGGAGACTTCTGAAAGTTGGAACTTCGGTGTAGATGCTTCTTTCTTTGACGGACGATTAAACTTGGTTGCTGATTACTTTACTAAGCGTACCAAAGGTATGATCATTCCAGGACTTGAAGATGCTCACCACGGTACTAAAGCGGCAGATGTAAATGGTGGAGAGGTATTAAATAAAGGTCTTGAGCTTTCACTTAGCTACAACGGGACTATTGGGAAAGACTTAAATTATAAAGTATTTGGTAATACTAGTTTCTTGAGTAATGAACTTGTAAACTTAGACGGGTACAACCAAAGTGGTATCGACTATATCGCTCATGGTGATAACGTGAGAAGTACATTATATCCATATCGCTCAGTAGTTGGTCGTTCGCTTTACTCTACACATTTAGTTCCTTATTTAGGAATATTCCAATCGCAAAGCGAAATTGATGCTTATACTTCGGCAGACGGTGGTTTGATCCAACCAAATGCTAAGCCTGGTGACTTTAAATTTGCAGATACCAATGGCGATGGTAAAATCGACAACAACGATAAGGAGTTTATGGATGCCTATGTTCCTAAAATCACTTATAGCTTTGGACTGAACTTAGATTACAAAAACTTTGATTTAAGTATGTTCTTCCAAGGAGTTGGTGATATCAAAGTATTCAACGGATATAAGTTTACGGCATACAATGCTTCTCAACAAGGGTATAACTTAGACTCTCGTGTTTATGGTGCATGGAGCCCAGAGAATACAAATACAAATATTCCTAGATTATCTACTAAAGATGATAACCAAAACTACGGAACTACTTCTAGCTGGTATTTAGAAGATGCTTCTTACCTAAGACTTAAAAACATCACTTTAGGTTATACGCTTCCTGAGACGATGATGAAAAAACTTTCTGCCAATGCTAGTTTGAGAATATTCTTATCGGCAGAGAACTTGTTCACAATTACAGGTTATGACGGTATCGATCCAGAAGTTGGAGCAATCGGATTAGACGTAGCGAGATACCCAGTATCTAAAACAGTTTCAGGAGGATTTTTATTTAGCTTTTAATTAGAACACAATCATGAGAAAAATACAATTGACAAAATACAGCTTGATGTTAGGGCTTTCGCTAACATTAGCAATGGGGTCTTGTAGTTCGGATTTTACTGAGCTTGATCCAAAGGGAAATACATCGTACGAAAACTTCTGGAAGACAGAACAAGATGCAGTAGAAGCGTCAAATGCTTTGTACGAAATGATGATGAAAGACGAAATGTTTGGTCGTGGGTTCTTCTGGTATATCAACGCTTCAGATGATATGGTTACCGGAAGGCTAAACGCTACGGCTGACAATATAAAGAACTTCAACATGAATGGAGATGAAGGATATGTAAACGGAATCTACCAAGACTGTTTCAAAGTTATTCGTCGTGCAAATGATATCATTGCTAATGTTCCTGCCATGAATATTTCGGAGACTTTAAAGAAAAGAATTATAGGAGAGGCTTACTTTATGAGAGGGTTCAACTATTTCTGGCTTGCTCATACTTATGGAGATAATGGTCAAAATGGAGGTATTCCAATCGTAACAGAGGCTAATATGGAATTACCTGCGGGTGGATATACACGCCCAGAAAGTGTAGTGGAGAACTATGCTCAGGTTGTAGCAGACCTTACTAAAGCCAGTGAAATGTTGCCACTGATCACCGAGTACACAACACAAGACTATGGACGTGCTCATAAAGATGCTGCTTTAGCGTATATCACAAAGACATATTTGTACTGGGCTGAGTATGACCAAAGCAAATATGAACAGGTAATTGCTTATGCTGACAAAGTAACTAATTCTGGATCAGGTCGTAAGTTAATCAATACTGGTAATCCTGCTAAAGATTACAGAGAATTACACTCACACTTAAACAACTGGACATCAGAGTATATCTGGTCTGTAAATTCAGGTGTTGAAGGTGGAAGTATCTTGCCTGGATGTATGTTAGAAAACAAAGGTTGGGGAGAGTATAACGGATGGGGATACTACACGCCAACAGAGAGTTTATACAACGCTTTTGAACAAGGTGATGCACGTAAATCAGTAACACTATTGAGCTTTGGTGATACTTTTACCTTTTTTGGAAAAGAGAAGCGTTACAGTTCGGAGAACTCATTATCTGGTTTCCAGTTCAACAAATATATGTATGAGTATCAAGGGGCAGATGCTTTAGGATCGCAAATTAATACCAATGGTAACAAGCCTACAACCACCTATAATGTACCACTTATGCGCTATGCTGAGATCTTACTTATGAAAGCAGAAGCACAAATAATGTTGGGAAGAAACGGTGATGTAGCAATTAATAAGGTACGTGAGCGTGCTGGATTACAACCTTTGTCTGGAGCGACAATGGCAGACCTTAAACGCGAAAGACGCGTAGAGTTTGCAGGGGAGTTTGCTAATAGACACTATGACTTAGTGCGTTGGGGAGATGCAAAAGAGGTTTATAACAAAGCACTTTATGGACGTATCTATTCGGATAGAGCAAACCCTGATTCAAACTATGAGGTGAAACAGGTGTGGAAAGCTAGAAACTTCGACGACACTTATATGCACGTATGGCCTATACCAAACAGAGCTGTACAGTCATCAGGAATAAAACAAAATGTAGGTTGGTAATATTTTTTTAAATGAATGAGGGGGTACCTCGTTGTGCCCCCTTTTTTCTAAATCACAAGTCAAACTAATGAAAAAACTATTTATTGCACTTTCGGTATTGGTATCGAGTGCTTGCGTAATCGCACAAGAGAGCAAAGTAAAATTACATTCACATAATGATTATCAACAAACATTACCTTTTTGGAATGCCTATACTAATGGATTAGAGTCGATTGAAATAGACTTAGTGTTGGTTGATGGTAAGTTATATGTTGCACACGAAAAACAAACGATGCACGAGCATAGAACCATTGAAAATCTATATTTAAAGCCTCTTGTTCAGGCACAGGAATTAGCCATAGGAAAAGGGAATAAAGTACAGTTTTTACTTGACTTAAAGAGTAATGCGAAAGCTTCATTAGAGGTATTGGTTCCTGTATTGGAAAAGTATAAAGACTTTATCGAAGAGCACCAAGTTGCCTTTGTACTCTCAGGGAGTAAACCAGATGCTGACTATTTCAAGACTTTACCTACGTATATAAAGATTGATCATCAAAAGTTAGACAAACTAGAAGATAGCCAAATGTGGGATCGCGTAGCTATGGTTAGTTTGAGTTTTCGTGATTTCTCTGTATGGAACGGGAAGGGAAGAATGGTAGAGGCAGAGCGTCAAGCGGTTCAGCAAATCATCGACAAAGTTCACGCGATGGGCAAACCGATACGCTTCTGGGCTACACCTGATGGAAAGACTGCATGGAAGGCTTTTATGGATATGGGAATTGACTATATCAATACGGATAAGCCATACGAAGTGAAGAAGTATATGGATCACTTGCCAAACTATATTTATACAAATGCCCAATCAACAGCAGTGTATAAGCCTACGTTTAAGAGCGATGATAAAAATAGTAAGATCAAGAATGTCATCTTATTGATTGGTGATGGTAATGGACTTACTCAAATATCAGCAGCTGCTTTAGCTAATGGTGGTGATTTGACTATGTTGCAATTAAAGCAAATGGGACTTATCAAAACACAAGCAGCTGATGACTTTACAACGGACTCTGCAGCAGGAGGTACAGCTATCGCAACTGGAGAGAAATCATACAACCGATCAATCGGAATGTCCATGCAGCGAAAGCCACTGGAAAACATGACGGAGTTATTGTCTAAATACGACTTTAGTACAGCAGTTTTGACCACTGATGAGGTTATTGGAGCGACACCTTCTGCTTTCTATGCACATCAACTGGATAGAGATGATAATTCGCTTATCGCTAAAGATTTATTAAACAGTGAAATAGATGTATTTGTTGGCGGTGGAAAAAAAGCGTTTAAAGACGTGGCTATCGATGAGGTTTTCACGCTTTTAGGTTCTGTTGATCAGATAGGAAATAGCACTGCAGACAAAGTAGGCGTATTCTTAGCCGAAGCAGGACTACCAGGGGTGATTAATGGTAGAGATGATGTATTGGCAAGAGCCACCAAAGAGACTATTTCATTCTTACAAGCAAAGGACAAACCGTTTTTTATGCTTGTTGAAGGAGCGAAGATTGACTCTTACGGACACTTTAATAATACAGGAGGTATTGTGACAGAAGGAATTGACTTTGACAAGGCTGTAGCTGAGGCAATTAAGTTTGCGGATAAAGATGGGCAGACATTAGTTGTGGTAACCGCTGATCACGAGACAGGTGGTTTTGCTATCCCTCAAGGAAATGTAGAAAAAGGATTTATTGAAGGAGACTTTATTTCGAATGACCACTCGGGAGCCATGGTGCCAATCTTCGCTTACGGGCCAAAGTCAAGCGAGTTTAGAGGAGTATATGAAAACAATGAAGTGTTTCATAAAATAATTAAGTTACTGAAGATTAAGCAAAAGTAATATGATCAGAAAGCTTTCAATTGCCCTTATATGCTTAACGCCTTTGTGGGTGTCAGCACAGAAAGTAAAGGGAAAAGTATATGAAGATCGCAATGCTAATGCTAAATACGATATAGGAGAGCCAGTTCTAAATAAGGTGTTGATTAGCAACGGACGAGATATTGTCCAGACTAATCAGCAAGGGGATTATTTTGTTGATGCGATTGAGGGATTGCCCATTTTTGTGATCAAACCCTCGTCGTATGCCCCGATAAACAATGCGCTGAATATTCCTGCTTTTTATCTCAAAGTAGAGCAGCAATCAAACAAGGTGATTACCCATGACTTTGGTATGCAAAGAGTAGAGGAGACCAAAGATTACTCTATAGCTCTATTAGGTGATATGCAAGTGGGGATTATCGATGATATCCACCACGTAGAAAAGCTAGCAGTAGAAGAGTTGGTAGTGGATAAGCCAACTATGGTTTTTCCTTTAGGGGATTTGGTATTCGATGAGTTGTCTTTGTTTAAAGACTTGGCGCATTCACTGAGCCTGATAGGTAGTCCGATGTATTATGTGATTGGTAATCACGATTTAGACTTCGGCGTACAGGATCGCGTGAAGAATCGTGCCAAGAGTTATGAGGCTGTCTTTGGGCCATCTTATTACGCTTTAGTATATGATGACGAATTGTTTTTGGTCTTAAACAACAATTACCCCATTGACGACAAAGCCTATGTAGGGAAGATTGATGACAACCAAAAGCACTTTGTAAAAAATGCGCTGGCTGCTCACAAAGACAAAGTGAGTCGCGTCAATGTGATGATGCATATACCGGTGGAGTTTATGCAGGACAAACAAGACTTTATAGGCTTATTTGCTGATTACGAACACGTATTTGTAGCTACAGGGCACACCCATACGCAGTATCACCGCTTTTTTGAACGCGAAGGGCAAGAGCCAATTCATCAGTTAGTTGCAGGAGCAGTCTGTGGTGCTTGGTGGCAAGGCCCTCATGATATTAAGGGAATTCCCTTTGCGATGATGTATGACGGTACGTGGAAGGGGTATTGGCGATTAAACCGTACCGATGGAAAACACACATTGACTTACAAAGTATCAGGTTATGACAAGGATCTACAGATGAGTGTCTTTGTACCAGAGGTGAATCAATGGGATACATTAGCTAATGCATTGAATGATGATTATGTTTATGCTAATGTATTTGCAGGTAATGAGCATACTGAGGTAGAGATTAGTTATGATGGTCAATTATGGTTACCGATGGAGTACTACCTAGGCGTGGATCCACAGTTTGAGCGATTGGTACTCTTGCAAGAAGCAGGACGCTTTAAGTCGCTCAATGTTTCAGGCATTGTCGATGCAAAGCGAAAAAGTACCCATTTGTGGCGTACGCCTCTGCCAAAAACTTTGAAGAAAGGGAGTTTAATCTATGTCAGAGCGACTCACCCAGCTTTGGGCTTAGACCACACGATCACTCGTGTATATGGAAACTAGGATAATCTAAAAACAGCGAATACCTGAGTTCATATAGCTTAGGCAATGTGGGAAACAACTGCTTTGTTGCTGTTTTTATTTTAATATTTAATTAAGTTGTGAAAAGACTGTTTGTGCTGATCTACAGCAGAGTATATAGCCCTCTGCACTTGACCTATGTGCGCTAGAAGTAGGTTGAGGTAAGTGGATTGACAGTCGTGAAATTAAAGACTTCTAAGAAGTAAGGAAACTGGGTTAATAGCTTGCCAGTGACTGCACTTTTTGGAGGTCTTTTTCATTTATATCACATCGTTTCCTGTTTCCTGTTTCAAAGCCCTCGCGCGCCTCCTGGCTCCTTCACTAAAAATGTCCACTGGACATTTTCTTTACGCTCGGTCCTCCTGTTTCCTGTTCCCGTAGAGCATTTGTGCTTTTTTTATAAGAAGGCAATCCATATTTCACCTCCTGTTTTTTTATTGGGGATTGGGTGGTTTCTCTTCTATTATATCAGGTGCTAATAACACTTTTTTGACCGGAGCAATTGTATCGAATACTTTTGCTTCATAGCGGATTTCAAACTCTAAGATGCAGTCTGTCAGGTAACTCATAGCTTCTTCGGTGTATCCACGTGACACACTCAGGTAGTATAAGGCATCTTCAAAGTTGGTTGCTTTCATGACTTTCTTAGTCTCTATAGCTCCGTCTAATGCTGCTGATAAGGCATCTTGACACCCACAGTCTTCTAAGGCATTCATTGCTTTGAGTAGTGCATTTTTAGCTTTTCTCGTGAAGTTTCTCAGATCTCTTGAGTGATCCGTATTATAAGCCTTATCAAAGTTTAAAAGAGCAATATCTAAATTCTCATACGCTTTATTACAAGGTTTTTTGTTTTGATCGGCTAATGCGCTTATGCTTATACATAGAAAAAAAATAGTGAGTAGTCTCATATTACAAGATTGCCAAATTTTAATGATGTATCAAAGGTATAGTTTTTAGAGGAAATACCTCTGTCTATTTGTGTTCTTGATAAGCGCCAAATAATCCACGCAACAAGTTAAACACACTCTTTGACGTGTCAGATGCTTTTTTAAGCTGACTATTTCTCTTACCCGTGAAACTATAAGTTTCGCTATCAGTAGTGATGCTTCCAGTGATGGTGTTCTGATCCGTATAAGTCGCCTCAACTAATATTGGTCTTGCTTTGGTAAAAGAAGAAAGTACAAAGCCATCACTAGTCATTACCCCATCGTATCCTAGATCTCTGGTGTGTGAGCCAATCAGTGAAGCTGCTGTTTGATAGAGGTAGATTTTTTCAGTAGTTGATAGCAAAGGTACATAGTAAGCTGTCGAGTCAACTAGTGCAGTTTGGATTGTCCAGGTACCTGTGGCTGATATGTCAGTATAGGATTCAGGCAAATCAAATCGAGGTTTGTTCGATCGATAAGCGGTAAAGGGAGTGATTAGCACTTGTTTATCAGCATCAGCAGTGAGGAGTTCTCCTTTTATATGTTCTGTTGTCATCAAGGCTTTGAGTGACCGTGTTTGGTGTAAATCTAAAGGCACATATAAGGTGTCATGAGTAATGCGAGGATGCTCCAATTGATTGAGTATTGGTCCATCAATGATACGCAGCCGCAAACCATACGCGTTTAGCTGCTCAGGTTGCAGTATAAAGTTGACGGGGATTTGCTTGTCCTTGACCCTGAAGATAGCTTTGTAGCGATAGGGGTTGTCGATTTGATCTAAGCTGGTTAATACGTCGCTACAACTCACCAATCCTAAACTCAATACACCAGAGCAGGTGGATAGCATCATTGCATTCAATTTTTTTAAAGGGAACAACTTCATTATGATATCTTTAGTGCTGGAGGCATTACTTTGTTAAAGGTAGTGTTTTTTTAACAAATCGAATTGCTTTACCTTTAACAGAAAAACGATGATGTTAATGATTCATGCCATAGTGCAAAAAAGAGTGATGAACCTTATGAGAGGTTTAGTGTTGTTTATTCTTGTTCTTTTTCTTGCTTTAGTAGGGTTGACCATTAGGGATTATATGGCTGGTAAGCCATTAGAGGGACTCATTTCAAGTGTATTTTTTATGTTTACTGTCTTACTGGTTATGTTTTATTATTTGTTAGGTTATCTAAATGCTTTTTCAATTGATGGGGCTATTTTGACCAAAACAAATGTATTTGGACAACGAAAGACTTTTGATTTATCTGTTGCTGAGACTGAGATTTATATCGGTACGCTTTACAATAAGTTAAGTGTAAAAGACGGGTATATTCGCATCACAGCAAAAGGAAATACCCTGCATATAATAGAAGCTAACTATGTAAACTTTAAGCAGCTGAAAGCATATCTTTTAAATATGGGTGCTAATTAATGATTAAGCCGTGTTATTTACATATGTTTTATGTTATAGGTGAGTTGAAGCGTAATTTAGCTGTTAAAATTTTATAATTATGATAAAGAAAGTTTTATTAGTTGCCTTAATAGGCTTATTTGGAATGTTTTCAGTAGGGTGTTCCTCTGATGATAGTGGTTCGAACAATGGTTCAAATGGTACAGAACAGGGAGTTTCAAAGGATACTAAAATAAAAACGCCTACTTGGGTGCAAGGACAGTGGACTGTTGTAGCGGATGGAACTAATACGATTGGATATATTGTGAAACCCAATGACTTTTGTACATCAGTAGCAGCAACGATGTGTTATCAGTCAATGATAGATCAAGCTTCTAGAATAAGTCCAGATGCGGTTAGTGTAGAGCAAGAATACAGTGAAGGATATTACCGCTTATCTATTAACGTTACAGGAGTAGGTTCAACTTATGTTTTCCGTCAAAAAGAAGGGGGAAATATTAGTATAACTATTGATTCTGGTATGGAAACTCTTTTAAAAAGAAAGTAAGTGATAAAACAACAAAGCAGTAGCGATCACTACTGCTTTGTTGTTTTGTAATTTATATAGTTAGTTTACTTCTGGACTATACATTTCTTGTGTCATTCCACATTTTAGCATAGAAGCTCCATATAGTGGATTTAATAGTTCCTGCTGATCACTTAACCATGTACCTCCTTTTTTCTCATACATAGGGCAGTATTGTTGATAAACCACGCGGTCTGTACCTACCTCTTGGATTAATCCTTTTAAGTCGTGACTCAATGCTTCAAAGTGTGCACGTTGAGTTTTGATGTCTCCAGTAACAATTCCAGTTGCTTCAGCTTCTATTTTAGCAATTGTCGCTTTAGCCGTTTCAGTGGTTAAGTTAGCTTGAACGGCTTTTACCGCCTGAACTAACGCTTTTCCTGTTTCTGTAGCCTTAGTCTGATCATCGTTTTGTAGAGCTTGTTTTGTTTGGAAATAAGCATCAAGTACTGGTTTTAATACCACAGAGTGTTTTGTAGCTACTGTGTTAAGGTCTTTTGCATCACCAGCTGGGTGATTGTGGTGATTACCACCGTGGTGCATTGTTGCTTCTGTTGTTGCAGCTTGGGTAGTTTCCTGTTTTTGTTCTTTTTTGTCGTTGCACGCTACAAATCCAATACTTAGGAATAGGGCTGCTAAAATTACTTTTCTCATCTTATTATTCGTTTTTTAATTATTAATTACAATCTCTCGTATTGGCAACAGCTATGTAAATTTACATAATCTTTTTCAGTTGCTTTATGAAATTCTGTGTCGTGTCCTACCTTTGCAATTGCTTGACTGATAGCTTCTTTTGTTGTTTTTTTCTTGTCGTAGTTTAGGTGAAGTTCTTTTGTGTCCACTACCCAATCTACAGACAATACACCAGCGACTGTCTTGGCAGCATCTTCAATACGCTCTTTACATAGTCCACAGTTTCCAGATACTTTAAACATGGCGTGATCTGCTTTGGCCTGTGTTGTAGTATTGTGATCTGCGTGGCCAGCATGTCCAGTAACTGCTCCAGCACCGTCGTTGTTCATCATGCTTGTCTTCCCTTCTAATTGGGCTGAGGCGTCTACTGTAAATACACCGTTTGTTACGATTTCTTCTCCTGAATTTAATCCAGTCATCACTACATAGCTATCTCCTAATGATGGACCTAGTTCAACTTCTCTTAGCTTAAAAGCTGGTGTAGTAGTATTGGGTTGTTTTACATAGATGATAGAGCGCTTACCTGTCCATAGTACAGCTGATTTAGGAATGATGATTTCATTATTGTATTGCTTCATTGGTGCTTTTACACGTGCATTGGCATACATCTCAGGTTTTAGCTTTTGGTCTTTGTTGTTGGTTTCTACTCTTACTTTGGCTGTTCTGGTAGTTGCATCAATTATTGGGTTGATGAAACTAATCTTACCAGTATAGATTTCTCCAGGTAAACTCTGAAGGGTATAAGTCAGCTGGTCACCTACTTTTAGGAAAGGTAAATCTTGTTCGTATGCGTCAAATACCGCCCATACTTTAGACAGATTAGACACACTGTACAAGACTGTACCTTGACTGATATAATCTCCTTCATTTACATTTTTTGCTACGACTATCCCACTTGTATTTGCATATACATTGACATAAGGGGATACTTTTTTCGAGCTCAAGATGTTGTTAATTTGACTGTCGGACATTTTCCATAAACGCAATTTCTCTTTAGCGGCGTCAACTAAAAGCGGTTGAAAGTCTTTTAGTTTCACTGCCTCTAGTAATTCTTGTTGCGCTGTGAGTAGGTCAGGGGAGTAGATACTCGCGATTAGCTGTCCTTGGCGTACAGACTCACCAGTAAAGTTGACATTTAATCGTTCGATACGTCCATTCACGTGTGATGTTTGCGATTGTTGTAAGCGCTCATCGACTTGGATTGTACCGTAGAGTTGTATGTCTTTGATTGGCTCTTCACTACTGACTCTGGTAGTTTGTATGTTGGCTAAAGCGATTGCTTGTTTAGACATTTGGATAGCATTGTCATCAATAGCGTCGTCTCCAGAGTCCGTTGCTTTTAGTGGGATTAAATCCATTGCACACAAAGGACACTTTCCTGGTTTATCCATTTTGATCTGGGGGTGCATTGAACACGTCCATACTGTAGCAGCCTGTGTTGTTGGTGCTTCATCTCCATTGTGCTGGTGTGTAGCTGCTGAGCCAAAGACTAACCACCCCAATAATAGCCCGACTAGTAAAACACTACTGTATTTGACTAGGTTGTTTCGAAATATATTTTTAATCGTTTCCATTGCTTATTGTTTTTGTGTCTGGCTACCTACAGCCATTAATTTGTTTATCGAAGCCACCATTGTATTGTAGTTAGCGATTGCTTCTGCCTTTTTTAATTGATAGTCCAGTAGTTGTCGTTGCACCTGAATGACATTAGTCAAATCACTTTTACCAGCGACAAATTCTTTAACTATCAAGTTGAATGTGGTCTGTGCTAAAGTAGTCTGTTTGTCGTATAGTTGAATAGTGCGTTGGGCATCGTCTAATTGATTTTTGTAGCCGTAATATTCCGACTTTAAGTTGTTCAGGGTGTTTTGCATGGTCTGCTGGCTAGACTTCCACCACATTTTACCTTCTTCTTGCTCAGCGTTGTATTTTTTTCTGAAAATTGGCAAACTCACGGTCAGCATCGGCATTATCATATCCTTTCCATTCATATCTCCCATGGCTAGCATTGGATCATTGGTTTTGCCCAGAATCATGTATTGTACACCCACTCCTAGCATGGGGTAGCTCATCTTTCTATCCATTGCCGACTTAGCTTTATAGGCTAAGCTTTGTTCCTGTATCATTCCTAGCATTGGATTGTTGTTTTCAATCTCACTAATGGCTTGATCGTCTGCCATCAAATAGTCTACTTGTCGTATTGTTTTGTCGATCGTCACTTCTTGATTAGCTTCGCGATTAAGTAGCGCATTGAACTTTACTTTTTCGGTTTTTACACTTGCTTGTAGGCTCTGTATTGTATTTTCTATTTCGATGATTTCTAGTCGTATGCGAAGTACATCAGACATGCCCATTGAACTACTACTTGTCATACTGCTCATGGCAGAACCTCCACTGATTGTGTTACTCGTACTAGGCGTGCTTGCTGCTGGTTGGTTTGCTGTTGTACTACCTCCCATACTCATGCCTCCCATACCAGCTGTACTACTACTACTGGCTGCTGGAGTAGAAGACGCGTTATTTGAAGTCATCGAGCTTGTATTGCTGCCAGCAGATACGGTAGGTGCAGAGAAACGTTTAAGAGCTAGTTCTTCTAATTGAACTAATAGCGATTTGTTTTGCTCTGCATTTTTTAGCTGCTGGTCTAGCTTTTGTAACACATACCATTGAGTATAGACTTGCAGTATCGTTGTTTGCTTGGCCTGTAGGTATTCTTGATATTTCATTTGAGCCATGTGATTGGCTTCTGTTTTTGCTGCTTTTTTCGTGCCAAACCACGGAAGCATTTGCATCAGTGTCACATCTCCAATTTGGCGCCCTCCCACGATTTCCATTGGTTTAGTATAAAACCCTAAAGACAGTTCAGGGTCTTGAAAGGCACCAGCCTGGTCGATCTGTTTTTCTGTAGCTTCATAGGCGTGGTATTGCGCCTGAATAGCTGGGTTTTGCTCCAAAGCTATTTGCAAATAGCTTGCGAGTGAATCTACCGGCTGCTGTGCCCAGCTGCTAATAGCTGTAGCAGTAGCAATGACGGTAAACAGTAAAGGTCTATATATCTTAAGCTTCATACGTTTGTTTGTTTTTTAGGTTGGCTTTGTGTTCTTTGGCAATAGCCCATTCGCGCCACCAGCATTGAAAGACAGGTACGACGAACATGGTCATGGATTGGATAAACATTCCTCCAAAGGTCGGAATAGCCATTGGTACCATTATTTCTGCTCCTTTTCCTGTAGAGGTCATTACTGGTAGTAGAGCGATCAGTGCCGTTGCGGTAGTCATGGCTGCAGGACGTACTCTCTTTAGTCCAGCATAGACTACTGCTTCTCTGATTTGTTCTTTGGTTTTAGGATCTCTTGCTTCAAAGGTGTCGTGTATATACGTACCCATTAGTACTCCATCGTTTGTCGCTAGACCGAATAAAGCAATAAATCCTACCCATACGGCTATACTTAGATTGATGTTGTGCATTTGAAACAAGTCACGCATATTCATCTCACCAATAGAGAAGTTCATAAACCACGGTTGTCCGTATAACCACAATAGAATAAAACCTCCTGCAAAGGCAACAAATACACCAGAGAAGTGAATAAGTGAAGCAGTAATGGTTTTAAACTGGAAGTATAAAATCATCAAGATCACGACTAAGCTAAGCGGAACAACAATCAATAGACGCTCAGAAGCGCGTTCTTGTTGCTCGTAGTTCCCCGCGAATTTATAAGTTACTCCTTTGGGCAAGGTTAGCTCTGCATTGTCTATCATATCCTTTAATACCTTGTCTGCTTGGTGAACGACATCTACTTCTGCTTTCCCGCTGATCTTGTCGAAAATCACATAGCCAAGTAAGAAGGTATTTTCACTTTGAATCATCTGTGAGCCCTTAGCATAGGTGATATCAGCGACCTCATTTAAAGGTACTTGTACTCCTGTTGCTGTAGGGATAATTAAATTACTCAAGGCTTCTGGATTATCGCGTAGCTCTCTAGGGTATCTCAGACGCACAGGGAATCGCTCGCGACCTTCTACCGTAGTGGTTAAAGTCATTCCTCCCACGGCAGCTCCGATGATCTCTTGAAGATCAGCTACCGTTACTCCATGTCTAGCCATCTTTTGACGGTTCAGGTGTATCTCAATATAAGGTGCACCAACTGCTCGGTCATAGAACACCGTTGAAGGCATGATGTCAGGTACGCTTTTTAACGCTGTCTCTAGGGCTTTACCTCCTTCTTCGATTGACTCCAAATCAGGTCCGGATACTTTTAGCCCCATTGGTGCACGCATTCCTGTAGATAGCATGACTAATCTTGCCTCGATAGGCTGTAATTTTGGTGCTGAGGTTACCCCTGGTATATGTGAGACATTGACGATTTCTTGCCATATATCATCAGCACTTTTGATGTGTGTTCTCCATTGACGGAAGAACTTACCAGATTTGTCTTGTATCAAACTATCTGCTGGGATTAGTCTAAAGCCATTGTCTGGGTGATAAGTAGAGTCATTGATTAAGATAAACTCTCCTTTGTTATTTGTTTTAAAGCGTTGACGATGTCCGCTTTCATCTAATATATATTCAGGACGATAGTTAATCGTGTTTTCAAACATTTGCGTAGGAGCAGGGTCTAAAGCTGAGTTTACGCGTCCCCACTTACCAACGGTTAGTTCTACTTCGGGTATATTGGTAATACGTCTGTCTAAGGTTCCTATGTATTGTAAGTTTTGTTCTACTCCTGTATGAGGCATAGAGGTCGGCATTAATAAGAATGAACCTTCGTTCAGACTTGGCATAAACTCTTGTCCAATACCTGGGAAAGTCTCTGATGATGCTTGCCAAAAACGCGTTTCTCTGACAGATTTCCATCCAACGGTTTCTAAAGAACTTGCGACAAAACCAAAGGTTGTATTAAATCCTAACCACGACAATAGCCCAAAGACTAAAGTAATAATCGGAATACTCATAAACTTCCAGCGATTGGCTAAGGTCCATCTCAAGATAGCTTCATAGTAGATTACTAATAACCATAGCATACCTAGTACTACACCGATGGCTAAAATCACGAAGATAAAGTTAAGTGCCGTACTCTGTTGTGTACCTAGTGGTAGCCATTCAATGGTCAAGTAATATATCGCTACCAATAATGTGATCGCAATATTGATATAGTTGGCTAGTTGTTCTGATTTCCACTGAGGCACAAATAGGTTGTTTAGTCCTACCAAAACGAGTGCTAAAGCAGTAAAATGACCTGTAAATATCGTTAAGGCTATTCCTGCAATAATCAAACCAATATTGGCAATCTTTCTGAGTTTTTTGCTGTCTAGTTTTGCTGAATATACATAATAGGCAATTGTCGGTAAGACAATGATTCCTAATATGAATGCAGAAGTCAAAGCAAAAGTCTTGGTGTAAGCTAAAGGCTTAAACAGCTTTCCTTCTTGTGCTTCCATAGCAAATACAGGTAAGAAACTAATAATGGTCGTAATCATAGCTGTGGTCAAAGCACCAGACACTTCGGTTACAGCATTAGAAATCAAGTTGACAAAAGCCTGTCCACGGCTCTCTATACCCTTGGCTTTTTCTTGTTCCATGTGTTGAATGATACTCTCGACAAAGACGACTCCTACATCGACCATCACACCAATAGCAATGGCAATTCCTGAAAGTGCTACAATATTAGCATCTACTCCCATATATTTCATAATAATGAAAGTGGCTAATACCCCAATGGGTAGTATACTGGAGATAATAATCGACGCACGTAGGTTGATAACCAGTACGATCACCACAATAATACTGATTAATACTTCATGAGCTAAGGCTGATTCTAGGGTGCCGATGGTCTCTTGAATCAGACCTGATCGGTCGTAAAAGGGAACTACAGTTACCTTAGAGATAGTTCCATCGGCTAAGGTTTTTTGGGGAAGACCAGCTTCCATTTCTTGTATTTTCGCTTTTACGTTGTTGATTACGTGCATTGGGTTTGCTCCATATCGCGCTACTACCACACCTCCTACAGCATCTACTCCTTCTTTGTCTAGTCCTCCACGACGCGTAGATGGGCCTAGATTGACAAATGATACGTCTTTTACTTTTACTGGTATATTGTTTCGAACCGTTACTACTGCCTCCTCTAGATCGCTGACATTTTTGATATATCCCAGTCCTCTAACTAGGTATTCTGCTTTGTTGACTTCGATTGTTTCTGCTCCGATGTCTAAGTTACTCTTTTGAATAGCTGTCATCACGTCCATAATAGAGACGTTATAAGCGCGCATAGCATCAGGGTTTACCTCTACTTGGTATTCTTTGATGTATCCGCCAATTGAGCCCACTTCGGCAACTCCCTCAGCAGAGGCTAAGCTATATTTAGCGTAGAAATCTTGGATTGTACGCAGTTCATCAGGATCCCATCCACCTGTAGGTTCTCCTGTTTCAGGATTGCGTCCTTCTAATGTGTACCAATATACTTGTCCTAGTGCAGTAGCGTCTGGTCCTAGTGTAGGTGTTACGTCTTCGGGAAGTGTACCTGCTGGCAATGAGTTTAGTTTTTCTAATATTCTAGAGCGACTCCAGTAGAATTCTACATCTTCTTCAAAGATGATATAGATGAAAGACATACCAAACATCGAGCTACTGCGTATCGTCTTTACTCCTGGAATACCCAATAGGGAAGTAGTCAGAGGGTAAGTGATTTGCTCTTGGATATCTTTTGGTGAACGCCCCATCCATTCAGTAGCGACAATTTGTTGGTTTTCTCCAATGTCTGGAATCGCATCAACAGCTACTGGATCACTTGGCAATAGGTTGTTGTGCCAATTAAAGGGAGCTGTAATTAGTCCCCATACTAAGATGAATACTAACAATAGTAACGTGATGACACGGTTATTGAGAAAGTACTTAATGATTTTATTAAGCATAATATGTTTTTTATAGAATGATACTTTTATCACCGATAAATAATCTCTAGCCCTATATCCATGCTGTCTTTTATAGAATATGGTAGAGGAACAAGCCCATAGTCGTTTTGTGCTTTTTGGACACTATAGCACATCGAATCAGCAATTGAAACAATCAGGCTACTGTGTAAAGCAAATTGGCTTACAGGTAAAAAAATCGGTAAAATAATTGAAAGACAAAGGGTTGTGTATGCTGTCTTTGTCGTGTAGATGTATCAGTACGCAAAAGCTAGAAGGCTATTGTCGTCTGTACAAATCAGGTAGGGTATCAAATTCTATAGGTACATATATAGGAAAGCCTATCAAGGCGCTCATACTTATATCCATCAGTATCTATAGTCGTAGGTGTAACCGAAGCTACATCGACAGATTTTAAATCGGTAAGGTAGTTTGAATTAAACCATTTAGTGCGAATAACTGCTGCTTTTTTTGCTTTTGCTACAGCGACTACTTCTGTTTCTTGTGTTTGTAAGTCTACATTGGATACCACTACACGAGGTGCGATACAGCACATCATGTCCATTGGATGAGAGTCAGTGTTTGTCGTACCTGTCGTATCACAACAAGACATTGGTTCTGCTGTTGTTTTTTCCATAGTACAGGTCATTTCTGCCTCCATGCAGTTAATGTCCAATAGAGGACTTGCACTGCCAAGTACAGAAAGGAATAGGAATAATATGGAAAAAAACTTTTTCAAACGTACAGTATTGTTTAGCTATCTAGTTGTTTATGCTGCAAATATAGAAATATATCTTTGATGTTAATGAACGTGACTCTCTGAAAATGATGTTAAATTAGAATTAAGTGTTATACAATTTTTGTGTTTTTTTACTTTTTGTAATTTGGGTATAGGGTGAATAGGCTGTGAATGTAGGGAGCTCTGTATATTCACTGGTGATAAAAAGTGTATTGCTTCTTTGTGATAGAGGATCAATAATTGAAGTCTAGGTTTATAAATTTCTTTTTGTATATTTTTTATCCTAATTGTATTTTAATTACCTATTTCATTATCTTTTTTTATTTTAACTATTATTTGTATAATTACAATTGTAAAAATTAAGGTTGCATTAACGTTTGAATCAAAAATTATAAAGTATATAAATGAAAGTAAAAAGTGTAGTAGCAACCCTGATGCTAAGTCCGTTTTGGGTGGGAAATCAGGTTGTAGCACAGCAAGTGCAAGATACCTTAGTCTCAGGTGAGCCTAAAACTTTGGTAGAGTTGGCAGTAGCAGAGATGGGATATGAAAAAAAACAAACGAGTCAGTCTAAGAGCCGCGTCAAGGGCTATTTGGATTCTCGCTATGAAAATTATACTAAGATTAAGTCAGGGGAAACGACTGATAGTCGGTTTCGCGTTCAGCAATCAAGAGTGTATATCAAAGGGAATTATAAAGAGAAAGTCAGTTTTGCGATGCGTTATAGACTCAATGCTACCACGGGAACAGATGCTTTAGAGTTCGCTTTTTTGGACTATAAAGTAAATGACCGCTGGACTTTGAGTATGGGGAAGCAATTTGTAGCATGGGGAGCGATGGAGTTTAGTTATAATGGCTCGGATCAATACATGTATACTAATATGTTGGGCTCAATGGACTTGTTTGCTCCGGGAGCGAGTGTTACTTATCATACCCAAGGGCAATCTTTTAAGGTACAAGGGGTATCTTTAAGTGAGCAATACAGTGCAGCAGCTTATCAAAACAAGGCATATGCAGGATTATTTTTGTGGGAAGGAAGTCTGTTTGGTGATCGACTAAAGACCAGGTATAGTTATGGGCTGGTACAGCACAACGGCAATAGATATTACAACTGGTTGATGCTTGGGCATCGCGTAAGTTGGAATAAGTGGATGGTCGAGTTGGATTGGATGTATGGTTATCGAAATGTCAAAGACGATCAATTGGCACTAATGAGTGCTGAAACATCTCCATACTATGTTAGGGATAATACCACGACAATGAGTATTCGCTACAAGACCAAGAAGTTTTCTCCTTTTATTAAACTCATGTATAACCACCGAAATGCTTTACAGGTAAATAGTGTCTATGCACAGCGCGGTATTATGGGGGCACTCGAGTATTATCCTTTTTCAGATCTGCTACTGAAGGATTTGCGTTTGTTTGCTACTTATAGTTATATTAATTATGACTACAAAGAATCAATAATAACTCCACAAGCTTTAGATGAACAGCAACTCTATATTGGTGTTCGTTGGATGGTGCCTTTGTTTTAGAGGTTAATAGTTAAAAAGGAAAAATAAGTGTTGTTTTTCCTTGCCAGTCGATCGATTGGTTCGACAGTTGATTTGGGTTTTGATATGGTAAGAGGAAGTAATATGGTTGAAGTGACTGCTGAGAGTATAATTATCTTTGTTTTATTAAAAAAGAACGACTGTGGAGTTATTCAACTTCTTCATGGGAAAACTATATGTATGCTTTACCGCTTAAATAAATTGGGAAGAAGCAGTTTAATGTAATTAAAATAGTTATTAAAAGACAAGGGCTCATTAGCTTCTTGTCTTTTTTTGGCTAAAAATGGACGAAATATTAGGTTGATGAATCGAAAGGGGGATGTCAATTAGATATATTAATGGGAGGTAGGAGATAGTTCTCTAATTATTCAATAGGTCATTACTACTAGAGAAGGAGATATGCTATCGTTCTTACTTTTTGAAAAACGACTACTTTTTTTATTGGATTATTCGAATGATGCACAATAGGGGAAACATTTTTTTTAGAATAAGTAAGTCGTTTTAGTGTATAGAGGTTTTAGAATAACGGCTTTTGTTGCCAAGCTTGTGCAATGAGTGCAGTATTCGTGCAGTTTACCTGCCCAGAAGTAGGTTCTTGGCAAGCAAAGTGCACGAATACTGCAAGTATAAGCCAAGGAAGCATGGGAAAGAATTCTCTATAAGGAAAAGGTCAGTTACAATAGTCGGACAGATAAAAAAATAAGGTAGGCTAAAGTGTTAGATAGTCTGATTTATAAGCGGTCTGTGAATAACTATTTGATGTAGGAAGGGGGGGAGTAAGGTAATATTTCGCTAATGGCTGCTTGCTTTCTGGCTAAAGTATGGTCTTGATAGTAAGTGGAGATACATAGATTGAAATACTTTAGCTGTGTTTTTGGTGTCAAGGGAATGTTAATGTTTTGTCGTGATGGTTTTAATAGTTTTTAGTTTCATTAGATTTTGTGATTTGGTAATTAGATATGATAAAGTATTAACTTAAACGATTTTAGGATTTGTCGGATAACTAAAGTAAATAGATTAAATTGAGAAGTTATATATTTTAGGTGTTTATATATTGTGTGTTAATTAATATAATTAATTGAATATAATCTAATTTTTATGTGTATAAATTAAATAATAAGTAGTATTGTGAATTACAAGTATTTGTTGTTTTTCAATAAATTTTTAGCATTGGTAGTGATGTTTAATAGTTTTGATGTTTGTTTTTTTAACTTAATAGTAAAGTTTATTTTTTATTTATTATATATTTGTTTGAATTATCCTATGTTTTATACTTGTTATTTTGAATAATTATTTTTTATGTTAATTTTAATGCCTTGTTAGGAATTCCGTAATATTTGTTATTTATTTGTTAATGGTTATTAATTAATAATTAACGTATATGAAAAGAATATTACGAGGGTTTCTTGTTGTGTGTTCGATCTACCTTTCAGGAGGAGTGATGATGGCACAAGTAAGAACAATCACTGGTAAGGTAATAGCTGCTAGTGATGGACTGCCTTTACCTGGTACGACAGTTATTGTTAAAGGAACAAATACTGCCGTACAAACGGGTCTTAACGGGGAGTACAGTTTATCTGTACAAGACAAAAATGCAGTATTAGTTTATCAGTTTATGGGATTTGCTACTTTAGAAAAGAAAGTAAATCAACAACAGGTGATAAACGTTTCTCTATTAGATGATTCTGAGACACTTGAAGGAATTACAATTACAACAGGGTACGAAAAGTTGTCAAAACGTACATTTACTGGATCAGTTAGTAAAATCACAACAGCAGAGTTAAAGGTTGATGGGGTTGCTGATGTAAGTAGAATGATTGAAGGTAAAGCAGCAGGGGTAACGGTACAAAACGTATCGGGTACTTTTGGTTCTGCACCTAAGATTACCGTTAGGGGGTCTTCTACTATTATGGGAGACACTAAACCATTGTGGGTTATTGATGGGGTAGTTCAAGAGGATATCGTAAACGTATCTTTTTCGGATTTAGCATCGGGTAACTCAGAGACGTTATTGAGTTCGGCTATTGCAGGATTAAACAGTAATGACGTAGAGAGTATCGAAATCTTAAAAGATGCTTCGGCTACTTCTATTTACGGATCGCGTGCGATGAATGGGGTAGTGGTAATTACGACTAAATCAGGTAAGCGTGAATCTCCACTTAAGATTAACTATACCATGGAAAATACCATGCGTACCGTGCCGCGTTATTCACAATACGATATCTTAAACTCTCAGGAGAATATGTCTATTTTACAAGAGATGTCTGAGAAAGGTTTGCTAGAATATCCAGATGTGTATCAAAACCGCTATGGAGGGGTATATAACCTATTGGCTCGCCAAGTAGGGACAGTAAATCCTGACGGAACGTTCAACGTGGTAAACAATCAAGTTGATCGCAATGCTTTTTTACAAAAGTATGAAATGGCTAATACGGATTGGTTTAAAGAGTTGTTTAGACCGTCTATTGCACAAAACCACACATTGAGTTTTACTGGAGGGGGTAAAAATAACGCTTACTTTGCGTCTATTGGTTTTTACAACGATCCGGGATGGAGTATTGCTGATGACGTAAAACGTCTTACAGTGAATTTGAAAAACACTTTCTTTATTACTGATAAGTTTAACGTAGCTTTGGGAGTTAACTTCTCTAATCGCGATCAAACTGCTCCAGGTTCGTACAACAGTAAAACCGATGTAGTAAATGGAGGAACCTCACGTGATTTTGACATCAATCCATTTAGCTATGCTTTGAATACATCGCGTACACTTCGCCCGTATGGAGATGATGGTGCGTATGAGTTTTACCGCATGAACTGGGCACCATTTAACGTCTTGAATGAGTTGGAAAACAACAAAATCGAGATGAATGTGAAAGATATTAAAGCGCAATTAGATGCAGATTATAAGATTTTGCCACAATTGACGTATAATATGAATGCTTCTGTTCGCTATGCAGTATCGCGTAGAGATCACAACATTATGGAAGGGTCTAACGTAGTAGGTGCATACAACGCGAATGAAACAACGATTGTAAATAAGCAAAATATCTTCTTGTATGAGGATCCAACAAATCCAGATGCACCAAAACAAGTGGTATTGCCAAATGGAGGTATTCGCTACAGATATACAAACAATTTACTTTCGTATAACGTAAGAAATAGTTTGAGCTACCGCGAGATGTTTGGTGACAAACACGAGCTTGAGGCGTTTGTAGGTACTGAGTTGCGTAGTGTGGATAGAGAGTATGACAAAGTAAGTGCTTTTGGTCTTCAGTTTGACAAAGGTTATGTACCACATACAGATCCACGTTTATTAGAGAAGATTATTCGCGAAGGAGGGTCATACTACAGCTATGATGAAGAGCGCGAGCGCACAGTAGGTTTCTTTGGTAAGGCGAGTTATATCTATGACAACCGCTATATTGTATCGCTTACAGGGCGTTATGATGGATCAAATAAACAAGGACAGAGTTCGTCTTCTCGTTGGTTACCAACTTGGACAGTCTCTGGTAAGTGGAACGTAAAAGGAGAGAAATTCTTAATTGATAATCCAACAATTAGTAATTTATCACTTCGTGCAGCTTATGGTTTAACGGCAACTACTGGACCTGCTACCAACTCGTATGCAGTATATAAAAGTAGAATCATCGACCGTGAGTTTACTAGTGAAAGAGAATCTCAAATCCGTATCGAAGATCTTCAAAATGACGATTTAACATGGGAGAAATCATACGAGACTAACATTGGGTTAGATCTTGGATTGTGGAATAACCGCGTTCAATTAGTAGTAGATGCTTATCAAAAGAAATCATTTGACCTTATTGACTTAGTTACAACATCTGGTATTGGAGGTCAACGTACTAAATTTGGTAACAATGCCGATATGACAACTAAGGGTATTGAGATTGGATTGACAACTAAAAATATTGTTACTCCTGACTTTACTTGGTCAACAACACTTAATGCGTCGTACTACGATCAGAAAATTGACAAATTACAAAATGAGTCTCGCGTTATTGACCTGGTTAATCCAACCGGAGGTAATGTTGTGGGAAGACCAAGAAACGCTATCTATTCTTACCAATTTACAGGATTGAATGATAAAGGTTTACCAACATTCATTATGCCTGATGGTGTAACAGATAACGTATTTGGAGCAAATTTCCAACACAGAGGAGAAGGGATTTTAGGATACCTTAAGTATGAAGGATCTGTTGAGCCAAATAAATCATTAGGATTTACAAACAACTTTAAGTACAAAAACTGGACACTTAATGTGTTTGTGGTTGCTTCAGGAGGTAATAAGATTCGTTTAAACCCATCATTTAAAGGAGATTATACAGACATGGACGTATTTACTAAAGATTTCCAAAACAGATGGATTAATCCAGGTGATGAAAACGTAACTGATGTACCTGTGATTGCTTCAGCTCGATTAAGATCAATCTACGGTGACTCAGATATCCGTAAAGCCTACAATACGTATAACTATTCAGATGCGCGTATTGCAGATGGAGGATTTGTACGTTTAAAAGATGTATCACTTACTTATGAATTCCCAGAGTTATTGAAAAAACAATTGAGATTATCTAACTTCTCTTTGCGAGCTACAGCTAGTAATCCTTGGTTGATTTATTCAGATAAGAAACTAAATGGACAAGATCCAGAATTCTTTAGAAGTGGAGGGGTTGCTTTCCCAGTAACAACTCAGTATAGCCTTACGTTAAATGTTGGATTTTAATTAAGACACAATGAAAAGAGTAAAAATAATAGTAGCCAGTTTATTAATTGGCTTGTCAGCGGTATCTTGTGACAATTTTTTGTCTGAGTTACCAGATAATAGAACTCAGCTAGACTCAAAAGATAAGATCGCTGATTTATTAGTATCAGCTTATCCTATCTACGGTTATGCAGGGTTTACAGAAATCATGTCTGATAATGTAGATGATAATGGTAAGAAGAGTATGACTCGTGATTATAATCTATCAGAATATAAGTGGGAATTAGAGGAGCGTAACTCTCAGGATTCACCATCGGCTTATTGGGATGGATGTTATGAAGCGATTGCCTCAGCGAACGATGCGTTAGAAGCGATTGAGAAATTAGGCGGAGGGCCAGAGTTAAGTCACTTAAAAGGTGAGGCTTTGGTAGCGCGTGCTTATGCGCACTTTATGCTTGTACAGATTTGGAGTAAGGCGTATAATCCAGCAACAGCGGATTCGGATGTTGGTATTCCTTATGTGGACAAACCAGAGCGCGTACTAATCCAGCACTACGACAGAGGAACAGTAGCTGATGTGTATGCAAAAATTGAAAAAGACTTAGAAGAGGGTTTACCTTTATTAAAAGATAGTTACAAACAACCAAAGTTCCACTTTAACAGAACAGCTGGTCATGCCTTTGCGAGTAACTTTTATTTAGTAAAAGGAGATTGGGAAAAAGTATTAGAGCATTCTAATTATTTAGGATCTAATCCAAAGATGCAATTACGTGACTATCTTGCATTTAGTAAATTGGGATATCTTGAAAAATACCAAGCCTATGCAAGACCTACAGTAAACTCTAACTTACTATTGGTAACTGCAGTATCAAATCACTGGAGAAATAATATTTGGTCAAGATTTTGGTTAACTGAGGACTTAAATAGAGAAATATTTGGTCAAAATGCTTTTGGAAAAAATTGGTTATATAGTAGTATTTCTTATACTGCTTCAGGGACCTATGTTTATCCAAAATTAGGTGAGTATTTTCGTTTGGATGATCCATCAGCGGGTACCGGGCTTCCACACGTAACATATGTGCTTTTAAGTAACGATGAAAATTACTTGAATAGAGCAGAGGCTTTAGCAATGAGTGGTCGTATCGATGAAGCAGTAGATGCTTTAAGATTATTTACAGGAACACGTACAATTGGTTATAAAGCTTCTGATGATGCTAAATTTACATTAGCTAAATTAAGATCTATTTATGGTAATGATGCAATGAAGTTAAGTCCTTACTACGATATGAATGAAGATCAAGCAGTTGTTGTAGCAGCAGTTTTATCTGCTAAACAAAGGGAGTTTATGCACGAAGGAAAGCGTTGGTTTGATGTTAAACGTCACAATATTGAAGTTGTTCATAAACTAAAAGATGAGGCGGATATGATTTTGACAAAAGATGATTTAAGACGTCAATTGCCTTTACCACTTCACGTAGTTAGTGCAGGTATTCCAGATAACCCAAGATAAAAATCAGACACAATGAAAACAATAAATAGATATATAGCGCTATTTTCACTTGTGGGTGCATTAGGACTTACAACCTCTTGTAGCAAGGAAGATAGTCTAGGAGAATCTCGATTGAAGGTTACTCCTGAAGAAAAATCAGCTTTAGATAACTGGATTGATGATAACTATACTTACCCATATAATATGGCAGTATTTTACCGTTGGGATCCAGCTAAAGTAGATATGGATAGATACTTAACGCCTGTAGCTGTTGAGAAGGTTCAGCCAACTTTGAAAGTAATTGATAAGATCTGGCTAGAGAGTTATGAAACGATTGCAGGAAATCAGTTTGTTAAGCGTACTGCGCCTCGTGAATTAGTGATGGTAGGGAGTATGAATATGAATACTGGAGCAACTGTAACTTTAGGACTTGCCGAGCAAGGCGTTCGTATTTCTCTTTTTCAAATCAATTCATTGGATTTAAAAGACAAGGAACAAGTAGAAGAGTTTGTACATACCATTCAGCACGAGTATGTACACATTTTAAATCAGGCAGAACCGTTTGATGAATCAGAGTACGGTAAATTGACAGCAGCGGATTACAGAGGGGATTGGCATTTAACAACGGATAAAGAAGCATGGGCTTTAGGATTTATTTCAAACTATGCGCGTTCAAATGCTACTGAGGATTTTGCAGAACAAGCCTCATGGATGTTAAGAGATATAGTGGGGTATGAGGAAATCGTTGCAAAGGCACCAGCTTCTGGTCGAGCGCTAATCAGACAAAAAGAAGCATTAGTAGTGGCGTATTACAAACGTGCTTTTGACATTGATTTTTACGAATTATGTAATTTAACAACTGCCAATACTGAGGAGGCTATAAAACTATAAGTTATGAAAAGAATTTTAATGCATATAGGGGTTTTGGCTACTGTTATCGTTTCGGCAGTATCATGTCAAAGCGATAACTTTGATAGTAAGTTTGATGAAAACCCAACAGAACGTTTAGAAAATAGACGTACGGAATTGAGAAACGAATTAGTCTATAGCACCTATGGATGGAAGATGACTTATTTCACAGATGATACACAATTGGGTGGATTTACACATTTGTTTAAATTTATAGATGATAGACGTGTTGTCATGGCAAGTGATTTTTTTGCAGTAGGAGATTACAATCCTTTACAGCCTAAGGAAAGTGAGTATAAACTGCAATTGAGTAATACAATTGGTCTATTGTTTACCACCGATAACTATATTCACTTATTGGGTAATAATTCAATTGTTCCACCAAGTAGAGAAGATTTATACGGTGTAGGGTATAAAGGGGATTTTGAATACTCTTATTATAGTTCGGAAGGTCATTCAATTTACTTTAAGACTGTTCGCGATCACATCGGTATTAAGTTTGAGCGTGCTACACAACAGGATTGGAATGACCTTCAGTTTAACCAGATTACTTCCGATGTTTTAAAAGGGAAGAAAAAGCTGATCATCAGTAATGCCTCTGGAGAGACTCAGGAGTATAATTTTAGCTTTAAATGGGATACTCGTTTTGCTCGAATAGTAACACCAGACGGACAGTATTCAGTTAATAGAAATGCTGGAGTAGGCGTAGGACTTAGAAAAGATGGAATCATCATTAGTCCAGCGATTGACTTAGCAGATGGAACGGCAGTTACTGAGTTTCGCTTAGAAGGAGGATCTTTCAAAGCAGAAATAAACGGTAATACCGTGACAATTTTATAATGGAGTTTATAAAGTTTGTTATATAAGGGGAGTGCTTTTAAGCGCTCCCTTTGCTTTTATTATAGCTTTTCGTTTTTAAATAGTATTAGCGTTTTTTTGGTGTATAGTACTATGATTGGGGGTAAGAGACATACTTTTTGAAAAAAGTTGTAGTAAATACAAAACTAAAAATCAAAGAAAAGTTATTTATCTATTTTAATGCTATTACTAGCTCTAGTGTCTTGTCAAAAAACGAAAACCACTAATGCGGTGATACAATCGGAAGACAATCTATCAGTATCAGCTCCAACCACAGGAAATTTTGATCGTGTGTTCGACCAGGTATTGTCTAAAGAACAACAAGAAGCGCTATCGATAGAAGATACTATCCAAAACTTAAAAGCAGGTAATGAGTCTTTTATGAACGATGAATTAAGCCTATTAAACACAACACAGCGTGTAAGAGCGTCTGCTAATGGCCAGTATCCAGAGGCTGTAATTCTTTCTTGTATTGATTCACGTGTGCCCGTATAGAGTGTTTTTCACAAAGCAATCGGTGATATTTTTGTCGCACGAGTAGCGGGTAACGTAGTAGATACCGATGTTTTAGGTAGTTTGGAGTGCGCTTGTAAAGTTGCGGGCTCTAAAGTGATTGTGGTATTAGGTCATGAACATTGCGGTGCTTTGACCTCTAGCATTAAAGGGGTGAAATTAGGCAATATCACTTCGGTATTAGAAAAGATACAACCAGTGATAGCAGAAGTGAATAAATCATTTATTGGAGAGAAAAGTGCTTATAATTCCGATTATGTGGAAGAAGTATGTAAGCTAAACGTAGCAAATTCTATAAAAGAAATAAGAACAAATAGCCCAATTCTTGCTGAGATGGAAGAAAATCAAGAGATTAAAATTGTTGGAGCTGTCTATGATATGAAAGAGGGAAGAGTTACTTTCCTATAGTAGGATACTACAACTTAAAGGTTGCCCTAGTCACGGAAGGAAGCTAACATTTAAGTGATAGGTGTAGGAAAATACCTTTAAAACAATAAAAAAGCATTGATCTAGTCAATGCTTTTTTGCTTTATAATTCTTCTTCTGATATTTTCTTTAATGCTCTGTTAAGTGTTCTAGTTGTAATGCCCAGATAAGAAGCGATATCTTCTTTGGTTAGTTTGAGCTCTTGTTTTTCTTGTAGCTCTAAGAGTTTTTCCAGTGCATGTTCTACAGTATAGAGCTGCTGGAAAGAAGCTTTTTGGCTTGTGTGGTACACGCGTAGGGCTTCTACCTCTAACAAAGCATTGGCAAAGGTAATATTGGTTTTGAGTAATTCATTAAATACTGATACAGGGATGACATAAGCAGTTACCTCACTAATAGCCTCTACAGAGGCAAGGCAATTCTTCTTGCCTATGACTTCTATTTCTCCCATTATTTCTCCTGTTCCTAAAAATTCAGGAATATATTCTTTTCCGTTTTCTTCGGTAATAAAACACTTGGTAATACCTTGGTTGATGACAATGATTTTAGTCACAGGATCACCTTGGTGTAATAAAAAATCTTTTGGTTTATAGGTTTGTAATATGATGCGATCAGCATATTCCTTAGAATTTGCTAAGGATTCGATATACTGTAAAAAACTAATATTGATTCTTAACATTTTTTTTTCGTGTTAGGGACAAATGTCCTATGGTGTGGTTACAAAAATAGTGAAATTTGCTCTATCAAAGTTAAGTAATTATCTATTTAAAGCTTTTACGATTAGGGTATGTTTTAAAAAAGATTAGGGCCTTTACTTACTTTGATCGGTTGCTGCTAGCACGGCAATTGAGCATTATACAAGTGATAAAGTGTTTTTTTCATAAAAGCGGGAGAACAATGTAAGTGGTGTTTTCCCGTTTTTTATCGAAAACCAAAAGCAGGAGTCACAAGGTATAACCTAAATATGAGTTGTGTTGATTATAGTTATAAAAAGGGAGGATAGCCTAGCTGGTGTTCTCCCTTTTCTGTTTTTATTTATCATATTGGTTTTCTTTTAACTCCTTTGCGGTTAGTTGATAAAAGCTAATGGCTTCGATTAGCTTATTTTGATCAATATTTATTTGAGGAGTTAACCCGATTAGTGTTTGATTTTTTGCCTTGCTTTTAAAGGTGTATTGTCTAGCCTTTTTATTAACCCCTAATATGGTTAGGGTATTGTCTCGAATATAGCCTAAGTCTTGGTAGGTTGCGATAAAAGCTCTCGGAATATAGTCTGCTGCTAAAGCGTCCGATCCAATAAACTTAGAGGTATAATTAAACCCTAGTATTCCCAGCAGTGTAGGCATTACATCTATTTGAGAGGTTAGGTAATTAATCTGTTGTTCTTCAGGGTTACTCGGGTCATATATAAGTCCAAGAATGCGGTATTTGTCTAATGGTAACTGAGTCTTTCCAGCGCTAGAGGCACAGTGGTCAGATAAAATAACAAAGACGGTGTTGTCGTACCAAGGTTTATCTTTTGCTTGCTTAAAGAATTGGGCAATGGCATAATCTGTATATCGGACTCCTTGATAGCGTCCACTAGAGGCAATATCTGTTGTATTAATTTTGTCTTTTGGAAAGGTGAAAGGCCTGTGGTTACTGATGGTCATAATGTGAGAGAAAAAAAGTGTGCCACTTGCATAGTCCTTATCCATTACTTGAATAGCTTTGTTGTACATATCTTCATCACATACCCCCCAAACATTGGAAAAGGTAATTTCTTCAGGAGTAAAGCTAAACTTATCGACAATCTGATAATCATTACTACCAAAGAAACTGCGCATATTGTCAAAATAGGCGTCTCCTCCATAGAGGTATTTCACGCTATAACCGTTTTCTTTAAAGATACTTCCGGTAGTAAATTTGTTCTTGTTGTCTTGTCTTTTCACTACACTTTCTCCAGGGGAAGGCGGGATACACATGGTTATGGCCTCTAGTCCTCTAACAGTTCGGTTACCTGTGGCATAGAGGTTGGTGAAGAAAAGACTTTTTTGCGCTAAAGAGTCTAAGAACGGAGTTAGTTTATTCTCGTTTCCATAATAGGCCATGAAATCAGCACTAAAACTCTCAATACTAATTAATACTACATTCTTTTTGGATGAAATACGATCAGATACAATCTCTCTAGTTAATGGTGTGTTGGCTTTATAGTTTGGATAAAACTGTTGTAGTTGTTGCTCTATGGTCTTGTCATCAACTGTTTGGTAGAAAGTAAAATAATCTAAAGTACTTTGATCAAAGGCGGTATAAAATTTATACAAACCATTACTAGAAAGCTCTTCAGTAAAGATATTTTCGCTCTTAGCCGTATTCATGAATTTTGGCATAGCCAGTAGAATAAGACTAAGTAATAGGATATAAAGGCTGCCACTGATTAGTTTTTGCTTAAAGTTAGGGAGATGTGTAAGGCTTTCTTTGGTTTGTACATATATATAATAGGTCATTAGTATTGTGAGTATAGCTACCCCTGTAAATAGAGGAATGACAGGATAAGATTCCATAATATTGCCGATGACTTCGTTGGTATACACCAGATAGTCCACTGCAATAAAGTTGTATCTTACACCAAACTCATTCCAGAAGAAGAATTCGCTTATGGTATTTTGTACCATGATTAGTGAGAATAGAAACAAGACAAAGATATAGTTGATTTGTCGTATCCTTAAGCGATAATTAGGTAAGAACAAACATAGTCCGAACATCAGGGTTTTTACCGAGATAAAGACAATGACTATCTCAGGAAGTACTCCGCCGTATTCATTAAATATCGTGTGACCAAAGGTTACCCAACCCCATAAAATAAGGAGAGTTCCAAAAATAATTAGTCCATAGGGGAAATTGTATTTACTATTGGAGAGAAAGAGATAGTACAACTCAAAAAAGATAAAGCATAGTAAGAAGATGAAACTATCTCGTACAGCCCCTAAGCCTAGTATTTGTAAGTATTCTATCACAGAGAAGCTAGTAGTTGTTATGGGGTGGTTTATCAGCACTAAGCGCAATAAGAAATTGAGTAATAAATAGGCGGATAATAGATAAGCAAAGGGCTTATAATGAGATTTAAATTTGTTTATCATTAATTAGGTGATTTGTTAGTTTTGAAATATTAACGAGTATTAGTAGTTTTTATTACTAAAAATCGTATAATTAGTAGTGTTAATCTACTTACAATTAATAAAGAATGAGTTTGTTGTAATTTGCAAAGTCAGTTGGCAGGTGTTTGAATGTGTGGACTAGGTAGAATTATCAAAGTGGACTAGTCTAGCCAGTAGAACAGGTCATAGTTTTGAGCAATAACAAAATAATGACTACAAAAAATGAAAAGTACTACACCAGTGAACAAACCAGTACAGTTGCGCACAGATTGGACCAAAGAGGAGATACAAGCTATATATGACTTACCGCTGATGGAGTTAGTCTATCAGGCAGCTAGTGTACACCGCGCATATCATCCAAAGAACGAAATACAAATCAGTACGCTATTGTCAATTAAGACAGGTGGGTGTCCAGAGGATTGTTCGTATTGCGGTCAAGCAGCGCGCTATCATACCGATATAAAGGTACAGCGCTTATTACCCACAGAGACTGTATTAGCGCATGCCCAGAAAGCCAAACAAGCGGGATCTTCTCGATTCTGTATGGCAGCAGCATGGCGAGAAGTAAGAGATAATAAAGACTTTGACCGTGTGATAGACATGGTTAAAGGGGTAAATGAAATTGGGTTAGAGGTGTGTTGTACTTTAGGAATGTTAACCGAAGATCAGGCCAAGCGTTTACAGGAGGCAGGACTATATGCTTATAACCACAACTTGGATACTTCTGAGAAGTACTATGACCAGATTATTTCTACGCGTGGTTTTGACAATCGCATCAATACAATTAACAATGTACGCAAGGCAGGACTTACAGTCTGTTCGGGAGGTATAATAGGGTTAGGGGAGACTACAGGGGACCGCGTGTCTATGTTGCTCACTCTAGCCACAATGGAGAAGCACCCTGAGTCTGTACCTATCAATGCGCTTGCTCGAATCAAAGGGACACCACTAGAGGATTTGCCAAAGGTCGAGATTTGGGATATGGTGCGTATGATAGCTACTGCGCGCATTGTGCTTCCAAAGACAATGGTTCGCCTTAGTGCTGGACGTATAGAGATGAGTGAGGTAGAACAGGCATGGTGCTTTATGGCGGGAGCAAACTCTATATTCGCTGGAGAGGAAGAAACTTTGTTAGTCACACCAAATCCAGGGCTAAACAAAGATATGCAGATGCTAAATAAACTAGGGTTGTCGCCGATGATCCTAGAGAAAAAGCCGACTTGTGAAGCTGTAGAATAGAAAAAAGACTACTGCTACTAGAGGATAAAAACTAAATAAGCTTAGGCTTGTTTAGTTTTTTTTGAATATAGCGGTTTCTTTCTGTTTCTGTGTAAAAGCAGTGTAAGTGTTATGGAAAATTATATTTCATTAATAGAGTGTTAGTGTTATTGTGTGGAATATGTAAAAAATGCATCTTTTTATAAAACTTATACTTGTTGTTAACGGCAGTTTAACCTTGTGAAAATATTGCCAAATAAATTTGTAACTGTGAAGGTAAGTTGTTGGTAGTTAGTTTAAATAGAAATGTTAAAAAAAGGTGATTTGTTAAGTGCTACTTATTGGTGAAAAAAACTGATAAATATCAGTAAGCGTCTTTTTATGTCGGTGTAAATTCGAAGTGTTCATAAGGGTTGAGAGAAAAAAATCACAATAAAACTGGATAATTCATTGGTATTTTGTTTAAAAGATGATATGATGTTAATAATTTTATATAAAACAGCTGTGTGTTTGAATTATTGTAAAAAATTAACTATTTATTTAGAAAATAGATTAAAAAGATGTACTTTTAAGAATATTACTTAATGTAATTGAGAAATGAGGAATAGATAAATAACAAGTAGTTAAAATAGATAGCAATATGAGGAATTTAGTAAAAGTAGTAGTTAGTGCATGTTTGCTTGCTGTAACAGCAGGTTTTCAGAGTTGTTCAGCAGATTCAAGCAACAATATAATTCGTGAATTCAAGTTATAAATGCAACATTAGTCAT
>NZ_WMJY01000014.1 GCF_009711055.1 Myroides pelagicus
TTTAAATGCTGTTGCATTTATTTGTTGAATCTAAGGTCTTATAATTCTTTTTTTAGTCTCTTTATCTTCAAATGTAAAGAATTACGATCTAAAAAAGACTGTTTAGTTTAAATGATCGGAAGTCTTTTTTCTGATTGATTGTCTAATCTTAGTAATGATAAAGCTTTAAACAGTTTCTAAGTATTTTAAAAATATTTTGTTATGTTGTTGTAAATCAGTCTTTTTATTTACTTTTAAGGAAGACAAAAAACTATAATAGATATGGAATTAAATAGCAATAAGAACGTTACAGGATTTAAACTATTATGCTACTTGGGTTTAGCCTTATTTTTTAACCATCAGCTGAAAGCTCAGGAAAAGAAAGTAATAGAGAAACATGAGTTATCAGTTGGATTGGGTGTCGGAGGAACTATACTATATGGTAGTATCCCTAAAAACTTTGATAGAAAAATAGGAGCAGAATACAAGTTAGATGTTTTATATGATTACTACAAGAAACGCAACTTTTCAATAGGAACAGGGCTGATGTTAAGTAAAGGAAAAGTAGGCATTCAAGCTTCAGATATTAGCCAATCAAGAGATATTCAAGCAGAAGAAACAAGAACTTTTAAATATACGTCAGGATTATATCAAGAGTCTTGGGATGTTACTACTATAGGGGTCCCTCTGACTGTTCAGTATGTGATAGAGGGAAAGGTAGATGTGTCAATACGCACGGGGTTTGTATATGCTTTTGCTATTCAAAGTCAGGCAAAAATGGAGTGGCAAGATGTAAATACTTCATTAACGTTAAAGGATTATGATGTGGCATTGACCTCTCCTGGCTTTATGGGGTTAGGAAGTTTTGGAGCATTGACTGAAAACAGAGAAGTATCAATCGGAAATAGGTTGTCTTGGTTAATTGAGGTTGGTATGAAAAAGCAAATTGCTTTTAAACAACATATTTACGTGGGTCTATATGCAGATATAGGATTGAATAATCAAGCGAGTAAGATCGAGTCTTCAGATGCCTTATTACTTGATTATACAGGTAATGAAAATACCCCTTTACAATTGAGTACGTTAGTAGAGTCTTTAGGTAAGAAAATAAAATATAGCAATGCATCTATTGGACTTAAAGTACGCTATATGACGAAGTGGTAAATATAAAAGTTGTTTTCTTTTTTTAAAATACTGTAACATTTCTTTAAGAAACTATACTAATAAGATGTATCAAAAAAAATTATTATGAAATTAGTGATTAAAGACTTAAGTAAAACTTATAAAAACGGCGTTAAAGCATTAGATAGCTTAGACTTAGAAATAGGTGTTGGAATGTTTGGACTTTTAGGTCCTAATGGAGCAGGTAAATCATCTTTAATGCGTACAATAGCGACTCTGCAAAAGCCAGATAGTGGTAGTATTTACTTCGGAGATGTCAATGTTTTAGAACAACAGAATGACTTTCGTAAAGTATTAGGTTATCTTCCACAGGACTTTGGTGTATATCCTAATATGTCTGCCTTAGACTTATTAGATTATTTTGCTCGTTTAAAGGGTATAGCTAAAAATTCAGAACGCAAAGAAATTGTCAAGCGAGTACTTGATGTAACAAATTTGTATGCAGTAAGAAGCAAGAGTGTAAGTGGGTATTCAGGGGGTATGAAACAGCGTTTTGGTATCGCACAGTTGTTGTTAAACAATCCTAAACTAATTATTGTTGATGAACCAACAGCGGGATTAGATCCTGCAGAAAGACACCGCTTTTTAAATGTATTAAGAGAAATCGGAACAAACCATACAGTAATCTTTTCGACACATATTGTTGATGATGTCAATGAGTTATGTCATGAAATGGCTATTCTAAACGGAGGAAAGTTATTAGCTCGTAGTACACCGAAACGAGCAGAGGAAGAATTGAAAGGTCTGATTTGGAATAAAGAAGTTAGTAGAGAAGAGGCAATAGAGTATAATAAAGAGTTAAGTATATTGTCTAGTAAATACAATCAAGAAAATAGAATTAACATAAGAGTTTATTCGCAGGATTCATTGGATACAGCAGGCTTTGTGCAGGTAGAGCCAAATTTAGAGGATGTATATTTTGTTGCACTTAAAAACGATTAAACGATGTTTGGAACTATATTTTCATTTGAGCTTAAACGTTGGTTCAAAGGTTGGGTATTCTACGTATATGTAGTACTCTTTTTTGCGATGGCATTCTTTGGTATGGCAGCATCTATTGGTGTGTTTGATCAAGGAACAGCTACTACATCGTCATTGTTGAAGATGAACTCTCCTTTGATGTTGAACTCACTGATAGAATCATTTAATTCTTTATTGTATTTCTTGTTTCCTTCTATAATAGGAACAGCAATATATCGGGACTATAAATATAATGTACACCATATTTTGTATTCGTATTCTTTTTCGAAGTTTGATTACTTAGCAGGTAAGTTTCTAAGCGCATTTACTGTTACTTTAATTATTTCTGTAATGATGGGAGTAGGTGCTTATCTAGCTACTCTTTCTCCAATGGCCAACTCTACGTTGGTTGGGCCGAATACTTTATGGAACTACTTACAGGTATATCTTTATATTATTATTCCGAATATGTTACTAATGGGAGCTATAGTGTTTGTTTTAGTGACACTTTCGCGTAACATCTATATAGGTTTTGTTTTCATATTGGCGATGATGATTTTTAAAGGATTTATAAATTCTTTGGCAGGTGAGGAAGAGCATAGAGTAATTGCGTCTATATTAGATCCGTCGGCTCAGCAAGCATTAAGATATTATACACAGTATTGGACAATTTACGATATCAATTTTAGTGACCTTCCTTTGGAGAAATGGTTTGTTTATAATCGTCTTGTATGGTTGGCTATAAGCGTTGTTTTCTTATTGTTTTCAGGAAGTGTTTTTCAGTTTTCACAGACTGGTTTTACTTTTAGTTTAAAGAAAAAGGTTAAAGGAGAGCGCCTGACTAAAAATAACTTTGGCGGAATTATACCTATTGACTTGCCGAAAGTAAACTATAGCTTTACGACTGGACAATATTGGAATAATGTATTTGCTTTTACGAAAGTAGATTATAAATATTTAGTGAAGAATAATATCTTCTTGATTTTAGCTAGTATAGGATTGTTGTTTATGATATTGGTGTCTTCATTTGCCATGAAGATGTATGGAACAGAGACACTACCATTAACTAGACAAATACTTTTAGTGCCAGGAAGTACATTTCAGTTCTTTATAATTATCAATACATTTTTAGGCGCAGGATTATTAATTCAGCGTGGTTCGTTATCCCGAATGGACTTAATTGTAGATGCAACAGCTACACCAAACTGGGTATTCTTTTTGTCAAAATTCTTTGCGTTAATCTTGATGCAATTAACGTTATTGTTGGTTATAGTAGTAGCGGGATTTGGTATTCAGATTTATCATGGGTATTACAATTTTGAAATAGGTCTTTATTTAAAGAGCTTAGTAGGGTTTACCTGGATAGGCTTTATTATATGGGCATTGATGAGTATAGCTATACAGAATGTTTTTAAGAATTATGTATTTGGATTCTTTGCTTTATTAGCGATAAGTATTGTTTGGCCGTTAATTGATAAGATTGGGATTGAGCAATTGATGTTTTATTTTAATGAACTCCCAACTCCTACTTATTCCGACTTAGACGGTTTTGGATCAGGAACATCTAAATTCATTATTTACGCAATCTATTGGATGTTATTTGTTGCTTTCTTAAGTTGTTTGACATTATTATTTTGGAGACGAGGGGTATTTAGTAGTTTCAAAGAGCGTTGGAGTGTAGCTAAAGAGCGAGCTACTTCGTCAGTGATTATTCCAATGGCTGTATTTGGAATGTCTTTTATAGCAATGGGAGGGTATTTGTATTATGATAGCACAGTTTTGAACGACTATAGATCATCAAAGGATGAAGAGTTGTTAACTGTTGATATTGAGAAGAAGTATAAGAAATATGAAAAACTCGTACAACCTAGAATTGTTGATACAAAGGTAGATATGGATATTTATCCAGATACGAGAGATTTTAAAGCGAGTGGTGCTTATATTCTTAAGAATAAATCAACTCAAGTAATCGATACGTTGTTGGTTAATTATCGATCAGAATATTTGAATGAGATAAGTATTGAAGGAGGAGAACTAATAGCGAATGATAGTATTAGTGGTTACCAGTTCTATAAGTTGAAGAAGAGATTACAACCGAATGATTCTATTCAATTTAGCTTTGTTGTTAAAAATAAGCCGAATACATTATTACATGCTAATTCTCCGATATTAGAGAATGGAACATTTATTAACAATGGACTATTTCCACACATAGGATATCAGAGAGGTCAAGAATTGTCTGATAATGAGGTTCGCAAGAAGTATGACCTTCCAGAGCGAGAGCGTATGGCAGAGCAGACAGATCAAGAGGCCTTACAGAATACTTATATAGCGAGTGATGCAGACTGGATTACTTTTGAGACTACTGTTAGTACAGCAGGTGACCAGATTGCTATAGCACCAGGGTATTTAGAGAAGCAATGGACTGAAGGTGGAAGAAACTATTTTCACTATAAAATGGATCAGAAGATGTTGAGTTTCTTTGCTTATAATTCAGCTAGGTATGAAGTAAAAAGAGATAAGTGGAATGATGTAAATATTGAAATTTACTACAATAAAGATCACGATTATAATATTGATAGAATGATCAATGGAGTAAAACAATCATTAGCATATTATTCTGAAAACTTTAGCCCATATCAGCATAAACAAGTGCGTATTATTGAGTTTCCTTTGACACTTGGATCTTTCGCTCAATCCTTTGCGAATACGATACCTTTTTCTGAGACCATTGGTTTTATTGCTAAAGTAGATGATTCAAATGATAATGCAGTAGACTATCCATTTTCTGTTACTTCTCATGAGGTAGCTCATCAGTGGTGGGCACACCAAGTAATTGGTGCTAATGTTAAAGGAGCGACGATGATGTCTGAGAGTTTGTCTGAGTATAGCTCTTTGAAAGTGTTAGAGCACCGTTATGGCAAAGGACAAATGCGTAAATTCTTAAAAGATGCCTTGGATCGATATTTAGGAGGTAGAAGGTCGGAAAGCAATAAAGAGTTGCCATTGATGTATAATGAGAATCAACAGTATATTCACTACAATAAGGGAGCTTTAGTATTTTATGCAATGAGTGACTTTTTAGGGGAAGAGCATTTAAACAATGTGTTGAAACGTTATATTGAAAAAGTAGGGTTTCAAGATGCACCTTATACGGTAGCAAAAGAGTTAGTAGATGATATTTACGTAGCTACTCCAGATTCGCTTAAGTATTTAGTGAAAGATATGTTTGAGACAATTACGTTGTATGATAATTACATCGACAATGTTGAGGTTAAGGAGCTTGAAGGAGGTAAATATGAAGTGAAAATCAAAGCTATAGTAAGTAAATATCGTTCCGGAGAGAAAGGTGAAAAGTTATTTGATGATGGAGATGGTAAAACAATCACATTTAAGAAAGAAAAACAAGAAGAAGAAATACAGTCATTGCCATTGGCTGATTATATTGAAATAGGAATATTTTCTTCGACACAGAGTATCTTAGATAAAAAAGAGAAGACAGGTGAAGAGAAAGTACTGTATTTACAAAAGGTAAAAGTTGATAAGGTTAATAATGAGTTTACAATCATTGTTGATGAAAAGCCAACAGAAGTTGGTATTGATCCTTATAATAAATTGATTGATACCCGTTCGTATGACAACCGCAGAAAACTATAATTAATTTAAGAAGCGCTACTGTAATTAGTAGCGTTTCTTTTTTATAGTATTTTCTTAATTACTTTAGGTTTAAGCTGTGAAGATAGTCTATAGCCAACTGATCTAGAAAGGTATAAAGAGCTTCATTCATCTGTGTGTAGTTTTGAACTCTTAGTTGTTCAGGAGATTGTATGAAGCGTTTGTCTCTATTTTTCACTATATTGTCTCTGTCATTAGTGATTAATAGTTCGATTAGTTCAGGAGTAAATTCCATATGACATTGAAATCCATAAACTAGATTAGTGTACTCTACGATTTGACGTGGACAGCCTTCGCTATGAGCAATTATCTTAGCATCAGTAGTTATTCCTGGCATATCATTGTGCCAGTGGCCTACAGCTAATTTATCTTTGAAATGTTTAAACTTGTTGTTTTCTTTTCCATAAGGGCTTAAGGTAATTGGCCACACACCAATTTCTTTTTCAGGACTATGACTGAACTGCTGTCCTAATGCTTCCCCTATTAGTTGAGCTCCTAGACATACCCCTATTACAGCTTTTCCCTGATCGACACATTGGCGGATAAGTTGAGTTTCGGCCTGTGCATCAAAGTAAGGACAGTCTATTGTTGTTGTTCTCGGATGCTGAGGACCTCCCAAAACAATTAGTAAGTCAATTGAATCTATGGCTGTAGGAAGGGTTTCTCCCTCATACAGTTTGGTCATAGTTATCTTGTGATTGTTTAAACGAGCCCATGTAAGGTAAGCTCCAGGACCTTCAAAGTGTTCGTGTATGATGAAGTGTATATGCATCTTGATATGTGTTTTCTATATAGTAACAAAATTATTAGGTAGCTAGTAAATAGAGATAATCCAGATTTTGAAAATATAACCAGTCCAAGCTATGAGATACACAGGTCTTTTGCTTTTTTAGGATAGCTTCAAAAAAAAAAAAGAGATTGTTTATATAAACAATCTCTTTTTTTATAACTCTCAGAAAGTTGATTATCTTCTTCTTTCTTTGATTTTTGCTTTTTTACCAGTAAGTTCTCTAAAGTAGAAGATACGTGCTCTACGTACTTTACCTCTTTGATTAACTTCGATTTTCTCTAAAGATGGCATGTTGATAGGGAAGATACGCTCAACTCCTACGTTACCTGACATTTTACGGATTGTAAAAGTCTCAGTAGCACCATGTCCTCTTCTTTGAATAACTACTCCTTTGAAGAACTGAGTTCTTTTTTTCTCTCCCTCTTTAATTTCGTAGTAAACTGTAATTGTGTCTCCAGCGTTGAATTGTGGAAAATCTTTTTTTGTGATTAATTCGTCTTGAACGAATTTCATTAAATCTGCCATTGTGAAAAATGTGAAATTGTTATTTTCAGAGCAACATACACGGATCTCGCCAGAGGTTGGTCTAAATCGTGCGCAAATATATAAAAATATTTTGAAATATAACCGTTTTTAATTTTTTACAATTGATTGATTCATTACTGTTTACTCTTTTTATATTTCATCAATTACATAGAAGAATAGTTGATTACTGTAGGAAAAGGATAGAGCTTTAGTTAAGTGCCTTGTTTTTCTTTTTGAAAGCGATAAAGTCTTTAATTATATAGAGTAAACCAAAAGGTACAATAATCAAAATTAACCAATTGCTAGAAATGGCTTTGTGAAGTTCGAGTTGTATCAGGTGTTCAAAGGCGGTGGTTAGACCACAACCTGGACACTCTACACGAAAGAGTGTCTTCCACAGGCAAGGCATACAAATATTGATACCTGTCATAGCTCTTACTATTACGGAGAAAATAAAATAAAATCCAATTAATGCAATAATAAAGTTATGCTTAGTATAGTTAATTAAGGTCTTAACCATTTTTAATAATATTTCCTTCTCCATCTTTATAGTTTCCTGAAACCAATAAGATAAGGTCTACGATAACCCAAATCCCACAACCTCCCAAAGTAAGCAGTTGTACGATACCAATTGCTGTATTTCCTGTGTAGAATCGATGTACACCTAAGAAACCTAAAAACCAACAAAGTAATACAGCAGTAAGCCATCTATTTTTGTCTTCATTTGCTTGTTGGTTAAAAACACCAGGTTGTCTAACCCCACATCGAGGGCATATTTCTGCTTTCGCATTAATTACTGCTCCGCATTCGGAGCAGTATTTTTCATTGATACTTTTCATGTTTTGTTGAAAATTTTCTGTTTTGGAATTAACTCAATTCTCTTCCGTCAGCCATTGTCATACTACCAGTGATAATTCTGATTAAATCAATTAACGTCCAAATACCACATCCTCCAAAAGTGATTAATTTTAACCACCAGTTTGAATATCCCATTAAGTATCGGTCAATGCCTAACCCTCCTAAGAAGATGCTAATTAAGATCATTGTTGTTTTTGATTGTACTGGTTTTAATTCTGCCATTTTATAAGTGTTTTTTACTTTTTGCCTACTCTTTTCGTTTTTCAGCTGCCCCGTTATTTGTATATGATATATTGTTTAGTAATAGTGAACTTCCAGAATAATCAACTATCATTAATTGAAATGACTATATGGATAACTTCAGGGTCAAAAGTAAAAAAAAATCAGATTAGATGCTATTTATGTTTTTTAAGGTTTGGTAATGTTTTTAGTTATTTTTTGTGTTGATTGAGTGAAGACCTGTCATTAATATAGGTAAGAACAAGAATATTTTCGTGAATGGAAAAGGATAAATACTTAACTTGAGCTCTTTATAAATTGGATTGAGTTAGTATAATTTTTGAAATGAGCTATGATAGGTATTAAAGAGGTGTTTTCGGTGCAAAAATTTTTGTTTAATAGCAATGAGACCAAGAGTATTTCTTTTCGCATTGCGCACCTTAAGAAATTAAAAGAAGTCATACAGACCAATGAATTGGCTTTGATGAAAGCTATTCACGAAGATTTTGGCAAGTCCTCTATTGAAACGTATATTACAGAATTGTCTATTATTTATAAGGAAATTGACTATTTTATTAAGTATATCAAGCAGTTGAGTAAACCCAAAAAAGTATCAACTAGTTTAGTGAATTTTCCCTCACGGGGGTATATTATTCCAGAGCCTTTAGGAGTCACTCTAGTTATAGGTGCGTGGAATTATCCTTATCAATTATCTTTGGTTCCAGCTATAGCTGCTATTGCAGCTGGAAATACAGCAATTGTCAAGCCTAGTGAGTTACCGAAACAAACTTCTGCTGTTTTGGCAGATTTAATCAATAGTCATTTCCCGAAGGAATTGATTTATGTTGTGGAAGGAGGTATAGATGAGACGACAGATTTGTTAGCGTTACCATTTGATAAGATCTTCTTTACAGGTAGTACTGCAGTAGGCAAGATAGTCTATGCTGCTGCTGCAAAAAACTTGACACCTGTTACGTTAGAGCTTGGAGGCAAAAGCCCAACATTTGTATTAAAAGATTGTGATATTGTATTGACAGCTAAACGATTGGTGTGGGCAAAACTGTTAAATGCAGGACAAACCTGTGTTGCGCCTGATTACGTACTCGTTGAATCTTCAATAAAAGAAGCTTTGGTCACTCAGTTAAAATTTGAAATGGATAAATACCCAAAGTCGTCGAGTGAGCAGGTCGATCATTACCTGAAGATTATTAATATGAATCACTTTGATCGATTAGCTAAGTTCCTAGGTTCACCAAAAGTGTGCTATGGAGGTAAAGTAGATAGAGATCAGCGTTTTATAAGTCCTACGTTATTAGATGAGGTTAATTGGGACGATGAAATAATGCAAGAGGAAATTTTCGGTCCTATATTACCAATTCTCTCTTTTGATCAATTAGAAGAGGCTATTTATCATGTTAAGCTGCACTCTAAACCATTAGCCTGTTATGTCTATGGAAAGGATAAACAAAAAACAAATCGTATTCTTAAGGAAGTGTCCTTTGGAGGAGGTGCTGTGAATGATAGTCTGATGCATTTGACCGAACACTCATTACCTTTTGGGGGAGTGGGAGCAAGTGGTATGGGAAGTTATCATGGGAAATCTGGTTTTGAAACGTTCTCTCATTTTAAGAGTGTTTTATCTAAGTCTTTTTGGTTTGAATCGCCGTTGAAGTACCCTCCCTACTCAGAAGGGATAATGAAACTTTTGAAGCGTTTTTTATGAATATTGAGGAAGAGAATAGTTGTAGATTGATTTGATTTTTGAATGAATATTTTAGCAAAATTATCTGATAAATGGTGAAAAATAATGAATTAAACTGGTGGTAGATTTGTATATTTGTACCAAGGTATTTACTTCATAAGTGCTGAGTGTTTGATACTTATCAATATTCAAAGTAAATAAATATACTTCTTTTTGCTGTAAAAAACACAATTCTTTAAAGTGTTTTATTTTCTCATCATGTCTTATCTATTTCGTTCAAAGGACTGCTAAAAACAGTGGTTAGGTTAGTGTTTATAAGGCTTTTACCGATACTTCTGCGAGTCTTCTTTGGCAAATCTGCCTGTTTCCGGCACTTCTTCCGAAAATACTCCGAACAATACTTGAGAAAAAAACGTAAAGCCTTGAATTTACTGGTTTAGTTGTTAGTTTTGTCGTTTTCGAACTAACTTTTTTGTTTTTTTACGGTTCATTTTGAGAGCAGTAAAAAACACAAATCTGTAGTCTATGATGAAGGAGTTCTATACAAATAAAACTGTAAAAAAGTGAAGTTTTACTTTATATTAAAGTGTTTACTGATTTGTTTTTAGTTTGCCAAGAATGTTTTAATCAAAAAGTTGATAAAATGGAGGTATTGACAGTATTTATGTTTTAAAAAATAATTTTCTTGAATAGAAACAAAATTACTACTTTCGAAAAAAAACTACGATGGTAAATTTGAATTTTCGTTATGTGGGCTTTTTGATTAATGATACGTATTATGATTTTCCTATTCCTATTGAATCCTTAATCAGTGAAATTGGACAACCAGAAATTGTATCTTCAAAAGCAAATACAATATATATATGGCATGAAGTAGGATTGAGGGCTTTTGCTAAGGAAAAGGGAAAAGTTGATGGTATAGAAGTTCCTTTTGTTAAAGCAGAACATAGGAATGCTCCTCGATCAGTCTTTAGTGGAACGATTACAATAAGTGACGATTATGACCCAATGACTTATTATGAAATCAATAAAGAGGATCGTGTTAAACTTTGGCCAGAGGATCCTTATGGAGCTTTTGCTTTTTGTGATGTCTGTGTTTGGTACGGTATGAGAGATGGAAAATTGGAATCTTTAACGATACGAGCATATAGTGAGGAGGAATCGATAGATACTTTAGCTGTTGATCCTCAATTCGCTTATCTTGAAGATATATGGACTAATTGGAAAGGGAATATTCTTGAATTTGTAGATAAGCAAAACAAGTATTACAATTTAAAGCCAGGAATTACTCAAGAAGAGCTTAATGCTGTGCTAAGTTCTTCTGAAGAGTTGACTTTGCCTGCTGAGTTGATTAACTTTTACAAAGGTGGAGATGTATATTGGAATGCTGTTACATCAGTTTTTGGTTTTAATGTGAATGGTTGGATATACGATTTGCTTCCGTTTGAAAAAATAGTTGAGGAATGGGAAGAAGTTAATGGGGTGATTGACGAAGACGAAGAAGTTGAAGAAGAACTAATAGCTGAGTTTGACAAAAAATTAAAATGTCGTGGCTATGTAAACAAACACTGGATACCTATCGCCGAAGGCAGAAATGGCGACTATTTGCTATATGATACGGATCCAAGTGAATCAGGTGTCTATGGACAAATTATAGAACTTCAAAATGAATCATGGCAGCGAAATGTGGTGGCAAGTAGTTTAAAAGAGTTGATCGAAAATGAAATTGTCTATACAAAGGCGAATAGTGACGAGAAGTTTGAGTTTGTTTTAGAAAACGGAGCGTTTTAAAAAATCAGGCATATTTTAAATAGAGTAATTGTAATACTAAAAAAGGACTATCCACAGTGGATAGTCCTTTTTTATATTAGTCTTTTTTTTCTAATAAGTCTGGTCTTCTGTTTTTGGTATGTTCGTAGGCCATATCTTCTCTCCATTTGTCTATCACTGCAAAATTACCACTAAGAAGTACATCAGGCACTTTCCATCCTTTGTATTCTGCTGGTCTTGTGTAAATTGGTGGTGCTAGCAGGTTGTCTTGGAAACTATCTGTTAATGCTGAAGTTTCGTTACTTAATACTCCAGGTATTAAGCGAATAATAGCATCACATAAAATGGCAGCTCCCAATTCTCCTCCTGATAAGACATAATCGCCAATAGAAATTTCTTTCGTAATGAAGTGATCGCGTACACGTTGGTCTACTCCTTTGTAGTGTCCGCATAAAATGATGATGTTTTTCAGCATAGACATACCGTTTGCCATTTGCTGGTTTAGAGTTTCTCCATCAGGTGTCATATATATAACTTCATCATAGTCCCTCTCCGCCTTTAGTGCAGAGATGCATTTATCAATGGGTTCTATACTCATCACCATACCAGCACCACCGCCAAATTGATAGTCATCTACGTTTTTGTGCTTATTAGTACTGTAGTCACGTAGGTTGTGAAAATGAACTTCGACTAACCCCTTTGCGATTGCGCGTTTAAGAATAGAAGCTTGAAATGGGCTTTCGATTAATTCGGGTAATACTGTGATAATATCTATACGCATGATTCTATGATAAATTTGTGCAAATGTACAATGCTATTTGTTAGTAAACAAAACAGGATTAGTGTGCGTTACTTTTTGAAAATACTTGAATGATAATGACACCTATGATTATAAATGCTATTCCTACTATAGCTGGTAAGTCTAATTTTTGTTTGTAAATGAAGTAGGCAGCTATTGTAACGAGTACAATACCAATACCTGACCACAGAGCATAGGCAATACCGATGGGTATAGTACGTAGGGTTAAACTTAAAAAATAGAATGCACCAGCATATCCAACAAGTGTAATTAGTGTAGGGATAATCTTGGTGAAATTTTCACTCTTTTTTAGTGTTGAGGTAGCAATTACTTCTAAAATAATGGCTACTAATAAAAACAGGAAGTTTTTCACGTATTTAATTTCAAACAAAGATAATTAATGAACTGTTTTAATCGCTGTATTAAACAACATTATAATGTGATATCTTTATAGAAAACGGTGTTAAAATTATTTATTCACGTAGCGTATTGCGGGAGAGTTATGGTTCGTTTTATTAGAGATGTCTTATTTTTGTGGCTATGAGTCTATCAAAAGGGAATGTGTTTTTTATGGCTACTATTACAGGGTTAATAGTAGCTAATTTGTATTATTGTCAGCCGTTAATACCGTTGATTGCAGAAGACTTTCATGTCTCTGAAGAAAAAGCTGGAACCTTAACTTATTTAACCCAGGCAGGATATGCAATAGGTATGTTTTTGATGATTCCTTTAGGAGATAAGTTAGAGCGCAAGCGTCAAATAACATTTACAGCAATTCTAGCAACAGTAGCACTAGGGTTGATGGCTGTAATTACAGAATTTGTATGGTTACAAGTTGTAAGTTTTGTATTGGGAGCAACTTCTATTGTACCACAATTAGTATTACCTATGGCGGCTAGTTTATCTTCGGATAAACAAAGAGGAAAAGTAATCGGTACCGTGGTAAGTGGTTTATTGATCGGTATCTTGTTTTCACGCACGTTGAGTGGTTTTGTTGGTGAATGGATTGGTTGGCGAGGCATGTTTTGGATTGCATCAGGGATAAGTTTGTTGTTAGTTTTATTGATTCAGTTGCTGCTTCCACTTAATAGGCCTACATTTAAAGGAACAGTAAAGAGTTTGTATCAATCGCTTTTTGTGTTAGTACGAGAACAACCAATTTTAAGAGAGGCAACAATAATAACTAGTTTAGCATTTGCGCAGTTTGGTGTTTTTTGGACTACGATGGTATTGTTATTGCACAACGAGCCTTTTGGCTATGATACAGCACTAATTGGTTCATTTGGATTGATAGGAGCCTGTGGTGCATTTGCAGCACCATTAGTGGGTAAGATCGGTGGAGCAGGAGGGGCAAGTCGTCTGATACTTTATGGCATAGTACTGACATTTTGTAGTTTTGTAGTATTTGCCTTGTCAAGTGCCTCTGTGGTGGGAATAATTATAGGGATTATCTTGATAGACCTTGGATTACAGACAATCCACGTATCAAATCAGACACGAATATATTCCTTATTACCTGAAGCGAGGAATCGGCTAAATACTGTCTATATGTCATTTAGTTTCTTAGGAACGGCTTTTGGCTCGGCTTTTGGGCTATCTTTGTGGAAATATTTTGGATGGATAGGAGTTTGTGTAGGAGGAATGCTGTTAGCGTCTTTATCTTTTATCATATTTCTAAAGACAAAAAAGAATAAATAGTTATAATTTTGCCATTGAGGCAATCATTAAATAAAATAAAACGACAAGAATGGAAAACGGTATTTACGCAAGATTTAATACATCAAAAGGAGAAATCCTTGTAAAATTAACAGATGATTTAACACCAGGAACTGTAGGTAACTTTGTTGCATTAGCAGAGGGTAAATTAGAAAATACAGCAAAGACTCAAGGAAATCCATACTATGATGGGTTGAAATTTCACCGTGTAATTCCTGATTTTATGATTCAAGGAGGGTGTCCTCAAGGAACGGGGTCTGGTGGACCAGGATACAAGTTTGATGATGAATTTCATCCTTCACTAAAGCACGATAAGCCAGGAGTTTTATCAATGGCTAATGCAGGGCCAGGTACAAATGGATCTCAGTTCTTCATCACACACGTAGCTACACCATGGTTAGACGGAAAACATACCGTATTTGGACATGTGGTAAGTGGTCAAGATGTGGTAGATGCAATTGCTCAAGGAGATTCGATAGATTCTATAGAAATTGTAAGAGTAGGAGAGGCTGCAGAGAAATGGAATGCAGTAGAAGCTTTTAGAGTTTTTGAAGGAGCTAGAGAGAGAAGGTTAGTAGAGGCAAAAGCAAAAGCAGATGCTGCAGTAGATGCAATTGCTGAAGGATTTGAAAAAACAGCGAGTGGATTGCGTTACCAGATGATTGTTAAGGGAACTGGTAAAAAAGCAGAGAAAGGAAGAACAGTTTCTGTACACTACAAAGGGGCATTGGCAGATGGTAAAGAATTTGATAATTCATATAAGCGCAAAAAGCCAATTGAATTCCCATTAGGACAGGGATATGTAATTGAAGGATGGGACGAAGGTATTGCGTTGTTACAAGTTGGAGACAAAGCCAGATTTGTTATTCCTTCTTATTTAGGATATGGAGAAAATGGTGCAGGAGGAGTTATTCCACCACATGCTACATTAGTATTTGACGTAGAGTTAATGGACGTAAAATAGTTCAAAATCAATAAACTAAAAAACTCTCAATCATATGATTGAGAGTTTTTTAGTTTTATAGTAATTATGGATAAAAGGCAAGAAATAGAAGCGTGTAGTGCTCGTATAAGTGATTATATAGAACATACTTTGATTATGGAGTCTAAGCATATAGAGAATTTTTTGTGCAATGATCTTTATTTTAAGTGTGAAAATTTTCAGAAGTCAGGTTCTTTTAAAATGAGAGGTGCAACAAATGCAATATTGCAGCTGTCAGAAACTCAAAGAGCTAAGGGAGTAATTACGCATTCTTCAGGCAATTTTGCGCATGCTTTAGCATTAGCGGCTCAGAAATTGGGTGTCAAATGTTATATCGTTATGCCACATGATGCTCCTTATGTGAAGAAAAACGCTGTATTAATTAATCGTGGAGAAGTTATTGAGTGTGCCCCAACAATGGATTCTAGAGAGCGTGTTTGTGGTCAATGGATGGAGGAGACAGGAGCTACATTTATTCACCCATCTAATAATCGTGATGTGATTATTGGTCAATCGACTTCTGCTAAGGAGTTGTTAGCGGTACATCCTGATTTAGATGTTATTATAGTACCTGTTGGTGGTGGAGGTTTGTTGGCAGGAACTATTCTTGCTGCTCAGGTATTTGGGAAGGAAGGGATTGAAGTTTATGCGGGAGAGCCATTAGAAGCAGATGATGCATATCAATCTCTAATATCCGGAGAAATCACTTTTAATGAGAGTACAAATACAATTGCGGATGGTTTGCGTACTAATTTAGGTGATGTTAATTTTCCAATAATTAAAGAGGGGGTGAAAGGTATTGTACGTGTACGAGAGAATGAGATTATTTCTGCTATGCGTGTGATATGGGAGCGTATGAAAATCATTGTAGAACCAAGTAGTGCGGTGGCCTTAGCGGTGTTAATCAAGGAACGACCTTTATTTGAAGGGAAGAAAGTAGGAATAATACTGTCAGGAGGTAACGTTGATTTGGATAGATTGCCATTCGATAAGTAAAAGAAAGGTGTTGATTATCTCAACACCTTTCTTTTTATCGTTATTTCTTTTCTACCAAAGTATAAACCAGCGACAATTAGTAAACCACCACAAATTTGTATCCAACCCAATTGCTCTCCGTCTAATAAGCCCCAACCAAAAGCAATTAAAGGCATTAATAGGGAAACAGAAGAAGCAAAACTCGCATTAGTTTCTGCTATGAGTTTATAGTAATATATATTTGCTAATGCACTACCAAATAAGGCTAATAAGAAAACAAAGCCGAGACCTTTTAAGGCTTCTGGGTGTTCAAATATTGTTTGAAAGAATCCTGTACTGATCAGTACTATTAAAGCAGGAACTAATAAGATAAATTCTATAAAGGCTGTCCATACTAAAGGAGGAATACTACCCATGTATTTTTGAGTTAATACCCCACTATATGCATACATGAGCGCTGCTATGATAAGTAATAAATGATAAAACCATTCATTAGCAATTGCAGTTGATGAACCTGGGCCTTGTAAAAGCATTACCACGCCAATAAAGGAAAATGCTACACCAGTAATTTCTCCTAAATGTGTTTTGTATTTGAAGAACAATGCCCCTAGAATGATAACAAATATAGACATTAACGCATTGTGTATTCCTGCTATCGAACTGTGTAAGTGTACCTCTGCTATTGGAAATAAGAACATAGGAATGAAGCTACCAACAACAGCTGTCATTACAAGCCATGTGAAGTTTTTCCTGGGCATTAGTTTAATATGCTTTATTGATATAGGAAGTAAGAATAAACCAGCGAAAGTAATTCTTAAAGCTCCCACCTGAATTGGGGTAAAATACTCTAGACCACGTTTGATAAGAATAAAAGAAGATCCCCAAATAAGAGAGAGAATAATTAAAGTAATCCAATGTTTAAGTTTTATTTTCATCGGTTGTATTGTTACTAGTTTAGTTTTTCTAAAGTATAAAAAAAGACCACACTAATGTGGTCTTTTTTGGTATTGATTAGTTAGCTTTGGATTAAGCTTTCTTTCTTGTGTCTAATTCTCCAAAGTACATCTCTTGGAAACTTTTGTTTACTCCGTGATCTACTCTTTTGTGGAATGTTTTAGGGTCTATTTCTACTGGTTTTTCATATCCACAAGCACTGATGAACTCTCCAAGAGCTTTCATTGTGTTTGCGTGGAAGTTAGCTACACGTTTTCTCTTATCTGTTACGTTTAAAGCAGAGTATAATTGCTCATCTTGCGTTGCAATACCAACTGGACAGTGACCACTATCACATTGTAATGCTTGAATACAACCTAAAGCGAACATCATACCACGAGCACTATAACATGCATCTGCTCCTAAAGCCATAGCTTTAGCTATGTCGAATGCTGAAATTATACGTCCAGAAGCTAATAATTTTATATTATCTCTTAATCCGTTTTCTATTAATGTTTTATTTGCGAATACTAATGCATCGTTTAATGCCATACCCATATAATCAATAAACTCTAATGGAGCTGCTCCAGTACCACCTTCTGCACCATCAACAGTAATAAAGTCAGGATAGATACCTGTCTCAACCATTGCTTTGATGATTGCTGTAAATTCATCTTTTCTACCAATACAAATTTTGAAACCTACAGGTTTTCCATTCGATAGTTTTCTTAATTTTTCGATGAAATGGATTAATTCTGTTGGAGTAGAGAAAGCTGTGTGTCCAGAAGGAGAGTGAACTGTTGTATGGGGTACAATGCTTCTGATTTTAGCAATTTCTTCTGTGTTTTTCTCAGCAGGTAATAGACCACCATGTCCAGGTTTAGCTCCTTGAGACAGCTTGATTTCAATCATTTTTACTTCAGGATAGTTTGCTCGCTCTTCGAATAGATTGTCATCAAAAAATCCTTTTTCATTACGACAACCAAAGTACCCTGTACCAATTTGCCAGATTAAGTCCCCACCTGATCTGTGGTATTGACTGATACCACCTTCACCTGTATTGTGTGCGAAGTTACCTATTTTAGCTCCTTCATTAAGTGCTGTAATTGCTCTTTTACTAAGCGCACCATAACTCATAGCACTGATATTATAGATACTAGCACTGTATGGTTGTGTACAAAGATCACTACCGATATTAACTCTAAAGTTTGTGTCGTTTACGTGTTTAGGATATACTGAGTGAGAAGCCCACTCGTAACCAATTCTATTAGGGTCATCTTGCATACCAAACGAAACAGTTTGCTTTTCATTCTTAGCTCTTTGGTATACAATTGAACGTTCACGTCTATTAAATGGTTTACCATCTAATTCTCCTTCCCAAAAGTACTGTCTCATTTCAGGACGAATGGATTCGAACATATATCTGAAACGCGCAAAAATAGGATAGTTCTTACGAATCGTGTGTTTAGTTTGATTCAAATCGATTACTGTAAGAGTCATTAAGAATCCAGAAATGACAATATTTACAATAGCTACTACTGAACTAGGATTCATAACTAGTGAAAAGATGGAGTATGCTAAATAAGCTACTACTACTGCAATGGTTAATTGTCCAAAAGTAAATCTGTTAAGGAATTTTTTGTGAAACATAAAATAGAATTTAATGCAATCTTATTGTTGTTTAGTTTGTAAATGTTATTTACGGTTGTTTAGTTATAACTTACATATTAATATTGGGTATTTTTATAGGATAAAAACAACCCAATATTTACGTGTAAATCGTGGCAAAGGTAGCAAAGATTTTGAATTTACCGAGTTTTTGTAATTATTATTTTGACAGTATAAACACTGAAAACTACCATATTGATAATTATTTAGCATTTAATTAGTAATTGTTTGTAAATATGATATTTGTGAAGATTAAGTTTGAACACTATTGATGATTTTAGGGCTTTTAAGTAAACTTTTGTGATTTGTAAATTGTGTGTTTACCAGAGATTAGAAATGCGATGGTACAAGCTATAGCAAAATAGACACCATTTTCACTGCCAAAAAGTTCGATTGCCATTAAGGTACAAGCCCAAGGAGTTTTAGTCGCGCCTGCAAAAACAGCTACAAAACCTACTGCCGCTAAAAAGTCAACAGGTACGTTCAGATATACTGCTAAAAAGCTTCCTAGTGTTGCTCCTATAAAAAATAAAGGTGTTACTTCTCCTCCTTTAAACCCAGCTCCTAAGGTAATCGCAGTAAAAACTATTTTTAATATGAAAACGGTACTTTCTTGATGATTGATAAAAGCATCTTCTATGACAGGAACTCCTAGACCAAGATATTTGTAATCTCCTATCAAGAAAATTCCGAATAAGAATACAATCCCTCCAATAAATAAACGGAGTGGAGGGTAAGTGATGCTTTTTTTTAAGAAACTAGCCCAAATGTCAGTTGCTTTTATAAATAGAATTGCTGCTAAACCAAACATTATTCCGGCGGTTATTACTTTTATTATAGTGATTAGATCAAATATAGCTATACTATCTTGTATATATGTTGTGTGTGTGGTTCCTAACAAAATACAGACATAGTGAGCTACCAAAGCAGTCATTAATGTAGGAAATATAGATTGGTATAATACGCTGCCTACGAGCATAAGTTCTAAGGCAAATAGGGTTCCTGCTAGAGGTGTACCAAATACAGAGGCAAAACCACCACTAACTCCCATAAGTATAATAGTCTTTCTGTCTGTTGATAGTAAGTTTACGAATCTTGAAAATTGATCGGCTATTGCTCCTCCCATTTGTATAGCTGTGCCTTCACGACCTGCTGATCCTCCAAATAGATGAGTTAAAAGTGTTCCGAAAAGTACAAAAGGAGCCATCTTTAATGGCATTACTTTTTTAGGTTCGTGATACTCATCAATCAATAAGTTGTTGCCTAAGTTAGCTTTTCCTCCATAGTAATGATATATCAGGCCACTTAAGAGTCCTGCAAGAGGAAGAAGGTAGATTATATGAATGTGATTTGTACGATAGTCCGTGACAAAGTGTAATAAATAAAGAAATAATGCAGAAGCAGCGCCTATTAATGCTCCCATAATTAGACTTAGGAGAGTCCATTTTAGGAGGTAGATAAATAGTTGCTTTTTGTTTGAATAGAAATTGTGTAATGCCTTTAAATTAGTGTGCGTCATGTCCAATTAAATAAAATTAATATTTGATATAGAGTAGACGTCATCAGCATGAGAAGTGCGGTTCGTGGCAGACATCATTGCCAAAAAATGATAATACAAAGGTATAAAAAAGGTCTGACTCTTTCGAATTAGACCTTTTTTAGTTTTTAATATTTATTAAATATCATCAAAACTTACATCTGTGAATGAATTCACTTCCTCTTTTTGATATTCTTTTTTGAAATCTTTTTGATGTCTTTCAGAAATAACTTCTTCTCCTTTTTTATCGATAACATAGTCAGTCATCTCATCTAAAATCTCTCTAAAGGCTCCAAAATCTTCTTTATATAAGTAGATTTTATGTTTCTTAAAGTGGAATGACCCATCATCTTCTGTGAACTTCTTGCTTTCTGTAATAGTGATGTAGTAGTCATCAGCTTTTGTTGCTCTTACATCAAAGAAATAAGTTCGTCTACCTGCTCTTAATACTTTTGAGAAAATCTCCTCTTTTTCTAACATTTCGTTATCTCTCATAATTCCTTCTTATCAATTAATCGATTTGTTCATATATGTATCCAAAATTCTAAAAAAAAACTTAATTAACCAACTTTTTATGCTAATTCTTTTTCGGACAGTTGTTTTAGATATAACTCATTGTAATAGCCTTCTTTAGCGATCAACTCATCATGTGTTCCATTTTCTATAACAGTCCCATTATCTAATACGATTATCTTATCAGCATTTTTCGCTGAAGAAATACGGTGTGTGACAATAATTGTGGTTATATCCTTGCTGTGTTTTTCTAAGTTTTTGAGTATAGTCTCTTCAGTTTCTGTATCAACTGCTGAAAGTGAATCATCTAATATAAGGATTGGAGATTCTTTTATCAGTGCTCTAGCGATAGACACTCTTTGTTTTTGCCCCCCCGATAGTGTTAAACCTCTTTCTCCTAGTACTGTATCATATCCATTGTTAAAGGTAATGATATTGTCATGTACAGCTGCTTTTTTAGCTACATTAATAATTTCTTCTTGTGTAGCATCTTCTTTTCCAAAACGTATATTGTTACTTATCGTATCAGAAAATAGAAAGGCATCTTGTGGTACAAAGGCAATTGCTTTTCTTAGATCAACGAGATTACACATTTTAATTAGTTGATTATCTATATGAATACTACCTTCTTTGATGTCATATAGCCTAGCTAATAAGTTTAATATGGTTGATTTTCCAGAGCCTGTTTTACCTAGAATAGCAAGTGTTTCTCCTTTTTTGATTGAGAAAGAAACATTGTTTAATGCCTTGATTCCGGTGTCTTCGTAGGTAAAAGTTACTTCTTTGAAGGTTATATTTCCTTCGATGGATGTGTGTGTTGTTACTGTATTGTAGATTTCTGGTTTGACATCAAGAAATTCATTAATTCTTTTTTGTGAAGCTTCAGCCTCCTGTATCATTGTAGAAACCCATCCTAATGATGCTACTGGCCATGTAAGCATGTTGATATATAGAATAAATTGCGCTATAATACCAATATCAGGTATTTGTCCTTTGAAATACATGATAGCTCCTACGCTAATTACTACTAAATTACTTAACCCAATTAAAAAAATCATTAAAGGACCTATTAGAGAGCTAATACGTGCTAATCGAATTTTCTTTTCTTTACTTTCTTGGGTAAGTGTTTTGAACTCTTCTTGCTTTTCCTTTTCTATTGCATTGGCTTTGATTACGCGAATACCAGAAAATATTTCTTGTGTAAATGATGAAAGTTGGGATAAATTTGATTGAAATTCAGAACTTCGAATATTTACTTGTTTACTTAACTTGAATATAAAGTATCCTAATAGAGGTAATGGTAATAGTGAGTAGAAAGTCAGTAGAGGTGAGATTAGGTACATTTGCGTTAGTACGACTGCAAATCGTATAATAGTATTAATCGAGTACATCACAGCAGGACCTACATATTGTCTAACTTTCCCTACATCTTCACTGATTCGATTCATCAAATCCCCCGTACGGCTTTGCTTGTAAAAAGATTGGGTTAGTATTTCATAGTGTTTAAAAACTTCATTTTTTAAGTCAAACTCTATATGACGAGACATTACAATTAGCGTTTGCCTCATTAAGAAAGTTAAGAAACCTGCTATCAATGTTGTAACTAAAATCCAAAAGATATTTTGTCCTAATAAAGATATTACAGTCTCTTTATGTAAGGTGCTTAATTGTTCTAGTGTACGGATAGAATCTCCAACAAGTTTAGGGGTGTATAACGTGAATATTTGTGCAATTATCGTTATGATAACACCTATTGTGAAACGTGTCTTATATTTATAGAAATATTTGTTTAAGTGGCTTAGTGCGCTCATGAGTTTTTTTGTTGTTGTTAGTTGATACGCTTTACTTGGGCTGTTTGTTAAACTTTGTTTGACCTGTAAAGCTATATCTTTAATGTACATACTAATATATTAAAGATCATTTTAATTATGTAAGTATGTAAATAATAGCTAGCAAAGATACTTTATTCCGATTGAGTTCGTATTTTATCTGTTTAATAATTTAGTAAAATAATCGTTAAACTGTCATTGAAATGATTTTTATTGTTTGATTAGACGTATTATTTATTACCTTTGCCCAGTTATATAAAAAACAACATCAAATTTATAAAAAGTTCTTAAGTAGCATGTTAAACAGAAGACACATTCGTATAAAGGTTATGCAATCTCTTTATATGATGCAACAAAGTAACTCCGAGAATATTCAAATTGGAGAGAAGTTTCTAGACACTAGTATAAATGACGTACAAGATTTGTACTTATTAGTGATGACGATCTTAGTCGAAATTAGAAAAAAAGAAGAAGAGTATATTTCTCTTGCTCAAAAAAAGCATTTAGCTACATCTGCAGAACTTAATCCAAACAAAAGACTTGTTGAGAACCGTGTACTTCTATTATTAGAAAATTCGGTATCTATTACTTCAAAAGTAGAAGAAAAGAAATTGACTCAATGGTCAGTTTATGATAACTATATTTCTTTACTTTTAGAGGAGATTAAAGAGAGTGAAGTATATCAACACTATATGGCGAAATCAAATGTAACCTTTGATGATGATCGTCAATTCGTTGTGGATATCTTTACTGATATCGTTGCTCCAAACGAAAAAATCTATTCGTTCTTTGAAGATTACAAGTTGACTTGGTTAGATGATTTACCTGTAATTAATACTATAATTCAAAAGCAACTGAAAAATTTAAAAGAAAGAGATGTACAAGTTTTTGTGCCAAAAACGTTTAAAGACGATGAGGATGCTGATTTTGCAAAGAACTTGTATAGAAAGACAATCTTAAACTTTCAAGAGTTTTTTAAAGAATTTGAACATAAAACACCAAACTGGGATACTGATCGTATTGCTGAAATTGATACAATTATCTTGCGTATGGCTATCTGTGAGATGCTTAAGTTTAGTAGTATTCCTGTAAAAGTAACAATTAATGAATATTTAGAGATTGCAAAGGAGTATTCTACGCCAAAAAGTAGTATTTTTATCAACGGAGTTTTAGACAACATCTCTAAAGCGTATGCAGAAGAGGGTAGACTAAACAAAATTGGTAAAGGATTACTTTAATTAAAAATTTGAAAAATGAATAAACGTTTTTTGTTGATTTGTTCGGTAGCTTTTATAGCTTTCTCTTGTGGTGGAAACAAAGAAGATGCTACCAAGAGAATTGATGTTGAGAATGCAAACAAAGTTGAGTCACAAATTGTAAATACTAAATACCCAGTAATTAAGTTTGATCGCTTAGAACATGACTTTGGTAACGTAGAGAATAACGAAGCGGTGTTTACAGAGTTTGAATTAACAAATACAGGTGAAGATGATCTTGTGATTATTAATGCTGAAGCATCATGTGGTTGTACAGTGCCTGATTATCAAAAGACACCAATCAAACCTGGTGAAACTTCAAAACTGAAAGTGCGTTTCCAACAAAGTGCACAAGGACAGCAACAGAAGACAATTACGTTGACTACGAATACGAAAAATGTATATGAGCTATTGACAATTAAAGCGAACGTAGCTCCTAGAAAATAATTTATAAACAGTAACAATATAATTATGGAAGGAATACAAAGTTTTTTACCTATTATCTTAATGTTTGCGGTTATCTACTTCTTAATGATTAGACCTCAACAGAAAAAGGTGAAACAAGAAAAAGCTTTTGAAGCAGAATTAAAAGTAGGTGATAGAGTAGTAACAAAGTCTGGTATCCACGGAAGAATTGGAGAAATCCAAGAAACTACAATTATCTTAGAAACTATGGCAGGTAAGCTTCAAATTGAAAAAGTAGCTATTTCTATGGACTTTTCTATGAAATTAAATGAAAAGAAATAATCAGTAGATTGTTTTTTAAATATAAAGAAGCCTCTCATATAGTCATATGTAGAGGCTTTTTTTTGTACCTTGTTTGTATCGTCAAAAGTAATTAATGCATGTCAGAACCCAAAATACGATTAGTACGATTATCGTCTATATTAACTCAGTTGCAGTCTCGACAATTAGTGACTGCTGCAGCATTATCTGAGCGACATGGAGTGAGCATACGTACTATTTATAGAGATATTCGTACACTAGAGCAGTCAGGTGTACCTATTGTCGTGGAAGAAGGAAAAGGATATCGAATTAGCGAAGGCTACACTTTGCCTCCAGTGTCTTTTACTCAAGAAGAAGTGAATGCGTTAATTACGGTCGAACAACTTATTCTTCAGAATAGCGATTTATCTTTAGTCGCTCAGTACTCAAGCGCTATAGAAAAAGTGAAAGCTACATTTAAACATAGTCAAAAAGAGAAAATTGAATTATTGGCTAATCGCATACAGGTTAGGTCTTCTGTTATACAAGGAGAATCGAGTTCTTTATTGATGCAATTGCAATCTGCTATTGTTAATTATCGAGTGGTTAATATTAGTTATTTTTCTTTAGAGCATAGTTCTACTATTCGGTGTATAGAACCTTTTGCTTTGTATACAACACAAAATAATTGGATATTAATTGCTTATTGTCAGCTTAGGTTTGCATTTAGAGCTTTTCGACTTGATAGAATACAAAGTTTAAGCTGTACTCCAAATGTTTTTGAGCCTCATGATATGACTTTACAGCAATATATGGAAATCTGTCGTCAACAGACGGAAGATTGTAATCAATAAAACTTTGTCTTTTATTTTTTACCCCTGACATACTGTTGACATAATTACTCTTTATTTTTGTGTAGAACAAATAAATTAAGATTATGAACAAAACTAAACTACCTTCGTTTTATATTATTGGTCTAACTGTACGAACATCTAATGTGAACAATCAAGCAGCTTGTGATATTCCTCAGTTATGGCGACGCTTTATGCAAGATAATTTAGTGACTGAGATCCCTAATAAAGTTAGTGATGAGGTCTTATGTATGTACACGGACTATGAGGGCGATCATACCATGCCTTATACAACTTTGTTAGGTTGTAAAGTGATTAATTTAGATGAAGTACCTGATGGAATGGTCGGTAAGTTTATTCCTGCTTGTGAGTATGTTAAGTTCACTGCGACAGGTGATATTAGTAAAGACTTAGTGATTAATAAATGGTATGAGATCTGGAACACTGAGCTACCCCGCACGTTTACACATGACTTCGAAGTGTACGGTGAGAAAGCAATTGATCCAACTGATTCTACAGTTGAAATTTATATTGCCGTTGATTAGTGATGGAAAAGACAATAAGTGAATTAGATAATTATTATTTAAAAAAGGAAGAACCCTTGCGAGGCTGTTTATTATCACTCAGGAAATTAATCTTAAAACAAGACAAGCAAGTATGGGAGACAACCAAATGGGGGGGGCCTTGTTTTATGTATAGAAATCGGATGTTTTGTTTTTTGGCTATTGATAAAAAAAGCAAAAATCCTTATTTATTATTGGTAGAAGGTAATCGCTTAACTAATCCTCTTTTGGAGACTGGAAATAGAACCCGAATGAAATCTTACCCTGTAGCCTTAGAGGAAGATATTGCTGTAGTAATAGTTGAGGAGATTATACAAGAAGCACTAGCTCTTTATTGGAATGGAATTGTCAGTACAAAATAAAAGTAAAAGCCGTTTTTCTTCCTTGAAATTTAATTCTCAAAGATAAAAGCGGCTTTTGCTTATTTACTTTTTAATTGAATCAATATAGCTTATAAGGTCTATTAATCGTGAGGAATAGCCAATTTCATTGTCATACCAACCAACGACTTTAACCATTTTATCGAGAACAGAAGTTAATTGAGCATCAAATAGACATGAATGGGTATTGCCTAAAATATCGACAGATACAATAGGGTCTGTTGTGTAGTCAAGTATTCCCTTTAGCGATGTTTCGGAAGCTGTCTTGAAGGCTTGATTGATCTCTTCTATGCTAACTTCTCTTTTGACGTAGCACGTAATATCAGTCAGTGACCCGTCGGGTACAGGTACGCGAATCCCACCACCACCAATTTTTCCTTCGTATTCTGGAAAGATTTTAGTTAGTGCCTTTGCTGCACCAGTAGTTGTCGGAACAATTGACTGTGCGGCCCCTCTAGCTCTTCTCAAATCTTTGTGTGGTTGATCGTGTAGGCTTTGATCGGTTGTATACGAGTGTACTGTCGTGATATAGGCTTGTTCCATACCACATAGCTCTTTAATGACTTTAACCATTGGAGCTGCATTGTTTGTCGTACAACTAGCATTCGAAACGATGAGTTCTTCTCCAGTAAGTATATCGTGATTTACTCCAAGTACTATAGTCTTTATTTTGTTATCTTCAGGAGGTACTGATAGTATTACGCGTTTAGCACCTTGTGTAAGGTGTAGTTCAAGTGATTCGTATGTTTTTCTACGACCAGTTGCTTCTATGACATAGTCAATTGATAGAGTTCCCCAGTTTAGGTTATTAATTTCAGATTCTCTGAAGAATGGGATTCGTTTTTTATCGACGATGATGTGATGTTCATCGTGTGAAACTTCTTTATTTAAGATACCATGAATACTATCGTATTTTAATAAGTGAGCCATTGTTTTAGCATCTGCTAAATCATTAATGGCTACAACTTCAATATTTGGGTGATCCAAAAGAAGTTTAAAAAGGTTTCGACCAATACGGCCAAACCCATTAATCGCTATTTTTATTTTACTCATAAAATGCAGAAAAAAGAAGAAGGTCGCGGAAAACGCGACCTTGTGTATTTTATAAAAGGTGTTTTTGAGCTCTGTATGACGAGCGTACTAATGCACCGCTCTCTACGTGTCTGAAACCTAAGTCTAACCCTATTTCTTCGTATTTTTTGAATTGTTCTGGTGTGATAAATTCTTTTACAGGTAAGTGTTTTTTACTTGGTTGTAAATATTGACCAACCGTTAGTACATCTAAATTTACTCCTCTTAAATCATGCATTGTTTGGATTACTTCCTCTTCAGTTTCTCCTAAACCTAACATGATACCTGATTTTGTTCTGTTTATCCCTTGATCTTTTAAGTATTTTAATACTTCTAGACTGCGATCGTATTTAGCTTGAATACGAACTTCTCTGGTTAGACGGCGTACTGTTTCCATGTTGTGAGAAACGATTTCAGGAGCAACTTCGATAATTCGGTCGATGTTATTTTCCATTCCTTGAAAATCGGGAATAAGCGTTTCCATAGTAGTCCCTGGACTGATACGACGAACTGCATCAACTGTCTCCGCCCAAATAATAGATCCTCCGTCTTTTAAATCATCTCTATCTACACTCGTGATTACGGCGTGTTTGATTTTCATCAACTTAATAGATCGTGCTACTTTTTCTGGTTCGTCCCAATCTACTGTTTCAGGACGTCCCGTTTTTACACCACAGAACCCACATGAACGCGTACAGACATTACCTAATATCATAAACGTTGCGGTTCCCTCTCCCCAGCATTCTCCCATATTTGGACAACTACCAGAAGTACATATTGTGTGTAGTTTATACTTATCTACTAATCCTCTTAGCTCCGTATATTTTTTCCCCGTAGGAAGCTTTACACGTAGCCATTTTGGTTTGCCTTTCGGCTGTATATTTGAGTCTAAGATTGTATCCATATTTTTGATCTTTCAAACCACAAATATACTTATTCTATTGGTTAAAATAAACACTTTTAGCTTTGATTTGTTAATCCTACCCTGTCAGATGTAGGATTACCTCATTCAGGGTGTTTTTGTAGGGAGGTGTCGATAGTAATCATAGGGTGGATTGCATAAAAACCGATTTTTTTGTGGAGTATTTTAACTATTTGATTAGTAAATAATCGGGAGGTATAGTTACTTTTTTATTTTATATTTTTTATGATTTAACGGAAAAATAAACGTGTTAATTTGTCAGAAAGTGATAGAAAAGGTATCTTCGCTAACAAATTTTTAAACAATGGAAAACAATATTAAATTATCTCCTGCAGATAAATGGATAACTAAACCAGTCAATCGATTTATGAGTAAATCTACCTCAGGTGGTATTGTTCTCTTTGTCGCTGCTGTTTTTGCTATTTTTATGGCTAATTCACAATGGGCAGAAGCTTATATGGGCTTTTGGGATGATAACCATATTGGTTTTACGTTAAATGATATGACCTTAAATCACTCTTTGAAACATTGGGTTAATGATGGTTTAATGGCTATCTTTTTCTTTGTGGTAGGATTAGAATTAAAAAGAGAATTGACTACAGGTGAATTGTCTTCTCCTAAAAAAGCAATGTTGCCAATCATTGCAGCTATAGGAGGTATGATTGTACCTGCTTCAATTTATTTAATTTTTAATGGTGGAACGGATGCAGCACATGGTTGGGGAATACCGATGGCTACCGATATTGCCTTTGCTTTAGGGGTTTTATTTTTGCTAGGTGATCGCGTTCCTACTTCACTTAAAGTGTTTTTGACAGCTTTAGCTATTGCAGATGACTTGGGTGCTGTTTTAGTAATTGCTATTTTTTATACAAGTGACTTATCTTTGGTTAACTTAGGGATTGGTCTTGGATTTTTCGGTTTACTTATTTTGAGTAATTTATTAGGTATCCGAAATATGATTTATTATGCCATTATCGGTATTGTAGGTATTTGGTTAGCCTTTTTATTATCTGGTGTACACGCAACAATTGCTGCTGTATTAGCTGCATTTGCTATCCCGTCTACTGCCCGTGTTCAAGAGTCTTATTTTGTAGCAAAGATGAGTAAACTTCGCGAGCGTTTCCGCAGCATTGACCCAGATAATAGCATTCCTGATCTTACGGGTGAGCAAATGGAGTGTGTGATGGATATGAAGTCCTTAACTAAGGATAGTTTGCCGCCAGCCATACGCTTAGAACATAGTATGCATAACTTTGTTTCATTCTTTGTTATGCCTGTATTTGCTTTAGCCAATGCAGCAATTCCAATCCATTTAGGAGAGGGCGGATTGAGTGCAGTGACTCTTGGAGTAGCTTTCGGACTTTTATTAGGGAAAGTCATAGGTGTTGCTGGTTTAACAGGACTATTGATTAAGTTAAAACTAGTTCCTATGCCTAAAGGAATGACGTATTTGAATTTATTGGGATTAGGGTTTTTAGCCGCTATCGGATTTACAATGTCATTGTTTGTTACTGAGTTAGCGTTTGATATCAATGTACACCCAGACTTTCCAGATCAAGCCAAGCTAGGTATTTTAATTGCTTCAGGACTTGGTGGTGTCATCGGTTATATCCTCCTATTTATGTGTGGAAAGAAAACGACAATTTCAGAAGAGGAGTAGAATAGGTTTTTAAGATATATGTAAGAGCCTTGTGAGAAATCACAAGGCTCTTGTTCGTTTTTATATGGTGGCGGACTTAGCTTTATTGAATGGTTAAATGTTTTGAATGCCTTTTGGGGACATCTCTTTTTCCGAATGATCGGGATATGATTAGGAGGTGGTCGGGATATGGTCGGGATATTAAAGGTATAAATATCCTGATCACCTCCCTATGACTTTCCTATTATTAGGTTATCATTAGGAATAGGTGAAAACACCTAGAAAAAATTTTGGTTGAAAGTTTTTATCTAAAAAGGAAGTGAAGAATTATTTGATAATTTCTAATTATCAAGGTGAATAGGTAAAGGTAAATACGGTGAAAATGGAGAGGAGAATTCGTTTTTTGCTATTAAAATGTGGAGATATGAAAAGCTCTTGTTATGAGTAATTTCATTTGGTATAATTGTTAGAAACATGTTTTATGATCTCTAACAAATAGTATATTTGCAACTTAATTCAAAACATAGATACATACAGTTATATGATCACAGTAAATGATATTTCGGTTCAGTTTGGCGGTACTACTTTATTTAGTGGAGTCAACTTTTCGATTAATGAAAATGACAAAATCGCTCTTATGGGAAAGAACGGAGCGGGAAAATCTACGCTATTAAAAATAGTAGCCGGAGTAAATAAACCATCTACAGGTAATATTTCTGCACCCAAAGATGCAGTGATTGCTTATTTGCCACAGCACTTACTGACAGAAGATAATTGTACAGTAATGGAGGAAGCATCTAAAGCTTATGCTCAGATCTTTCAAATGAAGAAGGAAATTGATGACATTAATGAAGAATTGACTGTCCGTACAGATTACGAAAGTGATGCGTATATGAAGTTAATCGAACGTGTATCTGAATTAAGTGAAAAATTCTATTCTATCGAAGAAGTAAATTATGAAGCAGAGGTAGAAAAAATATTAAAAGGATTAGGTTTTCTTAGAGAAGATTTTAATCGTCCTACATCTGAGTTCAGTGGGGGGTGGAGAATGCGTATAGAGTTAGCTAAAATTCTTTTGCAGAAACCAGATTTAATCTTGTTAGATGAGCCGACGAACCACATGGATATTGAGAGTATAGAGTGGTTAGAAGATTTCTTAATTAATCAAGCGAAAGCAGTAATGGTAATTTCCCATGACCGTGCTTTTGTCGATAATATAACTAATCGCACTATAGAAGTGACGATGGGAAAAATCTATGACTATAAAGCTAAATATTCTGACTATCTAGTATTGCGTCAAGATAGACGTGCTCATCAGCTTAAGGCGTATGAAGAGCAACAAAAAATGATTGCTGAAACGACGGAGTTTATTGAGCGTTTTAAAGGAACCTACTCAAAAACACTACAGGTACAATCACGAGTGAAAATGCTTGAGAAGTTGGAACTTATAGAAGTTGATGAGATTGACAACTCAGCGTTGCGTTTGAAATTTGCACCAGCAGCTCGCTCTGGACAATATCCAGTTGTAGTAAAAGATATGTCAAAAGCGTATGGTGACCACGTAGTATTTAAAGATGCGAATGTCGTTATTGAAAGAGGACAAAAGGTTTCTTTTGTAGGAAAGAATGGAGAAGGAAAATCGACGATGATTAAGGCTATCATGAAAGAGATAGATTTTCAAGGAGATGTGGAAATAGGACACAATGCTCAGATAGGATATTTTGCACAAAACCAGGCCTCTCTATTAGATGAAAATTTAACAATCTTTGAAACAGTAGATCGTATAGCAGAAGGAGATATTCGTACACAAATCAAAAATATCTTAGGAGCATTTATGTTTTCGGGCGATGATATTCACAAGAAAGTAAAAGTATTATCAGGAGGGGAGAAGACTCGACTAGCTATGGTGAAGTTGTTGTTAGAACCTTATAATGTTTTAATTCTCGATGAACCTACAAACCACTTAGATATGAAGACGAAAGATATTATCAAGGAAGCACTACGCGAGTTTGAAGGAACAGTTATTCTAGTATCTCACGACCGTGATTTCTTAGATGGATTAGCAGAGAAGGTTTTTGAATTTGGAAATAAACGAGTGAAAGAACACTTTGAAGATATTAAAGGTTTTCTTGCAAATAAGCGCATGGAGAGTCTGAGAGAGATAGAAAAGTAATCGTAGATAAAAAAAAGGAGATCAATAGATCTCTTTTTTTATGTGATATACTCAATGTCGAATTCATTGTAGAAAGAAAAAAGAGCGATTTTAAAGTGGGGAATCTAACGTGAGAAGCAATGAATGTACTTACCCACTTACTTAATGAAATATGGTATGTAATTTGAGGGGGTGTAAGAGCGTTAAGTAATTTATTCTACTTTATAAAAGTAAGAGATAAGTAAGGTTTGTTTTTCTGAAATTTAAGGAAGGAATAATAAGTGTTTTCTTATTTATAACTTTATTTTTGAATAAAATAGTTTAATTTTATGCGGAATTCTATGTTTTTGATTTAAGATGAAATAATCACGGTAAAATATAGAGATTTTAACTATCAAATAGCAAGTAATGAAAGGACTGAATTTAGGGAAAATTCTAACATTGGCAGGTGGAGGTATTCTTTATATGTTTACTTCAAATGCACTACAAGCACAAACAATGAGTTTTCAGGAGGCATATGAAATTATGCATCAAGAAAACAGTGCTTTAAAGGCGGTTGAAAAACAGGAAGAAATACATGAATACGAATGGAAAGCAGCAAAAGGACTACGGTATCCAACTGTAAAAGCATTTGGAGTAGGTATGTACTTGGATCGCTCAATAGGTGCAGACTTGAATGGATTGCGCAATGGAATAGGAGATTTTATTCATTTGCCAAATCCTGAATTACTAGGTGATTGGAGTTTTTCTTTTAATAAGAGAGATATGGCAGTTGGAGGTTTTATGGTGACATGGCCTTTGTATACTGGAGGCAAAATAAATGCAGCAGTAAAAGCAAAGAGTTTGCAGAAGGAGATGGGAGAGAAGGATCTTGAGACTAAAAACAATCAATTGATTTCGGAATTAGCTCAACGCTATTATGCTGTAAAGTTGGCTGATGAAGCGGTTAAGGTAAGAAAAGAAGTATTAGTCGGCATGGAACATCATTTACACGATGCTACTAAGTTAGAGGAGAATGGAATGATTGCACCTGTGGAGCGTTTGTACGCTGATGTTGCCGTATCTGAAGCTAAGCGTCAACTAGATGGTGCACAAAAAGATATTGCGTTAGCACGCACAGCATTGGCTAATACCTTAGAAATGGACGAAGTACCAGAAGAATTAGTGAGTGATTTTTTTACCGTTGAAGCTTTGGAGGCGTTAAGTTTCTATAAAGAATCTGCTTTGCGGTATTACCCATTATTGCAAAAGTTAGTATTACAAAAGGAATTAGCCGAACAAGGAGTTAAAGCTAAAAAATCGGCATATTATCCAACGGTAGCTGCATTTGGTCAAAGTATATTAGTACACAATAATCCGATGAAAGCAGGTATGTTGTATAACAACGACAATGTATGGGTAGTGGGAGTAGGAGTGTCTTATACTTTATTTGAAGGATTTAGAAATAGAAATGAAATCAAGGCAGCTAAGGCTACGAAGGAAAGTGTTGAATTATTTGAAACAAAGGCTCAAAACGATATTCAAATGCTAGTGACTAAGCTGTATCAAGATATAGAGAAACAACAAGAACAAATCAATAATCTGTCAATACAAGTGAAATTAGGCGAAGAATTATTGAGGGTACGTTCAAAGGCTTTCACAGAAGGATTTGCTACATCGACTGATGTGGTAGATGCAGAAATGAAGTTGTCAGGAATTAAATTACAGAAGCTACAGGCATATTATAATTATGCTGTAAATGTGGCGTCCTTATTGGAATATTCGGGATTAAGTAAAGAGTTTATAAAATACGCAAAATAATACTAGGATAAAAGATGAAAAATAAAGCAGTTAGTGCACTTATAGGGGTAGTTGTAGTCATATTTATATTTATGATTTCAATATGGTATATGGCAGGTGAACAACCGTCGTATATTCAGGGACAAGTAGAAGCGACTCAAATAAATGTAGCCTCTAAAATTCCGGGACGTATTGATGCGATTTATGTAAAAGAAGGAGATAAGGTAAAAGAAGGTCAAGTGTTGTTGCAAATCAGTACGCCTGAAATAGATGCTAAGTTAGCGCAAGCAGAATCTGTACAACAAGCAGCCCAAGCCATCGATAATAAAGCAAAAAAAGGAGCCAGAGAAGAAGAAATACAAGCTGCGTATAATATGTGGCAACAAGCGAAAGCAGGGGCAGATTTTGCGGCTACAACTTATGCGAGAGTCGAGAATTTATACAATGAAAAGGTGTTGCCTGCTCAGAAGAAAGATGAAGCCTATACAAAATATAGAGCTGCTCAAGAAGTAGAAAAAGCGGCACACTCACAATATAAAATGGCACAAAAGGGTGCACGTGTAGAAGATAAGCAAGCTGCAATGGCTAAAGTACATCAAGCGATGGCTGTAGTTGATGAAGTGAAAATACTAAAAGCAGAAGGAGAATTAAAAGCACCTCAATCTGGAGAGATACTTACAATTATGCCGAATAAAGGGGAGATAGTTAATGCGGGTTATCCAGTGGTTAATTTGGTAGATTTATCTGACGTTTGGGTATATTTCAATATAAAAGAAGACTTGATGCCTTATTTCAAAATCGGCACAAAAATCACAGCTTCGTTTCCTGCATTAGGAGGTGAAGAAGTAGAATTAGAAGTGAAGTATATTGCTGCGCAGGCAGATTATGCTACGTGGAGTGCAACAAAAGCAAAAGGAGATTTTGATATGAAGACTTTCTTGATTAAGGCGTATCCTGTGAAAAAGGTAGAAGGATTGCGTCCAGGAATGAGTGCTTTGGTTGTAGAGAGTAGTTTGAATTAATTAGAGCAAGGTGAAAAAAGGTTTTATATCAATATTTAAAGAAGAGTGCATATGTATATTCACGTCAATACGTTTATTGTTATTGATGTTAGGAGTACCTGTGTTCCTTTTCTTTATGTATTCCAATTTGCTTTCAGAAGGCGTAGCTAGAAACCTGCCAATCACTTTGTTGGATTTAGATAAGTCAAGTTTGTCTCGTCAGTTTGCTAGAATGGTCGATGCTAATGCTACAATGGAGATAGCTTATGAGGTGGCTGATGAGTGGGAAGGACAACAGACGATACGAACAAATAAATCGTATGCATTAATAATTATTCCACGTGATTTTCAAAAACATGCACAAAAAGGATTAGCACCTAATATTACATGTTATTACAACGGTCAATATTTGTTGCCTGCAGGATTAATTCAACGCGATTTTCAATTGGTAGCAGGCTCGTTTTCCGCAGGAGCGAAAATAGAAGTATTAAAGAAAAGCGGTAATATGCCTGAGCAAGCAATGGGGAATGTAATGGCAATAGGCAATGAAAATCATACCTTGTTTAATCCTTATCTGAATTATGGAGCTTATTTGAATTTAGGTTTTTTACCAATGGCTTTTCAAATAATCGTGATGATTGTTACGATTTACGCTTTAGGGAATACATTAAAGTACAATAAGGGGAGAGAATTACTTAAGCAGACTGATAACAATATTGTTGCCATAGTTTTCGGGAAGATACTACCTTATACTATTGTGTTTTTCATTGTAGGGTATTTTATGAATAGTATTATTTTCTATAAAGTAGAGGCACCACTTAATGCTAGTTTTTTCATGGTTAATATGATTACCTTAAGCTTTATTGTGGTTTGTCAAGCAATTGCCATTTTTATTACTTCAATAGTAACGAGTTTACGTACAGCGATGACAATTGGAGGAGGATATACAGCACTAGCTTTCTCTTTTGCAGGATATACATTTCCGCCAGAAGGGATGAGTGGTTTTGTTCAGGGGTTAAATTATATTTTTCCTTTCCATTCTTATTTAAGATTTGTAATTAATTATGCAGTGCGAGGAATCTCATTTAACGCTATGCAGTCAGCTTATATGTTGGTATTTGTAATTTTCCTGTTGTTAGGATTGTTATCAATACCTTTATATTATCGCAGATTAAAGAAAGGAGGTTATAATGTTTAAATCATTAATTGAAGGATTAGCACTGATCTATGAAGGATTAAGACAGGAAGTAAAGTTGATCTTTTCTGATACGGCTGTGATAACCTCATATATATTCTCAGTATTATTTGTGTTTTTCTTTTATTCTTATGTTTATTCACATGAGGTAATAGAGAACTTGTCTGTAGCAGTTGTTGATCAAGATCAATCGAAGTTGAGTCAACAAGTAGGGCGCATGTTAGATGGAACCCCTCAGTTAAATGTGGACTATCGAACACAAAGTTATGAATTGGCGAAAGAATTGTACAGGGAGGAGAAAGTACATGGTATTATCTTAATACCGAAAGGATTTGGAAGAGACATTCAAAAAGGGATTTCTCCCAAAGTAGTAGCTTATGCCGATGCTTCTTATATGTTGTATTATAAGCAAACATTGGGAGCAGTGATGAAAACAGTAGGAACGATGAATGCACAGATTGAAGTTAATAAGATGATGGCTACTGGTACTAATATGAAGCAGGCTGTTGAGAATAGACGACCTTTTAATCCTGTGGCCGTACCTTTGTATAATATTAATTCGGGATACGGAACATTCTTGTTGCCCGTAGTATTTTTGATTGCTCTACAGACACTTCAGATTTCGGCAATGGGAGTAATTGGAGGAACATTAAGGGAAGGTGGTTTATTTGCACGTACTTTTGCATATGCTAATAAACGCTTTGGTATCTTCTTTTCAACAATAGGAAGAAGTTTAGCATATTTAGTGTTTTCAATGTTACTTTTAGTTATTGCCACTTTGGTTGTTAATCGTGCATACAACTTTCCGATGCGAGGTGATATGTTTGAGATTGTAGTTTTTTTAACTCCCTTTATATTATCTGTTACTTTTTTAGGAATGACAGCTATTAACTTCTTTCGCAAGAGAGAAGAGGCATTAATGGTTGTGACAATATTTTCGATACCGACATTATTGCTTTCAGGGGCTTCTTGGCCTATGCAAGCATTTCCATTGTGGTTGCAAAAAGCGTCTGTGTTTATTCCAACAACTTTAGGATCACAAGGGTATCTGGCATTGTCTCAATTTGGAGCTTCATTATATGAAATAAAAGACATTTATATCCAAATGTGGGGAATTTGCTTGTTTTATTTTGTCTTAGCACTATGGACGAATAGACGCTTTATACGTGTAAAGGAAAAGGTAGAAGAATAAAATGAATGTTATCGATAAATAGTAAAGGGCAGATAAATACATCTGCCCTTTACTATTTATTTCTTTATTGTTAGCTGATAAATTCCTGTTTGTCCAATAGGATTATCTGGGTCTTCACAAAGTAAAAACTGTATTTCACTTTCATTGTTCTTGTATAGCGTAATTCCTTCAAATTTATGAGTATCACTAATTACTTTTGTTTTTTCCACTTTCATTTTTTGGGGATTGATCCGTCCGATTAGACTTCCTTTAATCTCTCCATCTTTATAATTGGATTGTTCATCTTCTGCAGCAGCTAGAAAGTATATATAGTTATCAACTTTAACAGCATCCGTAAAAGAACTTTGTACTTTATTGATTTTAGGTAGTTTAATAGGGAAATAAGTGATTTTAAAATTGTCAATAATACTTTCTCCTGTTACGATAAAAATACCATTTTGGTGTAGATCACCATTACCTCTATTGAAGAAATACCAAGTGTCATCATTATAAATGACACCTTCAATATTAAAGTTATCATTATTAATATTAGCAAAACTCTTCATTGATTCATAGAGGATATCAAGTTCTTTTATGTTGCTTACTTCATTTGTTAGCCGATGTACTTCTACTAAGTTAATTCGCTTATCGGTAGAACCAGAACCAAAAATATAATAGAACTCATCAGAATAAGTGATGGCTTCATAGTCTGGTTTTTCACTTTTAGCGATTAGTTCTTGGCCATAATCATAGGTTGTTAAAGGAGTTTTTGTAAATAGATTATTGGTCAAATCATGGTGATAGAAGTAAGAACTATCGTCAGTGATGACATGAATTTGATCCTCGTTGTAAACCAAGCCTGATGCGGCACTGATACCAAATAAATGAAAGAGTAGTTCGAGAGTGAATTGCTTCATTGGTAATAATTAGAAAGATTATGTTTCAAATCTAATTAAAATATGTTATTTTTTATGTCTAAATGGATAAATATGAGTTTTGCAAAGAAGTATATAGCGAAAGAAGGTTTTGAATTATCAGGATGTTCAACAAAGCCAGATTTTGATATGAAACCGAAGAAAGCAGTGAGAAAGCTAGATGAGGTCAGTCGTAAGTTGGGAAAATTACAAGATATTATGTATGCACATAATCGTTATAGTGTTTTGATTTGCTTACAAGGAATGGATGCGGCAGGAAAGGATAGTTTGATTCGCGAAGTATTCAAGTCGTTTAATGCTAGAGGTGTTGATGTGCAAAGTTTTAAGCGTCCAACTTCTTATGAGCTTAGACATGATTACTTATGGAGGCATTTTGTTACTTTACCTGAGAAGGGGAAGTATACAGTATTTAATCGCAGTCATTATGAAAATGTACTGGTTTCTCGAGTACACCCAGAAATAGTTTTAAATGAGCGTATTCCAGGAATAGAAGTAATTACTGATATTGATGAAATGTTTTGGGACAAGCGTTATGAAGAGATACAGAACTTTGAAAAGCACATTAGTAATAATGGAGTGATTGTGTTTAAATTTTTCTTACACATGAGTAAAGATGAGCAAAAGAGTAGAATATTACGCCGTTTGAATAAAGATAAACACAATTGGAAGTTTGAGCCAGCAGACGTAAAAGAAAGAGAGTTTTGGGAGGAATATCAGCGTTACTATCAAATAGCAATAGAAAAAACATCTACAGATGAAGCGCCGTGGTATGTAATACCAGCAGATGATAAAGATGTTTGTCGTTTTATTTTGGCAAGTATATTAGACGAGGTGATGAGTACTTATACTGATATTGTGGTACCAGAGTTATCTGATACGTTGAAAGAAGACTTGGTTTTATACAAAGACCAGCTTTTAAATGAAGAGTAGAGAGGGGGAACTTTAAAAGTATTTGGAAAACTTTATAGTCTAATAATTTTTGTAAGGGCGCATGTTTGTAAGCAACTCATTATATTTGCAGAAATTTTTTTAAGAAATGAATCTGTCTATATATTTTAATGAGTTTAGGTATAATATCAAGTTAGCTTATCCAATTATTTTAGCAATGTTAGGTCACACTATTGTCGGTGTGATTGATAACATAATGGTAGGTAAAATTGGAGCAACTGAATTAGCAGCAGCTTCTTTGGCCAATAGTTTTGTTTTTATAGCGATATCTTTAGGTGTTGGTTTTTCTACTGCGTTGACTCCATTAGTAGCACATAGTGATGCAGAAAATAATACTCCTGTAGGGCGTTCGGTTTTTGTAAATGGGTTATTTTTATGTACAACATTAGGAGTAATATTATTTGCTTTAATCTCATTAGCAAAGCCATTACTTGTTCATATGGGGCAACCAGAAGAGGTTACTGTATTAGCAAAACCGTTTTTAGATATTGTTGCGTTGTCATTGATACCAATGATTATGTATCAAGCTTATAAGCAATTTGCCGATGGTAAGTCACAGACAAAAAACGCAATGTATGCGACAGTAATATCGAATGTAACGAATGTGTTATTGAATTATTTATTAATATATGGCATATGGATTTTTCCAGAGATGGGGATGTTGGGAGCAGCATATGGAACACTAATTTCGCGTTTGGTAATGATTGTGTATATGCACTTTTCCTTGCGAAAACAAGAGATGTTTAAACCTTTTTTAGTAGGGATTAGTTTCTCAGAAGTAAAGCAGGAAATGTTGTCTAAAATAACGAAGATTGGAATTCCTTCTGGGCTAATGAGTTTTTTTGAAGTAGCTTTGTTTGTCGGAGCAGTATGGTTATCAGGAATGATAGGGACAGTAGCACAAGCTGCAAATCAAATAGCTTTAAGCATGTCATCGATGACATTTATGTTTGCTAGTGGATTAAGTGTAGCGGCAATGATACGCGTTGGAAATCAGAGAGGATTAAAAGATTATATAAAGCTAAAGGTTGTTGCTCGTTCAATTATGTTGATGGCTATAATTATTTATATAGGCTTTGCCTTGTTTTTTATTTTATTTAAGGGATATATACCTATGCTATTTTTAGATAGTCAGGACGTGGTAAACAAGGTGGTCAATGATGAGGTAATTCAAGTAGCAAGTCAGCTGTTGTTGATATGTGCATTCTTTCAGATATCTGATTGTGTACAAGTAGTAACTTTAGGTGCATTACGTGGGTTACAAGATGTAAATGTGCCGATGATTATTACCTTTGTATCCTATTGGATTGTAGGATTCCCTGTTTCTATTTATTTAAGTTTATATACTGAAGTAGGAGCACCAGGGATATGGATAGGATTATTAGCGGGATTAACAATGGCAGCAGCTTTGTTGTATTTTCGCTTTCATATTTTATCAAATAGATTAATTAATAACAATTAATACAATTATTTATATGGAATTGCCAAAGTTTGTTTTAGCAGATAATACAGATAATCCAGATGATATCTTCATTATTCACTTAGAGTATCCTCGATTTATTATTAATTTAAGCAATGATGAAATTGAGTTTTTAGAGTCAATTGAGGAAGCAGATGAGAATGAAGTAGAAGCTGAGATGGAAGTTTTAGTAGAGCTAGCAGGAAAGTTTTACGAGCGTGAGATGGAGAGATATGTAGAAGATGAGGATTTAGAAGACTAATACCTCATTCTTTAAAATATGTCTTTAAGATTAATTGAGCAGCTGCAAACGGTGATAATTCATTGTTTTGCACTGCTTTTTTATTTGTTGTTATAAGTAGTTTTATTGTAGGGTTATTGTAGAATCGCATTAGAATGTTTTCGTTAATAGTTTCCATTAACCAGTATTGATTTTGCTCTTTCCTTCTTGCATAAAAATATTGGTTTTCTGTGGTAAGCGCGATATAGTTTATGATTAACTCCCAGATTTCTTTAATTCCTGTATGATGTAGTGCGCTACATGTAGTAACCTTAGGTGTCCAATCAGAAGTTTTTTTAGGGAATAAATGGAGAGCACGGTTGTACTCTAACTTAGCTTGCTGGGCCTTTTTTTGATTTTGTCCATCAGCTTTATTGATAACTACTGCGTCAGCCATTTCCATAATACCTCTCTTAATTCCCTGCAATTCATCACCTGCACCTGCTAAATTAAGTAGTAAAAAGAAGTCAACCATACTATGTACAGCTGTTTCACTCTGTCCTACACCGACAGTTTCTACTAAAATAGTATCAAATCCACATGCTTCGCATAAGATTATACTCTCTCTAGTTTTTCGTGCCACACCTCCTAAGCTATCACCTGAAGCAGAAGGTCTAATATAGGCATTCTCGTCTTTAACGAGCTCTTCCATTCTTGTTTTATCACCAAGTATACTACCACCTGTAACACTACTACTAGGGTCTATAGCAAGAACTGCTACTTTTTTTCCTAGCGAGGTAAGTAGTTTTCCAAATGACTCAATGAATGTACTTTTACCTACGCCTGGTACGCCAGTTATACCTATTCGAATAGAATTGTTAGCATAGGGAAGACAACCTTGGATTATTTCTTCAGCTTGTTTGTGATGCTGTACATTTAAACTTTCAACGAGGGTAATCGCTTGACTTAAAGCAACCTTGTCTTGTGCAATGATTTTTTTAATTAGCTCTTGACTGTCTAGTTTTTTTCTCCTTCTTTCCTGGAGTTTTTTTATTGCTAGTTCATTTGTACTTTTAGGTTGTTCTATTCCTTCATTTTCCTTTAAAGCAGACTGGTTATGATGAGTAGAAGACATATACGTGGTATATTTTTGGTTTGATAAAAGTAAATGTAATAAAATAATCTATTATAACATTTTGGATAGTAAAATTATGTTCCTTTGTAGAAGGATAGTTTACCTTAGTAAGCAATTAAAATGAGTATTTATGTCTAAGTTGTTCCAATCATCAAATAGCATCATTAATACAATTAATGAACAAACAGAAGCTAAAAAGACTGTTTATCCAATTTTGTTAGCGATTAGTTTTGGTCATCTTTGTAATGATTTGATACAAGCTATTGTACCCGCTGCTTACCCAATGTTGAAGGAAAATTACGACTTGACTTTTGCTCAGATAGGGATGATTACGTTTTGTTATCAATTATCTTCATCGTTGCTGCAGCCTTTAGTAGGCACCTATACGGACAAGCATCCTCAGCCATACTCTCAGATTTTTGGTATGATTTGTAGTATGTTGGGGGTGGTGACCTTAAGTTTTGCACCATCTTATTTTGTTGTATTACTCTCGGTTACATTAATAGGGATTGGGTCATCTATCTTTCATCCAGAGTCTTCACGTGTATCCTATGTTGCTTCAGGAGGTAAGCGCAGTCTTGCGCAATCAATTTTTCAGATTGGAGGAAATACAGGGACAGCATTAGCTCCATTGCTTGTGGCATGGATTGTATTGCCGAATGGACAACAATATATGTTATGGTTTTTGTTAATAGGGGTATTGGCTCAATTGTTTTATCTCTTTATTGGTACGTGGTATAAAGGAGTATTAGCCCACCAAGCGAATAAGTTAAAAAAAGTAGTTCGTGTACCTCAGTTATCTAAGGCAAGAGTAAATTTTTCGATTGTTTTATTGCTATTACTTATTTTCTCTAAGTATTTTTATGTAGCAAGCATCTCTAGTTATTTTCAGTTTTATATGATTGATAGATTTGGTTTGAGTGAGGTACAAGCCCAAGTTTATTTGTTTTATTTCTTGGTAGCTATAGCCGCAGGAACTTTAATTGGTGGTTTTTTTGGAGATAAAGTAGGACGTAAGTATATAATTTGGTTTTCGGTGTTAGGAGTAGCTCCTTTTACAATATTATTGCCTTATGCTCCTTTAGAATGGATAAGTATTTTGATTGTTGTAATTGGTTTAATTTTATCTTCTGCTTTTCCGTCGATTTTAGTATATGCACAAGAGTTATTACCACGAAAGATAGGAATGGTATCTGGGTTGTTTTTTGGATTTGCATTTGGAATGGGGGGATTAGGATCTGCTATTTTAGGATGGTTAGCTGATCGTACATCAATAGAGTTTATTTATAATGTTTGTGCTTATTTGCCATTGATTGGAATAATAGCTGCCTTTCTGCCTAATATGAGAAAAGTAAAGTTTATTGAAGAATAATTTATATCTTTAAGTAAATCAAAACTTTAGTTATGGATCCAATAGTTTATGTAATATTTATGGCTGTATGTGGAAGTTCTCATATAGTTATTCAAGAACCTAAAGATATAGAAACACCTTTTAAGGTTGAATATGAAAAGAATATATTAGTACTTGAAGAGACAATGAATAATCAATTGTTTTATCAGTCTAAGGCTCCGGTGTATTTAATGAATGAATCTGGGGATGTTCTAAGACCTTTTCGCAAGGTGCCAGAATAAGATAAAAAGAAATACGCCTTGATCACTCATCAAGGCGTATTTCTTTTTATGTATAATTAATTTTTAGAGTATTTTACCTGTTAGGAACATGGCTGCTATTGAAAAATAGATAATCAGTCCAGAAACGTCAACTAATGTAGCGACAAACGGTGCTGATGCAGTAGCAGGGTCCATTCCAAACTTTCGAAGTATAAATGGAATAAGAGATCCTGATAATGTTCCCCAAAGCACAATGAAAAGCAAGGATACGGAAACACTTAAACCTACAGCAATCCAATGCTCACCGTAATCATATATTCCGGATTTCTGCCAAATTAATATTCGGATAAAGCCTATAATACCTAAGATACCACCAAGCATAACTCCAGAAGCTAGTTCTTTGCGAAGAACATACCACCAATCATTCAGCTTTACCTCACCCAGTGCCATAGCACGGATAATTAGTGAAGCGGCTTGTGATCCAGAGTTACCACCACTAGAAATAATTAATGGAACGAATAAAGCTAGTACTACAGCTTTTTCAATTTCATCTTCAAAGTGCCCCATAGCAGAAGCAGTTAGCATCTCTCCTAAGAATAGTATAATCAACCATCCGGCTCTTTTACGGACTAATTCAAATAATGGAGTCTGTGTATAAGATAAATCTAACTCTTCCATCCCTCCGAATTTTTGAATATCTTCTGTATCACGGTCTTTGATAGCATCTAGGATATCATCGAAAGTCACTATTCCAACAAGTACACCTTTTTCAGTGATAATCGGTAAAGCAGAGCGGTCATATTTTTCAAAAATATCAAAAGCTTCTTCCGTATGTGTTGTTGTTGTAATAGCAATAAAGTTATTATCCACTAACTCTGATATAAGAGTGTCTTCATTAGCTAATAGAAGCTCACCAACTTTTAAATCGTCGATTAAACGGTTATGGTCATCTACAACATAAATATAGTTAAGCGTTTCTGCTTTTTTTCCGTATTTTTTAATGTGTTGAAATACGTCTTTAACCGTTTTATTTGCTTTGGTTTGGATATACAGCGGAGTCATTAATCTAGCGATGCTGTCTTCGTTATATCCAATCAGCTTTAAGGCAATTTGTTTTTCTTCTGCGTTAAGTAAGTTGATAGAGTATTTAATCAATTCATCTGGGAAGTTTTCTAGCAACTCTGTACGGTCATCAGGTTCAAGGTTATTTAGTACTTCTGCATAATCTTCTTGAGTCATACTACGTACAATCTCCTCTTGAATATTAATATCTAAAAAAGAAAATACTTCAACCTTCAGGTCAGGCGAAAGCTTTAAGAATTCTAAGTTTCGCTCGTTTCTTTTCATCTCAGAAATAGCTTCAGCGATATCGGCTGGGTGCAGATCTTTAAATGTCATGGATTGAAGTTTTTAAATTTTACAATTGTTACTTTTTTCGATGTGATACAAAAGTACATTTTTACGATGTATACCAAAAGAATTCTATCTGAATAATGGATAAATATGCTTATGCATTTTTTGATTATCTGATAAAATATGGTAAATGAGTACTTTTTTTATTTGATATTATGACTAAAGTAGTTTATTTGATGTATGTGCTATGTACCTTACAAAAATAGAGCCAACTTATTTAGTGACTCTATTTTTGTAAAAATATAGATTGTTTGATTGATTGATTGATTGAGTATGTTATAACAAGAAGTTAGGAAGCTTATACGTAATTATTACTCATTAGCAGCTTGTGCTTTGTCTAATAGAGGAGTATCAAGACTCTTTTTAGCTTTAGCACCCATATCTTTTAACTTTTGAACAGAGGATAGTAAATTACCTTTTCCTTCACTTAGTTTATTAAAAGCACTTTCGTACTCTTGCTTAGTATCTTCTAATTTTTTGCCAATACGAGTAAGGTCGTTAATAAGGCCAACAAACTTATCGTACAATAATCCAGCCTGTTTGGCAATCTCATAAGCATTTTCTTGTTGTTTGCGCTGACTCCACATCGATTCAATCGTACGTAAGGTAGCAAGTAAAGTTGAAGGGGTTACAATGACAATATTCTTTTCAAATGCTTTAGTATATAAAGTATTGTCTGTATTTATTGCAATTGAGAAAGCTGTTTCTATTGGAATAAAAAGCAATACAAAATCAGGGCTAGTGCCTTTGTAAAGTTCGTGATAGTTCTTGTCTGATAAATTCGTGATATGTCTGTTTAACGAGATTAGGTGATCGTTTAAATGCTGTTTTTGTGTATTAGGATCTACAGCATTTACATATTGTTCATAGGCAACTAAAGATACCTTTGAGTCGATCACCATATGTCTATTGTCTGGTAGATTGATAACCACATCTGGTTGAAGCCTACTACCTTGTTCAGTTGTATAGTTTTGTTGTGTATGGTATTCTCTTCCTTTCTCCAATCCTGACTTCTCTAAAACACTTTCTAGTATCATTTCCCCCCAATTTCCTTGAAGTTTATTGTCTCCTTTTAATGCTTTTGTTAGGTTAAGGGTCTCTTCGCTCATTTTTAGGTTCATCTGTTGTAAACCAAAGATTTGCTGACGTAATGCGGCGTGATAATCTATACTTTCTTTATGTGTTTGTTCAACTCTTTGCTCGAAGAGTTGTATTTTTTCATTTAGAGGAGAAAGTAAAGTTTCTAAACTGACTTTGTTTTGCTTAGTGAATTTATCACTTTTTTCTTCGAGTATTTTATTCGCTAAGTTTTCGAATTCAATAGTGAATTTGTCTTGTAGAGCTAATGTTTCCTTTTGCTGTTGCTCTAACCGATCTTTAAGATGGGTGTATTCTGTATCTCTAATTGAAATGCGAGCAATTAGTTCTTGATTGTCTAATCGAAGTAATTCAGCTTGTTCTTCAATTTGTTTTTTTTCTGCTTTGAGTTGTTCAATTATTTTGACTTGATAGTTGTTCTCACTGTTTAAGCGTATATTTTCTTCGCTTGATGTATTATTTTGTTTACTTGTGCTTTTTCCTATAAAGAAGGAGATGATAATTAATAGAATTAGTAGGGCTATCAGTATCTCTTGGGACATAGTATAAAGGTATTATTTCATGACGCTCAAAAGTAAGCAATAATAGGAGAGATTGAAAATAATGAATTGCTAAGGATTATAGCAAAAAAAGGATATGCAAAAGCATATCCCTTTTTGATAAGTATTGTGTATAAGCTTATTTGCTTAAGTACATTTTTCTACGAGAATAGATGTCATAGAATTGATCATCTCTTAGGTTTTCAATAAATAGAATACTCTCTCCAGTTGATTTCATTTCAGGGCCTAATGCTTTATTTACATTTTTAAACTTACTGAAAGAGAATACAGGAGTCTTAATAGCGTATCCCTTTAAATGAGGATTAAACTCAAAGTCAGTTACTTTGTTATGTCCTAACATTACTTTCGTTGCGTAGTTTACATAAGGTTCTCCATATGCTTTAGCAATGAAAGGAACTGTTCTTGATGCTCTTGGGTTTGCTTCAATGATGTAAACGATATCATCTTTGATTGCAAATTGAATATTGATTAGTCCAACTGTTTTTAAAGCTACAGCAATTTTTCTTGTGTGATCTTTAATTTGGTTAAGGACATATTCTCCTAAGTTAAATGGAGGAAGCATAGCGTGGCTATCTCCTGAGTGTACTCCACATGGCTCAATATGTTCCATGATACCAATAATGTGTACATTTTCTCCATCACAAATAGCATCAGCTTCTGCTTCAATAGCTCCAGCTAAATAGTGGTCAAGTAGTAATGAGTTGCCAGGAATAGAGTTTAATAATTCAATTACGTGTTCTTCTAACTCCTTTTTATTGATAACAATTTTCATTCCTTGTCCACCTAATACATAAGAAGGTCTAACTAATAGAGGGAAATCTAGTTTTTCAGCTAGTTGTAATGCTTGTTCTGCAGTTTTAGCAACTCCAAATTGTGGAAACGGGATATTTAGTTCCTCAAGAAGTTTCGAGAAACGACCTCTGTCTTCAGCTAAGTCTAATGCGTCGAAACTAGTACCTAGAATTTTAATTCCATTTTTCTCTAATTTTTCAGCTAGTTTTAAAGCTGTTTGTCCTCCTAATTGTACGATAACGCCTTCAGGTTTTTCGTGTCGAATAATATCGTAAATATGCTCCCAGAATACTGGTTCGAAGTATAATTTATTAGCTGTATCAAAGTCAGTAGAAACGGTCTCTGGGTTACAGTTAATCATAATTGTTTCGTACCCACATTCCTCAGCAGCTAATACTCCGTGAACACATGAATAGTCAAATTCAATACCTTGACCAATACGGTTAGGACCAGAACCTAATACAATTACTTTCTTCTTGTCACTAACGATACTTTCATTTGAAACATAACGTGTACCATCAGGTCTTTCGATTTCTGCCTCAAAAGTAGAATAGTAGTATGGTGTTTTTGCAGGGAATTCAGCAGCACAAGTATCAACTAATTTGAATACACGATTGATATTCATTTCATCTCTAAGTGTGTGTACTTTACTCTCTAAAGTATTAAGCATATGTGCGATTTGTCTGTCTGCAAATCCTTTTTGTTTTGCCTCCAGTAATAAATCTTTAGGTAAAGTTTCGAGTGTGTATTTAGAAATCTCTTTTTCTAAGATATAAAGCTCTTCGTATTGTTTTAAGAACCACATATCTATTTTAGTGATTTCATGTATTCTGCTTAATGGAATTCCGTGTTGAATTGCATCATAGATAACGAAAACTCTATCCCAACTAGCGTGAGTAAGTTTCTCAATAATCTTATCATAGTTCGTGTTTCCTTTACCATCAGCACCTAAACCATTTCGTTTAATTTCTAATGATTGCGTTGCTTTGTGTAAAGCTTCTTGGAATGAACGTCCGATTCCCATTACTTCTCCAACTGATTTCATTTGAAGACCTAATGTTCTGTCTGCACCTTCAAATTTGTCGAAGTTCCAACGAGGTATTTTTACAATTACATAATCTAATGTTGGCTCAAATAAAGCTGAAGTAGATTTAGTAATTTGGTTTTGTAATTCGTCAAGTGTATATCCTAATGCTAATTTAGTAGCAATTTTAGCAATAGGGTAACCTGTAGCTTTAGATGCTAAGGCAGAAGAACGAGATACACGAGGATTGATTTCAATAGCAACGATATCTTCTTTTTCATCTGGTGATACAGCAAATTGTACATTACATCCTCCAGCAAAATTACCGATGCTACGCATCATCTTGATTGATAGGTCACGCATTTTTTGGAACGTTCTATCTGACAATGTCATAGCTGGTGCTACAGTGATACTATCTCCAGTGTGGATACCCATAGGATCCATGTTTTCGATAGTACAGATAATTACTACGTTGTCATTTTTATCACGTAATAATTCTAATTCGTATTCTTTCCATCCTAATAAAGCTTTGTCTATTAAAACTTCGTGGATTGGTGAAGCTTCTAGACCATATGTTAATAAGTCATCAAAATCTTCTTCGTTATGAACGAAAGCGGCTCCTGTTCCTCCTAATGTAAAAGAAGGACGAATAACTAATGGAAATCCAAATTTTTGAGCAATCTCTTTTCCTTCTAGGAAAGATGTAGCTGTACTAGCAGGTGCTGCAGGTACATCTATTTTTTCTAAAAGTTGTTTGAATTGTTCGCGGTCTTCTGTAATATTTATCGCGTTAATATCAACTCCAATCAATCGTACACCAAAGTCTGCCCAGATTCCTTTATCGTCACATTCAAGACATAAATTTAATGCTGTCTGTCCTCCCATAGTTGGTAATACAGCATCAATTTCTGGATGAGCAACAAGAATCTCGATGATTGATCTAGTTGTTAGTGGCTTTAAGTAAATATGATCTGCCATTGAAGGGTCAGTCATAATTGTTGCAGGGTTTGAGTTAATTAATATTACATTAATTCCCTCTTCTCTTAAAGATCTAGCAGATTGTGAACCTGAGTAATCGAATTCACAAGCTTGTCCAATAATGATTGGTCCTGAACCAATGATAAGTACTGTTTTGATTGAGTTGTCCTTAGGCATTTTCTGTGTTGTTTTATTACTTTAAAAAAATAAACAAAATAATTGAATTAAAAAAGATAAAGTAAGTTTAGTGTTGTTGTGTAATTGTATGTGTGCGTTAAGACTGAGTATAAAAAAAGGCGTTACGAATAATAGTAACACCTTCATTAATGCTTTCTTAAAACATTATTTTTTATGTCTTGTTTCACAAGAAACAGTCAATTTATGTCTTCCTTTAGCTCTTCTAGCAGCTAATACTTTTCTACCGTTTGGAGTAGACATTCTATCCATGAAACCATGTTTGTTTCTTCTTTTTCTATTTGATGGTTGAAACGTTCTCTTGCTCATTGCTTTTATCTTTAAATCTTAAATTTTACTATCTCTTCCTCAGCTTTGATAGATACGTATCTTCAAAACCGAGTGCAAATATATAAAGTCTTTTTTCTCTTACAAAACCTTTTTTAAAAATATTTTACTTTTTGTTATTTGATAACGATCTATTCTTTTAGTGTTTTTTTGTTTTAATTAATGTTAATTTATTGTTGTATAATTATTAACTTTGCGTATTTAATTTAATTGTTATTTGTTTTTTAGTGAATTTAAGATTGTTTGGTCGTTTGTTAGTAAACAGTGGTAAGTATTTTTTGTATTTTCTTCTTGTTTTTTTCGTAGGTAGAGTATCCTTTCTTATTACATATGGTAACATGGAAGAGCTTTTTTCCTATAAATTTGGGGTGCTCATGTCTTTTCTTGTCGGAGCTCGTTTTGATATATCTGTTATCTGCTATGGTTTTCTTCCTGTAGTATTGTTTTGTCTGATAGCTTTATTTATCCCAAGGCGCTTTAATGATAGTTTTAGTTCTTTTTTTGCTAAGTTTATCAAATATTATTTGTTACTCCTTCTAATATCTTTTTTGTCTTTTATCATAATAGATTATTTCTTTTATTTGTTTTTTCAGTCACATATCAACATACTTTTCTTTGGTGTTTTTGATGACGATACTGTTGCAGTACTTAATTCTGTATGGGAGGATTATCCTATTGGGAAAATTGTATTAACGTATTTAATAGTTATTGCAGGTCTATTGTACACTGCGCATTTAGTAAGTAATTCAAGTACTAAACCGATTCAATTAAGAAGTAAAACTTTAGTACTTATCTTAATCTTATTTTTTCCTTTGTTCTTTGTTGGTATGCGCGGGAGTACTGGTACATTTACATTGCGAAGAGAGCATACAAACATAACGGATAATGAATTTGTAAATTCACTGTGTTATAATGCTTTATATAGCTTAAAGTTTGCTAATTCTGAACGTAGAGATAATCAAATCATTCCTGATATTCCTCGGGAACTGGAAATTATGGGCTATGAGAATTGGAATCAGGCATGTAATGCATATAGAGAAGGGGAAGGCAAGTTGTTTGATAACTCTCTCCATTCGAATACTCGTTTTAATACATACCTACAACAAAACCCCCCTAATGTTATTTTTGTGCAAATGGAGAGTATGAGTACTCATTATTTTGACATGAATTCAAAAGAGTTAAACTTATTGGGTGATTTAGTAGATGAATTACCTAATCTATATTACTTTAAGAATAGTTTGTCTTCTTTTAATGGTACAATTCAAACTTTAGAAAATTTTTTGGTAGGTACGCCTAAAACTATTATCTCTCAATCTATGTATTTTGATACTCCGTTTAGTTCTGCTATCACTTTACCATTTAAAAAAAAGGGTTATGATGCGTATTTTTTAACTGGAGCCAATATTTCATGGAGAAATATTGATAAAATGCTCCAGCAACAAGGATTTGATTATATTGAAGGAAGAAATCATCTTTTAAATATCTATCCAGATGCTGAAGAGTTCGCTTGGGGGGTGCACGATGGGTATTTGATGGATTATATCATGACAAAGCTCAATGAGAATAGTGGTAAGCCAAAGTTTATTTTTGGACTGACTATTAGTAATCATACACCATTTGAGGTCCCTAGTAGTTATGAGTCTTATCCAATTATGATGCCTGATAGTCTTAAAGTACAAATTAGAGTAGATGAAGAAATTGCTTATGCGAACTTTTATTCTCATCAATACGGTGCTTCTATGTTGGCGAAATTGATTAAAATGGTCAGAGAATCTCCTTATGGTGAGAATACTATTATTGCTGCTTCAGGTGATCATAATATTCGTCAAGTTTTTGAATATACAGATGAAGAAGGTTTTCTAAAAAGGAGTGTACCTATTTTATTTTATATTCCAGAGAAGTATAAGCCTAAGTACGTTGATGTAGAGCGATTATCTTCTCATAAAGATATCTTTCCTACTTTATTTAATTTAAGCCTCTCTGATGCTTCTTATACTTATACTGGAGATGATTTGTTTAGTGATGCTTCTCAATATCACTTTGCTGTTAATGACTATGGTTTTATCGCTGATTCGATTGGTGCTATAGCTTATCATAATAATCAGCCCTATTATTATACTTGGACCCAGGCATTCTCTAAACGAAAATTGAAAGTTGATAATATAAATAGTCCACATGCTAAGTATATGTTAGAGAAATTAAGATCTTATACGACAATTCGGGTGCTTCAGGTCTATAAAGATATTAATGCTTATCAGGAAAGAAAAGAACAGATTTCAAGTGTTCCACAGACTCTTTAATTAATATAGCTAGTGCATTGAGAGCATATGTTTTACTTATCTACTCTTAGTATTGTAAAATGTTTCTAAATAATATAAAAATAATAGACGGGATATTCACAAACTTTATTTATCTTAGCCCTCGAATTATTCTTGTTGAGAGAATAATATATTATCAACAAAGAGAGGTTATACTTAGTTGTATATGAAAAGGGAATCGTGTGAAAATCACGAACTGTCGCGCAACTGTAAGTAATAGCAAGTTCTTTATCCATTGCAAATCCACTGTCTAATCTAGTAGTAGATGGGAAGGAAGATAAAGAATATTACGAGTCAGGAGACCTGCCTATCTTTAGTAGACCATGCTTTCGCGGTTTAGAGCTCATGTCATAGTTGATGGTTATTTATATTTTGTATGTCACACTTACTAGTGTGTATGTACTTTGTGTAACATATACTTTCTACTATTCTTAGTTTTATCCGTTTATTTATCGTCTAGTAAAGAACTTATTTGTATATGGGTATATATCAATGGCTGTGTTTTTGGTTGTTGTTTATATATGATCTGTATCTAATGCTCTTTGTGTTATTGCTATATATTTATGTACGAAATGAAACTAAAATACTGTTGTATTGAATTAAAATATTGACGATTATAAATTTTGTAAGCATCTTACATTTTTTAGTTTTTGGTAGAAAATAGCTCTTTAATTAGAGCTATTTTTGTTTGTTGTTAACCAGATTAAATGAAAAAGCCTATCGTGGCTGATAGGCTTTTCTCAAAAAACTAGAAGGTTAAAATAATCAACAATAAATATGATTATATGATAGTTGACTTACTATGAGTCATATTATCCTGGTATCTGTGACCTGTTCGATAGCGAACGTGGTTGGCGATATGATCACCTACTGCATTGGTTGTATAAGTAGTGTCAGTTGCCAAGTCTGGCGTAAGTATCCCTTGGTTGATTGCGTGTAATACAGCATCTCTAATTGCATCTGCTGCATCGTGTTCTCCTAAGTGGTCAAGCATCATGGCCCCACTTAAGATTGATGCAATAGGATTGGCTATCCCTTTATTTTTAGCCTGTGGATAAGATCCGTGAATAGGTTCAAACAATGCAGTTTTGTCTCCGATTGAAGCGGAAGGTAATAGTCCAATTGACCCTCCTATAACACTAGCTTCATCTGAAATAATATCACCAAACATATTCTCCGTCAAAATAACATCAAACTGCTTAGGGTTTAAGATTAATTGCATAGCTGCATTGTCGACAAACATATAGTCTACTTCTACAGTTGGGTATTGAGTTGCTAATGACTGAACTACTCTTCTCCATAATCTTGAAGTTTCTAAAACATTTGCTTTGTCAATCAATGTTAATTTGTTGTTCCTTTTTACGGCTGATTGAAAAGCCAAATGAGCAATGTTTTCTATTTCTTCTTGAGTATAAGTGCAGGTGTCAGTAGCAACTCTTCCATCTGAGGATATCTTCTTGTCTCCAAAATATATCCCACTAATTAGTTCACGAAATATTATTAAATCAGTGTGTTGAATAATCTCTGTTCGCAATGGACTTTTATCCAATAGCTTTTTATATGCTTTGACAGGTCTAACGTTAGCAAATAGACCAAGTTCTTTGCGTAAAGCCAATAGCCCTTGTTCAGGTCTTACTGCAGCATTAGGATCATTGTCATACTTTGGATCACCAATGGCTCCAAATAAGACTGCATCAGCCTGCTTACATGCTTCTATAGTTTGTAGAGGCAATGGTTCATTGGTTTGGTCGATAGCGATTGCTCCAATTAATGCTTGTTGATATTGTAGTTCAAATACATAAGTCTGTGCGACTGCATCTAATACTTTTATTGTTTCGTTGATTACTTCAGGACCAATTCCATCTCCTGAAAGTACTGCAATTTGATAATTCTTTGTCATAACATTTTTCTTTGGTGGGTTTGCTCGTAAGCCTCTATTTTACTTTTTTGACTGAGTAAATAGTCAATATCATCATAGCCATTGAGTAAACAAATCTTCTTATAGGGGTCTAGATCAAAACTTTCTACATGCTTATTGACCTCTATTGTTTGGTTTGCGACATCTACTATGATGGTGGTCTCTGAATTTTGTTCAATTTCTTGGAGTAAGTAGCGCAGATATTCTGGACTAACAGTAATTGGTAACAACCCATTATTGAGTGCATTACCTTTAAAAATATCTGCAAAATAACTACTTACTACAACTTTAAAACCATAATCTGTTAATGCCCATGCAGCGTGTTCTCTACTACTACCACAACCAAAGTTGTTTCCGGCAATTAGAATTTCTCCTTTATATGTTGAATCATTTAGAATGAAGTTCTTTTTCGGTTTGTTTGTTTCGTCATAGCGCCAATCTCTAAATAAATTCTCTCCAAATCCTTCTTTATTGATGCTCTTTAAAAAGCGAGCAGGAATTATTTGATCGGTATCTATATTTTCTGTAGCTAATGGTATAGCTGTTGACTCTAATTTAATTAATGCTTGCATACTCTCTCATTTTTGCATAAGTGATTTTCCCTTCTATCGCTACTATAGCAGCTGTTAATGGGCTAGCTAATAAGGTACGTGCTCCTTGACCTTGTCTTCCTTCGAAATTTCGGTTTGAAGTTGATACACAATATTCTTGTGCTGGTATTTTGTCATCGTTCATTGCTAGACAAGCAGAACAACCTGGTTGTCTAATTACAAAACCTGCATTCTCAAATATTTGGTCCAAACCTTCTGCTTTTATCTGTTGAATGACTTGCTGGGATCCAGGAACGATAAGTGCGTTAATCTCCTTTGCTTTTGTTTTCCCTTTTATGTAATTGGCTGCAATTCTAAAGTCTTCTATGCGTGCATTCGTACAACTACCTATAAAAACGTGTTGTATTGGAATACTTTCTACTGTTTGTCCTTCTGTAAGCCCCATATATTCTAAAGCTTTTTTCTCCGAATTGTTTTTACTCGTCGGAATTACTGCTTCAACAGAAATTCCCATACTTGGATTTGTACCATAGGTAATCATCGGTTGTATGTCTTCTGCTTTAAAGTGATACTCTCTGTCAAATTGCGCCTCCGCATCAGTAGGTAAAGTTTTCCAGTACGCAACGCTTTTTTCCCAAGCGATACCTTTAGGGGCAAATGACCTTCCTTCTAGGTAGGCAAATGTTGTTTGATCGGGTGCTATCATTCCTCCACGAGCTCCCATTTCGATGCTCATGTTACATACAGTCATTCTACCTTCCATACTCATTTCTTCAAATACATTTCCCGCATACTCACAGAAATAGCCTGTACCAGCATCAGTCCCTATTTGTGCTATGATATATAGAATGACGTCCTTTGGCTGTACATGTGGTGCTAATGAGCCATGTACATTTATGCGCATTGACTTTGGTTTGTTTATTAGTATACATTGACTAGCGAAAACTTGAGCAACTTGACTTGTTCCTATTCCAAATGCAATTGATCCAAATGCACCATGTGTAGAGGTGTGACTATCCCCACAGACAATACTCATTCCTGGTTGGGTTATTCCTAATTCAGGAGCGATAATATGCACAATTCCTTGATTTTTATGACCTAATCCGTATAAGGTTATATTGTTCTCTTGACAGTTAATAGCTAATTGTTCTACTTGTTGTCTAGATAAGATATCCTTAATCGGTTGATCCTGATTCAATGTAGGTACATTGTGATCGACTGTCGCAATAGTTTGCTCAGATCGGTAAATTGGTATTTCTCGTTTTTTTAGTTCATCAAATGCTTGTGGACTAGTTACTTCGTGAATTAAGTGTTTATCGATATATAGTATTTGTGGACCGTTATCAATTTGTTCTACTATGTGTGCGTCCCAAATTTTATCAAATAGTGTTTTTGGTTGTTGAATCATTATTTTTTCTGTTTAGACTGTTTGACTAATTCTTTTGTTTTGTGAAAATGTATGCATAATGGCATGTAAGTCATTTTCGCTTACTTCTTTTTTCACATCAGCTACTTGTAAAAAGTATTGATACAAAAGGTCTAGTTCATTTTTAGTCACATCAAATCCTATGTTTTTAAAGCGGTAGGCTAATGCAGCGCGTCCACTTCTTGCCGTCAAAACAATGGCTGATTCTGTAATTCCCACTTCTCTTGGATCTATTATTTCGTAAGTGTCTCTGCGTTTTATAACTCCGTCTTGGTGTATTCCAGAACTATGAGCAAATGCATTTGCCCCTACAATAGCTTTATTTGGTTGAACGAACATACCCATTGTGCTGGAAGTCAATTGACTGACTTCATTTAATAAGATCGTATTGATATCTGTGTGAAAGCCTAATTCTTGGTGTTGTTTTAAAATCATGACAACTTCTTCTAAGGCAGTGTTTCCTGCTCGCTCTCCAATACCGTTAATGGTACATTCTATTTGTCTAGCTCCATGGACGACTCCACTTATCGCATTAGCTGTAGCCATGCCTAAATCATTGTGGCAATGGCAAGACAATACGATGTTGTCTATTCCTTTTACATGTTGTTTTAGGTATTGAATTTTAGAACCATAATCACTTGGTAAACAATACCCTGTAGTATCTGGTATGTTGATCACTGTAGCTCCTGCTTGTATGACCGTTTCGCAGACTCTCGCTAAGAAAGCATTGTCTGTTCGTCCCGCATCTTCTGCATAGAATTCTACATCATCTACATACTTTTTGGCATAAGCCACAGCCTCAGCAGCACGGTTTAGTATATCCTCTTGAGTTGTGTTGAATTTGTACTTTATATGTGACTCAGATGTACCTATGCCAGTATGTATTCTTGGTTGGTTGGCAAATTCAAGCGCTTGTGCAGCGCATTCAATATCTTTTTTATTAGCACGAGTCAAGGCGCATACTGTAGCTTTATTTACTACTTTTGTGATGGCTTGTACGGCTTCAAAATCTCCAGGACTTGAAATAGGAAAGCCAGCTTCGATTACATCAACACCTAACTCATCGAGTTTTTGCGCGATCGTCAGTTTCTGTTGTTTGTCTAGTTTACATCCAGGTACTTGTTCGCCATCTCTTAAAGTTGTGTCAAAAATCTGTATTTTTTCCGTTTTCATATCCTCTTGTGTTTTAAATATCTTGTAACAAAAGTGTAGATTTGTATTTTATTATTAATTTTAATGTTAAAATAAAATACAATGCCTAAAGAGGTGTTTTATTTGTTCAATCCTTTGAAAACAAAGGGATTATTAACCAAATAATTACAATGTCAAATTCAAATAAAGACGTTCTTTTTGTATTGATTAAGTCTCTTAATCGCTCTGAAAAACGTCAGTTTACTTTATATGTCAATCGCTTGCAAAATAATTCGGAGGCAAAGTTTATTCTTCTTTTTAATGCAATTGAAAAGATGGAATCTTATGATGAACAATTAATTCTAAAACAGGGAATATCGACTAAACAACAGTTGTCCAATCTAAAAGCAAATTTGTATCGTTCAATATTGAGTAGCTTGCGCATGAATCCAAGCAAAAAGAATATTCGCATTCAGATACGGGAACAACTTGACTTTGCTACTATATTGTATCAAAAAGGTCTCCATAAGCAAAGTTTGAAGATCTTAGGTAAAGCTAAAGTACTAGCTTTAGAATTGGAAGAAAAAACACTAGCTTTGGAGATTATTGAACTAGAGAAAGTAATAGAGTCTCAATATATTACGCGTAGTATAGCAGGGCGTGCCGATGAGTTAATCGAGCAATCTGATTATTTAAGTAAACAATATGTCTATGCAACTCGTTTGTCTAATTTGTCATTGAAATTTTATAGTGAAATGTTGGTTTCGGGTTACGCGAAGAGTGATGAGGAAAAAGAGCGAATTACTGCGCTGTTTCGAGATAAGCTATTAGAGATTGATTTAGATAAGCTTAATTTCAGGGAGAAATTGTGGTATTATAAAGCACATGTTTGGCGTTGTTTTTTGATTCAAGATTACCGAGGAGCTTATCGCTATTCGATGTCTTGGGTACAGTTGTTTTATGATAAGCCGAAGATGATACAGAGTCACCCAATTTGGTATTTGAAGGGAAACTCTTATTTGTTTAAGTTAATCTTGATGTTTAAGTCTGTTGAACGATATATTTATTGGAATAATCAATTAGAAGAGGTGATTAATAGTGGGAACTTTCCGCAGTCAGAGAATATTGGTTCACAGGTATTTTTATTGCAATTTAGCAATAAGTTGAATATTGAATTTATCAAACAAACGTATGATGGCAGTCTGCTTTTTGTAAAGCAGTTACAAAGAGGGTTGAATGAATATAAGAATATGATTGATGAACACCATTTTTTGGTCCTGTACTTTAAGGTGGCTGCTTTGTATTTTGGCTATAAGAAATATGATGAATCTCTGGCATATTCTAACAAGATTTTGCATAATACAACCTATGTTGTACAGGAGGATTTATTGTTTCATACGCGTATTTTATCCCTTATGGCGCAATTTGATTCTGGTCAGGATATGCAATACGACAGTTATGTCAAAGCGAATAAAATACTCATGCAGAAGATGAAAAACTTAACGCCTATTCACATTGCTTTGATGAAGTTATTTGATGGTCTTGTTCGTGTGTATCCAAGTGAACAGAAGAAAATGTTTGTATCATTTGTAATAGAAGCGGAAAACTTATTTGAAAATAAGTTTTATCGAAGAAGTATTTTGTATATTGATGTATTGAACTGGGCTAGGAGAAAGATTGGTCTAAATTAATTGCTTTTTTAAGCAAGAGGAAAATGCTGAAAGGTGAAAAAATAATTTGTATTTTTTAATCTAGTGAACAAATGAGTTATCTCGTTCTACTATGTGTTTTTTAGAGTGTTATTAATTTGCGAAAATCTTTTCTTCTTTTAAAACTCATGAGTTGTGCACAACATTTTCGAAAGGAGATATGCGTTTATGTTGCCAAGCTTGCGGAATACTTGCAGAATGCTTGAGGTTTACTGGGCAAGGAAGGGTTTTTTGGCAAGAAAACCTCAAGGATTGTGCTCGTATACCCTACTAATGTCCGTACATAAGAGGACAAAAAAAAGCTACTCGTGTGGAGTAGCTCAATTTTTATATTGATTTTTTTTAGTGCTTGTGTAAGAACGCTTGTCTTTGTAGGAGCGTTTCTTCACTTTCCACATGATTGTCATCAGGTACACAGCAATCTACTGGACATACGGCAGCACACTGTGGTTCATCATGAAATCCTTTACATTCCGTACATTTAGAAGGTACGATATAGTAGAATTCATCAGATACAGGCTCTTGAGCCGCATCTGCATCAACTTCTGATCCATCAGGTAATACGATCTTTCCAGATAGCGCTGTTCCATCTTTATATCTCCAGTCATCTGCCCCTTCGTATATTGCTGTATTTGGACATTCTGGCTCACATGCACCACAATTGATACATTCGTCTGTTATAATGATTGCCATAGCTTATATTTTGTTTTATATGTATTAACTTTGTATGCAAATTTACACCCAAAACTATTCACAAACAAATCAATATGGATTTAGATGTTAAAAAAAATGCATTTGTTAAATTAGGTGGTTTTTTAAGCCAATTTACTACAAATGAATTTATAAAAAACAATGATGTTTGTCATAATGACGATTTTTTTTCTGCTTTTGAACAATTAATTTACAGTTCTGTTCATTACAATGGATGGTTTACAGAAGAACAGGTGATCAGTTCTATTGGTTCGTGGGCGGAAGCATTGACAGAAAAGAATTTGAATCTGTGGACAGCAAGATATGATTTTTCAGCCGAACCACAGAAACGGGTTGGGTTAATCTTGGCGGGTAATATTCCTCTAGTAGGGTTTCACGATTTTATTTCGGTTATCATTAGTGGTAATATTGCAGTTGTAAAATTGTCATCTAATGATCAAAAATTACTGCCTTTCTTAGCAAAATATTTAATTGCTTGTGAACCGATGCTAGCGGATCGTATTGTTTTTACAGAAGGTAAGTTAGATGGATTTGACGCCGTTATTGCTACAGGTAGTAATAATACAGCTAGGTATTTTGATTACTATTTTAGTCAAGTGCCTAATATCATCCGCAAGAATAGAAACTCAGTAGCTATTTTGAATGGGAAGGAGTCTCATGAGGACATGATAGCTTTGGGAAAAGATGTATTCACTTATTACGGTTTAGGGTGCAGAAACGTGTCTAAACTTTTTGTTCCTATTGGATTTGATTTTGATAATTTCTATAAAGGAATGTATGAATATCGAGATGTGATTGAGTACGAGAAATATTCAAATAACTACGATTATAACAAGGCAGTCTTTTTAATGAGTGATTTCAAGATTTTAGATAATGGCTTCTTAACTATAAAAGAAGATCAAGGATACTCGTCTCCGATCTCCTCTGTATTTTTTGAGTATTATGACGATATAGAAATAGTAAAGACACGTCTAAAAACGGATGAGGAAAAAATTCAATGTATTGTATCCAATCAGTTAGTAGAGGGAAGTATTGCTTTTGGACAAACGCAGCGCCCTCAGCTATGGGACTATGCTGATCATGTAGATACAGTTGCTTTTTTACTAGCTTTATAAGATGAGTAGGGTTCATAACTTTTGTGCAGGACCTTGTTTACTGCCAGAAGAGGTGTATAAGCAGGCGGCAGACGCGATTGTAGATTTTCAACAGTCGGGGCTTTCTATTTTGTCTATCTCACATCGCAGCACTGCTTTTTTAGCTGTCTTAGAAGAGGTGAGTCACTTAGCGTTGGAGTTATTAGGTCTCGATCAACAACAGTATGATGTTTTGTTTTTACAGGGTGGAGCAAGTACGGAGTTTTTGCGAATACCTTATAATATGTTGACGACTAATGCAGCTTATATTGATACAGGGGTATGGGCAAGTAAGGCTATTGAGCAAGCAAAGCAGTTTGGTAAGGTAGAAGTAATAGGAAGTTCTGCAGATAGACAGTATTCGTATATACCTCAGGATATACCTCAGGTTAATGGTTGTGACTACTTGCATTTTACTTCGAATAATACGATTTATGGAACACAGTTTTCGGCTGTTCCTCAATCGGATAGCCCAATCGTTAGTGATATGAGTTCAGATGTTTATTCACGGGTATTTGACTATGATAAAATAGATGTGATTTATGCAGGGGCGCAAAAGAATATTGGGCCAGCAGGATTAAGTGTGGTCTTTGTTAGAAAAGGTGTTTTGGGGAATATCACGAGAAAAATACCTAATATGCTTAACTATAAAGAGCACATTGCAAAGGATGGTTTATACCACACAGCAAATGTTTTTGCAATCTATACAACTTTGTTAAACTTGCGTTGGCTTAGAGCAAAAGGAGGTGTTGCGGCAATTGAGAAGATCAATAATCAAAAAGCTGAGATGCTTTATCATGCTTTAGATAGTTTGGATTTTATCCATCCATTAGCGGATAAGGCGCATCGTTCACGGATGAATGTTACTTTTGACTTTAAAGAGAAGGAACAAGGTTATTTATTTGATACACTCTGTCAAGAAGCCAATATTCAAAATATAAAAGGACATAGAGTACTCGGCGGGTATCGAGCATCACTATATAACGCATTGCCACTTGCAAGTGTCGAAGTGTTAGTAGCTGTATTAAATAGAATGAAAGTAAAAGTTTAGTGAATAAGGAAAAAATTGACAGATATAAAAATGAAGATATTAGCAAATGACGGAATACCAGTAGAAGTAAAAAAGGTTTTAGAGCAAAAGGGATATGAGGTTATAGAAGTACGCGTAGCACATGAACAATTAGTCAACTATACTCAAAAAAATGCTATAGAAGGCTTGTTGATACAAAAAGGAACACTGCTAAACAAATCAATGATCAATGAGTTATCTCATCTTAGCGTAGTAATTTTCGCAGGGACCTCTATTGAATTGGAATTGATGGACTATATCACTTCAAAAGGGATACAGGTTATTTGGGCAGAAGAAGCATTAGCTAATGCCACTGCAGAGATGGTGTTTGCACATCTTTTTTCAGGTTGTCGTCTATTGCAAGAATCTAATAGAAATATGCCTTTAGAAGGAGATATAAGTTTCAAATCTCTACAGGAATCTTATAGCACAGGACTTGAGTTAGCTGGAAAGACATTGGGGATTATAGGAATGAATAAAGCAGGGGAATTAGTTGCTCAGAAAGCTTTAGCTTTAGGTATGAACGTATTGTATCACGATAGTAATGTATTAAGTTTAAAAGCAGATTATCTCTTGCCAAATGGAATTAGCTTTCGAGTTGATTTAGATAGTAGTCCGATAGATAAGGTACTTCATGACGCTCATTTCTTGACTGTACATACCCGTCATTTTGAGCGCTATATCATAGGAAAAGAGGAGTTAGAAAGTGCGCATCACTTGATAGGAATAATTAATTGTGCTTATCCAGAAGCAATTAATGAAGTAGCTTTAGTGGATAGGGTAAATGAGGAGCGTATTCTATTTGCTGGAATTGATCGTTTTGAAGAAGAACCGAATCCAGCAATTCAGGTATTAATGCAACCTGCGTTTTCGTTGAGCCCTAATATAAATACTTCAACAGATGAGAGTAAAGTGTTAATTTGGGAAGAAATTATTGAAAAGATGCAATTATTGAGAAATTAATTTAGTAGTTTTAGCCCTACAAAAATTAAAGAAACTATGTTAGAGCAAATCACAAATTTAATTGAACAAGTAAGTTCAAAAGAGATCAGTAATGCTGGAATCTCAACAGATTTAGTAGGAGAAGTAACGAAAGAAACTGGAGACAGTGTAATCAATGGATTCAAAGACAGTATCTCAGGAGGTGACTTAGGAGCATTGACAAGTTTATTAGGTGGAGGAACGTCTAATTTATTATCAAATCCTATGGTTATGGGAATGATTACTAACTTGGTTGGTAGTTTAACTAGCAAATTAGGTTTAGGAGAAGGAATTGCAAATAACTTTGCAACTGCAGTTATCCCTAAGATTATTTCAAGTATAGTAAGCAAGAATAACGATGATGCAGATGGATTCCAATTGACAGATCTATTAAGTAGTTTAGGAGGAGAAAAAGGAATATTAGATTCACTTACAGGAGGAAAAGAAGGTCTTGGAGGAGCAGCAGACTTATTGAAAGGACTTTTTTAATCTGAAAACAAAGTAAAGAGATATAGAGCAACTGTTAATTACAGTTGCTTTTTTTGTTTATATTCGTTAAAAAAAGAAATGACTTTAAAAGCAGTGTGGAGTGATTTTATCACTTTTTTGAAAAAACCGAATTTGCGAACAGTAGATTTGACATGGGTAGATAAGACGAAGTTTACTTTAGCCTTGTGGGGAGTAAGTCTTGTGTTTATTGTTCTGCTAGGTAGCTTGATAGAATTGATTGTTGAAATACCAGAGCCTGATATGTTTGATATTGCTCTTGAAAAATTAGGAATTCCTGCTTTTATTGCTTTTGTTGTTTTAGTGGGGCCATTGTTTGAGGAAATTGTATTTCGTTCCCCATTGCGTTTTCGCGTATCTTCCCTGATAATTTCTAGTTTGTTTCTTGTTCTTTTTATAATTGGTTTGCTAGATTCGATTACAGGTGTATTGGGTTATATTTTACTTGGAGTAGTTGCCGCTTTATTTTTTATAGGTGTACACTTTTTGACGAAGAAAAAAGAGCAGAGTGAGCAGCTTTATACTCGTTATTATCCATATATATTTTATGGAATTAGTTTACTTTTTGGCTATATTCATATAACTAATTTTGAAGATATATCGACAAGAATACTTTTGTTATCTCCTTTAGTGATTTTTCCTCAATTTGTTTTAGGACTGGGGATTGGGTATGTGCGAGTGCGTTATGGGTTTTGGTATGGTTGCTTGTTTCACGTTGTTAATAACGCAATAGCTATATCGATGTTCTTTTTAGAAGATAAGTTTCTATAGGGGTATTTTAACATTAATAGATATAAAGGTCTCAAAGAAAAAGTGATAACTTTGATTGACTCAACTTTAAAAGATAATGATATGAATAGTATTCACTGGCATACGAAGTTATTTGACGAATTAACTGTCAATGAACTTTATGATATATTGCGTTTGCGCACTGATATTTTTGTAGTAGAGCAGAACTGTGCATATCCAGAGTTAGACAATAAAGACAAGAAGTGTTTACATGTATTTGCAACTTTGCAAAATCAAGTGATTGCTTGTGCACGTATAGTTCCTCCGGGCTTGAGTTATCCGCAAATATCCATCGGTCGTGTAGCTGTAGATGTTACTCATCGAAAAGATGGTATGGGAAGAACACTGATGCAACATGCATTGCTAAAGATTATAGAAGAATTTGGTCCACAAGATATTCAAATTGGTGCTCAATGCTATTTGAAAGACTTCTATGGCTCTTTTGGATTCGAACCTGCTTCAGCTGATTATTTAGAAGATGGTATTCCCCATTTAGATATGATACGAAAGGCTTCGGTCTATGATATATAAAGTAAAACGTCTCTTTTAAAGAGACGTTTTATTTTATTATACTTTTTTGAGCTTCCACTTTCCTCTTTTGAAAAGAATAAAAGCTAGGATAGCAATAATGGTTTCAGATGCCGGTATAGCGATAAATGTACCTGTTGGTCCCATGTCTAAGTTATAAGTAAGAATATAGGCAAGCGGAATCTGAAAAATCCAAAAGCCTATAATATTGATGATGGTAGGTGTTATTGTATCACCTGCTCCATTGAATGCATTCATTAAGGTCATTCCAATGCCGTAAACGATAAATCCTATAGCCCCAATGTACATAGCCTCTTTTGCTATGGTTTTGATAGCTTCGTCTGTTGTAAAGAAGGAAGCGAGTATCTCCGCCATCGTAAAGAAAATAACAGTGACGATAGCCATATAGATGATGTTGTACTTGAGGGTAACAAGAACAGATTGATAAGCCTTATTAGGGTTTTTATCACCAAGATTTTGTCCTACAAGGGTTGAAGCTGCGTTACTTAATCCCCAAGCAGGTAGGATAAAGAATACTAATAGACGCAAGCAAGTTAGGAAACCAGACGAGCCAACTTCTCCACCGCTATGTGCTACAATGCGTGCTAAGATAACCCAGCTGCAAGTAGCTATCATATATTGAACCATGCCTGGTACAGCTATTTTGATAATATTCCACAGCATATTCCATTGAAGTTTGAAGTAACTCCATTTAAGCTGAATCAAAGAATCTTTACGTGTCAAGTAATAAATTTGATAACCTACTCCTAGGCTTCGACCGATTGCTGTAGAGTAGGCTGCTCCATCTAGTCCCATCTCTGGGAATATCCACCAGCCGCGTACCATGATAGGACATAAGATTATATTAATAAGGTTTCCGAACCATAGACTTTTCATAGCAAGAGCAGAGTTACCTACTCCTCGAAAAATACCATTAATTAGGAATAAAAGCATAATAGAAATAGAGCTGACAAGTAAGATACGTGTGTAGCTATATCCGTAGGTTGCAGCTTCTTCTGAGGCCCCCATCCACAATAACCATTCTTTTGCATAGATAAACCCTGTGATACTCAAAATAAGAGTGATAAAAATCGATAGGGAGATTGCTTGTGCAGCATTCTGAGCTGCTTTGATTCTATCTTTCTCTCCTATTCTCCTAGCGACAATAGCAGTTGCAGCCATACTGATGCCAATACAGATAGCATAGATAATAGATAAGAGTGATTCCGTCAATCCAACACTTTGAATAGCATAAGCACTTTCTTTTAAATGGCCAACGAAGTATAAATCTACCAAGGCAAAGATAGATTCCATTAGCATTTCAAACATCATCGGAAGAGCTAATAGAAATACAGCCTTCTTGATAGGCATATTAGTCAAATCAAAGTTTTCATTGGAGAATGATTGTTTTGTCAGTTGCCATAAACTGTTGTTATCTGAAGATTGTATCGTTTGGTTTTCCATAATAAACTGTAACGTATAAAAAGTATTCGTCATTTGATTATTTACAAATGAACAAAGCCGTACAAAAGTAAGGGATTAATCAACTTTACAAATTGAAAATTTAGCGAAATAATTTAGCAATTGTATAACAAATGAGTTGGCTTAGTACCTAAGTAGTCAAGAGCTGAAAATGTTAAAATAAAATGTGTTTAATTTTGTAACATTTAGTGAGTTAAAGTATCTAAATAGTAAAAGAAATAAGATGGAAAAGAAAGAAAAGTTTGAATCACTTTATAACACTTATTGGCAAACGGTTTACAGAGTTACTTTAGGATATGTGACAAATGAGGATTGGGCTAAAGACATTACCCAAGATACTTTCATTGCGATTTGGAATCAAATGGACAGTTTCAGAGGAGATTCTTCTATCAATACTTGGATATATCGTATAGCTGTAAATAACTGTTTGAGACAGTTGCAACGAAGTAAGAAGATAGTTTTTCAATCTGAAATAAGTGAAAGACACTCAAAGGAGGAAGTAGAGTATGATGAGTTAGATACGACAGCTCTATTAGCCTGTATAGCGAGCTTACCACCAATGAGTAGGTTGATTATATCATTGCATTTAGAAGGTTTAAATCAGAGGGAAATAGCAGAGGTTGTAGGAGTATCACATGCTAATGTGAGAGTTAAAATACATCGTATTAAAGATGATCTATATCAAAAAATTAAAAAATATGAAGACGAATAACGATTTAGAAAAATTGTGGAAAACAAAGGTTAATTCACAACGAATAAATGAAGTGGAATTAGCGATCAAGCAAAATGAGCAACAACAGAAACGAGTACGTTGGTATGTAGGAATAATAGGTACGTTGACATTAGCTTATTTTTGTTGGTTATATAATATGACTACATCAAGCTTACTCATTACAAAGTTAGGTCTGATTGTAGCTATATTGGCTGTCCTTGGATATATAGGGGTGTTTGTTTACTTACAACGTCAACACTATCGAGTAGAAGGTCAATTATCAACGGATAGTGTAAATTATCTTAAAGCGTTAAGAAATCAGATGAATAGAAATAAATGGCTAGCGAGAATAGTATATCCTATTTATGCTGTTGTACTATTAATAGGTATCGTCTTGGGAACTTATGAATATACAGCCACTATTGAGCCGATTTGGCGTATAGGTATTTATGTTGTTTTGGGCGTCTGGGTTGTTATCTCTCTTAATATGATGATTGCTTTTAAGCAAAAACAGGAGAATCGAATAAGGAACTTAATTGAAGATATCGAGAATAGTATAAAATAGAATATAATTCTCAACAGTTGAAAAAATATAGAACCAGCTTATTTAAAGCTGGTTTTTTTATGTATTAGAATCGCAAATTATGAAAAATACTATTTAGATAACTATTTAGGCATAAAAATTGCAAGTAGCAAACTAAAGAATTGATTATGAAGGAAACCCCTTATAAACATAGGGGGTTAATCTATGCTGACTACTAGATACTTCTTCTTATAGATTAAGGTAGTAGGTTTTTTAGCAAGTGCAAAAAGTTATTTTAATGAAAAAAAGTTTTTTTTTAATTGCAGTAGGAACCCAAGTGTTAGGGCTAACGCATGGTTATTCTCAAACGCCAGCTTCTTTTTCGAATGAAGGTGTGGTGTATGTTTCTCCAAATGAAGTAGTATCAGTTGTAGGAGAGTTCGTTAATAAAGAAAATGGAAATTTTAAAACGGATGGAACAATTTATTACCAGAGTGATTTCACCAATGAGAATTTGTATTATTCTTCTGATGGAGTGGATTCAGGACGTACTGTTTTTGGGTCAAATGAAGGAAAACCAGCAGTTCAAACTATTGCTGGAAGTAAAGTGACAGAATTACATCACGTAGTTTTTAATAATTCAACAGCTAATGAAGCTTTTAATGTATTAGGAGATTTAAGCATTTCTGGTGAAGCTGATTTTCAAAAAGGAATAGTTAAAGTAGATTCTCTTAAAGGTGGAGCGGTTACTTTCTTAGAAAAGAGTTCGTGGAAGAATGCTTCTGATCAAAGTCATATCACAGGAAAAGTAGAAAAGGAAGGTAGAGAGACATTTGCTTTTCCGATAGGTAATAAAGGGAAGTTTAGATATGCGAAGATTAGTGCTCCACAAAACAAGAAAGATGTTGCCAATGGTGAGTATACATTAAAGGATAAAGCTTTTTTTGCTATTCGAGAGAATAAAGAGGAGATTATTGAATTAATTAATACAAATGAATATTGGTTAGTTGATCTAAACAGCAATGCGAAAAGCACCATCATGGTTACCTTGAGTTGGGCAGATGATACGACGCTCAAGGAAATCATTAATTCACCTGATGAATCACTTCACGTAATTCGTTGGGATAAGAAAAAACAAATGTGGGTAGATGAAGGTGGAGCTGTTGATTTGGATGCTCAAGAAGTAACAACTATTGCTGATGTGAAAGGGTATGGATTCTTTACTTTGGCTAGAGTGAAGAATACGGATATAGGTGATGGGGATATTAAGATCTACAACTTCGTTAATGCTAATGGAGGAGACTATAATGATTATTTCAGAATTGAAAATATTAATAAATATCCTGATAATACAGTAGAGATTTATAACCGTTGGGGATCACTAGTTTATCAAACAAAAAACTACAATAGTAAAAATAATGTATTTAAAGGATATTCTGAAGGAAAAGGTACGGTCAATAAGAGTGAGAAGTTACCTTCAGGTACTTACTATTATTTGTTGAAGTATAAAGTTTCAGATAAGAAAGGGAATAACATAGTGAAACGTAGTGGATATTTACACTTAGAGAGTAATTAAAAAAAGCAGTAGAAAAGAAAGCTATGAAAAGTATAAAAGTTATTATAAGCACACTAATAGTCGGTATAACTGCTACAGTGTACGCGCAGCAAGACCCTCAATACACACAATATATGTACAATCATTCCGTGATCAACCCTGCTTATGTAGGTACGTTGGAAGACTTGACTATATATGGTCAGTATCGTGCACAGTGGATAGGTCTTGATGGTGCACCACAGACTGCTAATTTTTCAGTTAGTGGACCATTAGGAAATAAAGGTGTTTCAGGAGGAATTAGTTTTGTCAATGATCGCATTGGAGCAATGAATGATAATACGATCTTTTTGGATTTAGGATATACAATCAATCTTAATTATGAGTATAAACTAGCCTTTGGTTTAAAAGGGCAGTTGAATATTTTAGATGTAGACTACACTAAGTTGGACATCTATCACACTGAAGACCCCATGTTGAGAGAGAATATCAATAATAAATTTACTCCGAATATTGGAGTAGGATTAATGGTTTATTCTGATCGTTCTTATTTTGGAATTTCTGCTCCGTCTTTATTATCTACCTATCGATACAATGATAATGAAGCTATAACAAAGATGAAGAAAGAAGTTCATATGTTTGTGACAGGGGGATATGTCTTTGATATTGGAAGTGATGTGTTTTTCAAACCTGCCTTTTTGATGAAAGCAGTACAGGGTGCGCCTTTACAAGTGGACTTGACAGCTAATTTCTTGTTTAGTGAAAAGTATACTGCAGGTATTGCTTATCGATGGGACGCAGCTATCAGTGGTTTAGTTGGTTTTCAAGTCACAGACAATTTAATGATTGGGTATAGTTATGATGCAGATACAACAAGTTTACAACGATTTAATTCAGGATCACATGAGGTATTCATGAAGTTTACTTTGTTTAATAGAGATAAGACGAAGGTAATGACTACCCGATTCTTCTAGTAGTTTTAAAGTTTTTCAAATAGTTAATATAAACTAGCCCGAAAGAGGTAACCTATCCGTAGGTTGCCTTTTTTATATTATAGCTTTTTAAGTTGTTTTATATTTGTGCCATGTTAGAAATACTTTATCAAGACGAATATTTAGTTGTAATTAATAAACCGCGTGATTTATTAGTGCACAAATCTTTTATAGCAAGTGATATTCAACAGTATGCTATTCAGTTATTAAGAGATCAAATAGGTCAATATGTTTATCCTGTTCATCGGTTAGATCGAAAGACTTCAGGTGTTTTATTATTTGCTTTGAATAAGGAAGTATTAAAACAATTAAATGAAGTGTTTGCTAGTCGAAGTGTGGAAAAGAAATACATTGCTATTGTTCGTGGTTATACGCCCGATGAGGAGACGATTGATTATGCATTGACGAATGATAATGGGCAAGTACAGGAAGCCAAGACTTATTATAAAACTCTGCAAAGAGTAGAAGTAGATATGCCTGCTGGTAAACATACTACATCGAGATATTCATTAGTCGAAGCTTATCCAGAGACTGGGAGACAGCATCAGTTGCGCAAACATTTTAAACACATCTTTCATCCGATTTTAGGAAGTCGTCCGCATGGTTGCAACAAGCAGAATAAGTTGTGGTTAGATCGTCATGGCTTAGGCGCGATGTTGTTACATGCTTTAGAGCTTGAGTTTACACATCCTATGACACAAGAGCGTATGCGCTTTAGAGCTACAATTGATGATCAGTATCGTCTGTATAATACTGTGTTAGGTTTCGATTTAGAGGAGTACTATAAACCGTAAACCTTTAAATCTTAGATTATATTACTCATATCTCAGGGCTTCTACTGGGTCTAGTTTAGAGGCCTTGATAGCAGGGTAAAGCCCTGAAATCACAGCGACAATAAAGGTGGTGATAAATGCTGCGATTATTGCGTTCCACGGAATACTAAATGAAAAGTCCATTAGACTTGATAACCCATAGGCTGTAGATAGGCCTAATAGTGTCCCAAGCAACCCTCCTAACTGTCCGATGATTACTGTTTCGGTAAAAAATTGCTGTGCTATGGTACGTTTTTTTGCCCCTAGTGATTTGCGTACTCCGATCTCTCGCGTTCGCTCAGTCACGGATACGAGCATAATATTCATTAGAGCAATTGATGAGCTAAGTATTGTAATTAACCCAATTAGCCAGGCAGCTAGATTGAGCATTTCTACTTGTGTCATCATTGAACGAATCATATCATCACTGCGTTCGATACCAAAGTTAGTCTTTTGTGAAGGTGTGAGATTGCGAATACTTCTGAAGGTTTGTATCGCTTGATCGGAAGCGTTGCTTAATTGACCCTCTTGTTCTGTTGATATTTTTAGGGTATAGTTAATATTAGCAGCATTGAATATGGTGCGCGCAACTTGAACAGGAATAAAGATGCGTTGATCTTCATTATTGCCAAATGTACTCCCTTGTTCTTTTAGTAACCCAATTACTTTGAATTTGTATCCGCGGATAGAAATCACCTGATGAATTGGTGAAATATCTTTAAACATTTTTTTAGCAAAGTCGGCTCCAATAACACACACATGTTGATTATTGGCAATTTCAGTAAAGTTGAAGTTTCTACCTTGTGTTAATTTCAACCCACTGTTGGATAAGTAGTTTTCGTCACAACCATAGACCGACACTTCTGGATCGGTTTTCATATTATTCCCTTTTACTTCTATTTGAGAGGCAGCGTGGAAGGATAGAGAAGTGTAGGTTAAGGGGTACTTATACGCTTCCTTAAACGCTGAAGCTTCTGCATAAGTGATAATAGGATTTGGTTTATCTGTTTTCTCTTTTGCTATTTTAGTAGCTGTATCGTATCGCTGAATAGTAAATGTATTGGCACCTAGAGAAGTAAAGTCCTCTATGATTGTGTTTCGAAGGGCTGATACTACCGATAGGATACCTACTAATGCCCATATACCAATGGCTATGATGAATATTGTAATACAGGTACGCAACACTTGGCTACGTATACTTGTAAGCGCGATTTTAATATTCTCAAAGGCGATTTTCCACATAGGTTGATAGAATAAACAAATTGTGTGATGTAGTAAAAATAGGTAAAAAATGGGAATACGCCTTATGAATTTTTACGATATCTATGGCTGAAAGTTTAGTTTGTCCAGTTTGATCACGTTTTAAAAAAAGGTGTATTTTTGTTGTAGTTAATAAAAATCGATAAAAATTAAGTAGAGATGGCAAAGAAACCAGGGATTCCAAAGGGAACAAGAGACTTTTCTCCTAGTGAAGTGGCAAGAAGACAATATATTATGCAAACGATACGACACGGATTTGAGAAGTTTGGATTTCATCCCATCGAGACTCCTTCTTTTGAAAACTTAGATACACTTCTTGGAAAATATGGTGAAGAAGGTGATCGTTTGATTTTTAAAATATTAAACTCAGGTGATTATTTAAGTAAAGTTGATGAAGCTGTATACGCCAACAAAGACAGTCTGAAATTAACGAATCAAATTTCAGAAAAAGCATTGCGTTATGATTTGACTGTGCCATTTGCACGTTACGTTGTGATGCACCAAAATGAAATAGACTTTCCTTTTAAGCGTTATCAAATGCAACCTGTTTGGCGTGCAGATCGCCCACAAAAAGGTAGATATAGAGAGTTTTACCAATGTGATGCTGATGTTATTGGATCAAAATCGCTATGGCAAGAAGTAGAGTTTGTTTTACTCTATGACAATGTATTTACGGCTTTAGGAGTACACGCAGTGACGATCAAACTAAACAATAGAAAGATATTAGCTGGTATCGCTGAGGTAATTAATGCAAGTGATAAGTTGATTGACTTCACAGTTGCTTTAGACAAACTGGACAAGATTGGAGAAGATGGGGTTAAGGCAGAGATGATTGAGAAGGGAATTGCAGCAGAGTCTATTGAAAAAGTACAGGGATTATTCAACTTCACGGGTAGTTTCGAAGAGAAATTAGATAAGTTAAGAACAATGCTGGCAACGTCTGAAGAAGGTTTAAAAGGTGTGGAGGAGTTAGCTTTTGTGGGAAGAGAAGTTGAAAAGGTTGGCTTGCAAACGGCATTATTGAATCTTGATGTTACCTTAGCACGTGGATTAAATTACTATACAGGAGCTATTTTTGAAATTGGAGCACCTGAGACTGTTAAGCTTGGTTCTATCGGTGGAGGTGGAAGATATGATGACTTGACAGGGATTTTCGGATTGAAAGATATGAGTGGAGTTGGTATTTCGTTTGGTCTAGATCGAATTTACTTAGTTATGGAAGAATTGAATCTTTTTCCAGAGACTGTGAGTACTGCTTCGAAGGTGTTGTTTTTGAATATGGGAGAAGAGGAAATGAGCTATTCGATGGGTGCTATCATGCAACTTAGAGCAGCTGGTGTGAAAACAGAATTGTATCCGGATAAAGCAAAAATGGGTAAGCAGTTTCAGTTTGCAGACAAAAAAGGAATTCCTTACTCAGTGTTAGTGGGTAGTCAAGAGATGACAGATCACAAGTTTACCCTGAAGGATTTAGCTTCTGGAGAGCAAACAGTCTTATCTTTAGAAGAGTTAATCAAAAAGTTGAAATAAACTAGTACGCGCTTATTATAGTTACAAGGTATGTATCATGAGATACATACCTTTTTTCATACCCATTAGTTGCCTTTTTGGGGAGGAGAGAACAGAGTTGAGAAAGTACTGTGGTACAGACTTTGACATTGTTCTTTAGAGTCTGTTATCCTCGGTTGATCACCTCGGTTGAACAACTGGGAAATAGCTGATATTTCTTAGCTTTTTTTGGTAGCAATTCAGTAAATTTAAAGGTTAAATGCAATAAATACGTAGAGAAGATATGGGAACAAAGAAATTAGGTAATTCGCCAAAAATGTTAATGTTTCAATTGTTGTATGTAGAACAGCCAAACGTTGTTGTGGAGGCTGTAGTAGAGCAATTGAGAAAAATATATCCTAGTGTTGAATACAACGAACAAGCCAAAGGGCTGATTTTTCCTGAGATTGAAATTGAATACGAGAATCACAGAGGACCTGCTCAGTGTGTGATTATGGCAGGAGAGCAGTATGAACGAGCAGCTTTGGAAGAGGCTTTTTTACAACAGAATTGGCATTGGAATGAAGCTGCTGAGGTGGAGCAAATGTGTGCCTATTCTTTGTCGGTTAGTGACTTTATGAGTAGAGGACTAGAGCCTCGTGTACGTATTGTTTTATTACAACAAGTCTTATTGGCTTTTGTTAAAGTAACTAAGCCAAGTGCTATCGTATCTATTCACGGAGAGAAATTAATTGACCCAGTGGTGTTTGAAGCGGATTGTCAAGATCCTAATTATGTTGCTTTGGATTTAGTAGCGAATGTTCGTTTATTTAATATTAATAATCCAGAGTACAAGCAATTTTTAATGGATACCATTGGATTACACAGTTTAGGACTGAGTGATTTTCAATTGTTCTTTGATCAGAAAGAATATATCGAAGCAGTCGCTTCTCGTTTGTGGGATTATGCTTATTATACAATGCAAGTGGGCGATGTGATTGACCAGGGGCATACTATCGAAGGACTAGAAGAAGGTAGTAAATGGGACTGTACCAAGGAGTATTCTGCATCACAACCAAAGCGAACTATAATAAATATTGAAGCAAAAGAATAGTTTTTTAAGGGTGAATTTTTACTTTTGAGTGGAGCAATACGATTGTTGTCTATGTTTAAAATAGTAAACAATTTCGGTGTGTATTCGGAAGTATTTGTTCGATTTCTGTATTTTTAGTTGTACTTTTATCCTCCAGTAGTAGAATAAATAAAAGGGGATGTATGCAATTGATTAGTGTTGATTTTCAGAGTTTTATTGATAATTACAGTGATTCGGATCGTGAATTTTTAAATGTGGATTGGAATGGAAAGTACGGAGCGAAGTTTAAAGATGAGAACCATTTGTTTCGTTTGCAGATCGCAGAGGCTGTTTGTGAGCAATTGCACCAAGTGGACTTGGGCTTGATCCGCGACTTATTCATTACTTTAGGACAAGTGACAAAACTCAATTTTAGTGTTTATAGGAATTATCATTTGTTAGCTCAAGAATTATTAGAAAGAGGCGGTGTTGATTACTTATTCGATTATGTATGTGCAGCTCACATTTCCTTTGATGCCTACCTCAGTACTGCAAATATTGTATTGTCTTCTAGTCGAAAGCAAGAGTTACTGGTTTACTTTGATTATTTACGTGCTAATTCTACGGACGCAGAAGTACAGAAATTACTTAGTGATCAGATGAGAAGTCGATTTGCGACAGAAGATTAATGATTTATAGCATGCGACAAATTTTCTTTATTTTGTGGTTAATGATGAGTAGCGGTGTATTGGCTCAATCAGAATCACTTTCCGAACAAACTCGTGAGCAGGTTTCATCTTTGATTCACTTGTTTCAATCAAACGATCAGGTAGGTATTTCTTTGCGCATTAGTTATCCCTTTGACAGACCGTATCCCATCTCTAGAATAGACAATTTTGAAGAATTTGTTGTGCGTTTTGATCAAGTCTTTGACGAGGCAATGGTAGCAGAGATCGGTAACTCTACTTTAGAAGATTGGTCAACAGTAGGGTGGAGAGGAACAATGTATAAAAGTGGTGATCTGTGGATGACAGAAGATGGATTTATTAAGGTAGTCAATCGTCACACTGAAGCGATGGATCACTGGCAAAAGCAATTAATCGAAAAGGATAGGCAGCGACTGCACAGCAGTGTACAGCGATATGAATTTCCCTTAGCGATTATACGAACTTCCAGTCACTATTTACGCATTGATGCTTTAGCAGATCAAACTTACAGGTTAGTTTATTGGACTATTAATCAGTCGATGAGTGAGTCTCCTGTAGAGATAGTTGAGCAGGGCAAAATGTTCGTAGAAGGATCAATGGCTAATCGCTATGTTTTTTTCCAATGAACAAAGAAGGGGAGGAAGTGACTATCTATCTCGATTACCTTGAGAGTACAGTACTTGACGAAGTACAGATAAGTTATTTATCTCCTATGGGACTGGAGCGTGTGGACAGAGGTTATTTGATGAAATAAGCCCGTGGGCTATGATTTTGGATTACACGATAACTCGTTGTAATTTTTACTCAAGACCACACAGACTATCGAAACTCTTGCGCATATCACAAGCTGATTTATACAAATAGAATTGATGGCTACTACTCAGACTAAACATTACACAAGGTTTACTAATGAATAGAGTTCACCCAAGTCTTTCGTTTCTACACGAAGCTTCACTCCATTAGGATAGACAATCTCGTATTGTTTACCTTCTGTTTTAGATGTTTTACCTATTGCTATAAAGCTACTCGATCTTTCTTCTACAGTCTTATTCTTATATTTTACTACCCAATAACTAAATGTCGCTAGGTTAATCCCTACACTTTCACAATACTTTGATTGTGTTAATCCACTTGCTTGCCAATCCTCTACATGAGAGTACATAATTTCTTGTTTGCTCATCTCTTTATTATTTGAGGCAAACTTACTATCTTACATTGGCTTAACAAATATGCATTTGCTCGATACTACTTAGTAAATATTTATATTTTATATTGTATTGAAAATAACACAGCTCTTGGTAATATATAATCATTAGTATTGGATACAATAAAATCATTATATCTAACTTCGTTTTTTATCCCAGTATTAAACAGATTGCTCCCTTTTAATATAAACGTCCATGGTTTTGTTTTTTTTCCATATTCAAGATACAAATTAGCTTGTTGCACAATTACATTATTATTTTGAATAGTTGTTTTTGTCCAATAATAATCCGCTTTCACTAAAAAATACTTTAAGAACTTAGATTCAGTTTTAACTATTAGTTGATCACTAGTTGTTTTATTACTAATTCCACTATTCAGTAATCTATAAGATTTTATATAGGTAATATCAAGGTTAGGGTAGTTTTTAAATAACGTTTTCATTGTCCCTTTTAAAGTTTGATAGTCATTTTTTGAAGAGATTTCTTTTTGATTAATCACTTGAGTAAAACGATTAAAACCGAAATTACTATTTAAAGTAATTTCCCAATTCTTAAATTTTTTATTTACAAGTAATGAGAAATTTAAATTGGTATCTGGTTGATTACTCATAAAAGCTTGATAGAATTGATCAGTACCAATTAATTCTACTTGATTTTTTACACTTCGATTTTTTCTATAATAATTAACTAAAAAATAACCTGAAAATCCTGAATACACATTAAAATCAGAATAACGAAAATTAACACGGTGATATGACACATTGTTTAATAAAGCATTTCCTTTAAAGATGCTATTAAATGAACTAATCTGCCACTGGGTTAGATAATTATCTGCTGGTAAATATGTGTTTTGAATAATATAATTGAGTCTAAGATTTCTAGATTTATTTAATTCATATTCTAACTTAATTTCAGGTTCAATTGTTTTTTTTTGGAATACTTGTGTATTTAGTAAATACTCATTTTCTAAATTATAGTAGTTTAGAAACAATCCAAGTGTTGATGTGAATTTTTTATATAGAAACTTATGCTCTATACCCAGAAAAGAATTATTAAGATTATAGTTTATGTAATTTCCTAGATTCGCTTGTCCAAGACTATTCCAATTACCTGAATCTTTATATTCATTTTCACTACCAAGATTAGTTATAGTTTTTACATATCCCAATGTAGTATAGATATGATTTTTTTTATCTACAATCCAATAATGTTTCAGATTTAACTGAAGATTATTTTGAGTTGTTTGTTTGACTTGGCTCAACGCATATGTACTAGAAGGACTCCAAGGAACATATGATTCTAAGAATCTACTATCTGAAAACCATTTATTTTGTGGGTCTTCTTTTTTATAAAGATGAGAAAAAGCTAAAGTAGCCTTATGTTTTTTATTAAAAGTTTTATGTGATTCGAATAACTGATAGAATGAAAAATTCTCAATATTATTAGAACTATTCAAATTTTTCTCTTGTGTGCTGTTCTTATTAAAATCAATGTACGAATCCTGATTCTTTTTAGTAGCTAGTAATTGCAAATCATAATTAAAGGTTGTAAATTTATTATGAATATAGTTTGTTGTTATTTTAGTAGATAGAAGTTCATTGCGACTATTTGATAAACTTAATCTATCTTCTATGTTTGTATTTTCAACATCTAAATATTGGATATTCTGTTCAGTTTTCGATCGAATCCAATTTTTATTAAAAAAAACAAGTGCTTTGATATTCCAATTTTTATTAAATGAATATCTAAAATCACTTGAAATAAATTGATTTTTGTTTTCTAAAACATCTGTATTAGGTTTGATGTATTCATACATATTGACTAATCTATTTGTGGCATTTTTCTTTATATATAAACTCTGAATGCCTTCTAAACGAAAAGCTTCATCATATGTTAATAGTTGTGAACCTATGTTATTTAAGTTTGCAATTACACTCCAATTTATTGTGGGAGCATAATAAAACAAACTAGTATTTGACTCATAAAACTCATTATTGCCATAACCTGTGCGTACATCGCCAAAAATGAACTCCTTTTTATCTTCTTTTAACTTTATATTCATTGCTAACTCATCTGAACCAGATACTGATTTCATATGACCAATTTCAGTAAAATGATCAATAACTTCAACTTTATCAACAGCATCTGCTGGAATATTTTCGACACCAAGTCTACTTCCCCCACCAAAAAAAGGATTATTTTCTACCATAAAGTGAGTAACTACTTTCCCTTGTACTTTAATTTGACCAGTATCACTAACCTCTATCCCTGGAAGTTTCTCTAATTGATCTCTTAATTTACGTTCATTACCATTAGTAAATACTTTAACATCATAAATTAAAGTATCTTTTTTAATTATTATTGGTTGATAATTATGCTCAATAATAATTTCATCTAAGAATTCTTCTTTATCAATTAAAATGAAATTATAATTTGCTATAGATTTATCATATTTATACTCTAAAGAATCTGCTTTATAACCTATATAACTCACTCTAATTGTGTAGTTTGTTTCCTTATCTAATTCTAATTTATACCGCCCTTTATAGTCTGAAATTGCAAATTTTATCTTCTTGTTTTCTTCTATGGGCTTAGCGATAATATTCGCATTTTCCAAAGGAAGGTTATTAGTTGATTTTACAATACCAACTAAGGTCTGACCAAAACAAAAAGTTTGAAAAAAAAGTAAAAGGAAGAGTAATAATTTTCTCATTTCATTATATATAGAAAATATATCGATTTTAATTTTTTCTTGACATATTTAAATAGGTTTGGTACTGTAATTTATTAAAATCCTCTTCAGATAACACTTCGCCCTTTGTTGGCTCTTGCTCAATAGTTATATCTTTATTAAATTCTATTTTAGAAAGGGTAAACATTTTATTATTTTCCTGAACCTGGATTATTAAACCGGGTAATCCACTGTAAGTTAATGGTCCAAAAGGATAAGGAAATTCGGGAGCATACCAAGCTGTAACTAATATTGGTTTTCCTTTAACATCAATTTTAGTTCTTGTTGCTTTGTAAGCTGTGAACCCATTTATTTTTAATTGTTCATTATCCAATGTCCAATCAGCAAATAGAGTATTAACCAATAAATATCTATTCTCTAGAATATTCATAGGAGCGGATCCTTTGTTATAGTATTTTATTGTTTTATTAGTCACATTAGAATATATAGTTTTATCACAACCACAAAGACTAAAAGCCAATTTATTTTGTGAATTTCTATTATTGGTAGACATCTCAAATGAGGCTCTTTCTTTATTAAATAATAGTTTTAACTCTACTGCTTCTTCATAATCTTTAGCCTTGCTTAAATAGGAGCTATAAGGAGAAGAGTTTTCTAGATTTTCATCATTAAAAAGATATTTCACCTTATAATATGCAATGTTGGTTTTTTGAGAAAAACATATACTAGTAAAAGCTAAAAATAAGATTGTAATGTATTTCATATTATTAAAATTTAATTATTTAAAATACATAGAGCTACTATTTACCTCTATGCATTTTTAAACAATTTACTTATTAGTAAGTATCATTTAAACATTTTTCAAATAACTCATCAGCTATTGCCATTGCGTCATTAAAATCTAGATCCATTTCACTTCCAGGATAATTACCTTGTAAAACATCCATATCTATGACTCATTGATCAGCACAAGGAGTAGCGAAATCTAATTTTTCGCTCATCGCAAAAGAGCTACTCGTACAAGTAATAAATAACATGATAATAAAATAAACTTTTTTTCATAATGGTTCTTAGATTCAACAAATAAATGCAACAGCATTTAAA
>NZ_WMJY01000015.1 GCF_009711055.1 Myroides pelagicus
ATCACAAGATTGTTAGCATTCATAACCAGTTATGTTACTCAAGTTTCGCACCTATTTACTTTCATGTATTCGACTGATAATTAAAGTTATAATTATCAGATAAAAAACCAAAAGATTCGATATTTTCTATTATTTTTAATGTAACATCATAAATATCAATTAAATATACAAGTTTTTCCAAAACATCAAGTATTTAGGTGCGAAACTTGAGTAAATAAGCACCATTTTCTACAACTAAATCTTTAACACTTATATCACCACTAACACAATATTTTTTATCACCGGCTAATGTTACGTTTGCTTCAACAGTCTCTAGCGCTATAGCCCCTTCTGGACATCCACATGGTCCTTCTGGAGTAACTAGTGTTTCTACTGTACTGATAAATCGGTTTGGATCCTTTGCTTCCTCTGAAGTAAAGCTTAAAGCCGAAGCATCGATCTTTGCTGTATTAGTTATCTTACCTGATGCAGGTAATTGCTTTACTTTCCCTTTAATTGTAAATACTGCAGCATCTCTACTTCCCAGATTTACCTTAATATCTTTTATATTTTTTGCAGTAGCATCAAAGTTTACCGCCTTAGTCTCTACTAACCCTAATTCACTCTTAAATGAAATCGAACTAACTTCATAATAAGGACTTAACTCAGTTAACAAGTCGTTCAGAACGATACCCTCATAAAAACTTTGAGATAAGTTTCTAACCTCTACTGTATACTCTAAATCCTCTCCTACAGCAGCAGACTGCTTATTAGCTCTTTTCTCTACTTTCACACCTTCTGGAACAAAAACAGACAACCCTCTAATTTCGTGAAAGTTCACAGCACTTCCAGTAGAAGCCGCAAAACCAAGTTTTAATGTTTTAAAAGGTACTTCATCATAATCTGATGTAAATAAATGCTCAAACACACCGTCTTTTTCACGCATCCATCTCACCTCTACTCTATATCCACTACCATATTTATATAACTCCATCTGTACACGACGATAGAATACATCATCTGATGGACGAGCATTAACAATTACAGGGTAACCTACTTCATGATCTTTATCTGATAAAGTTTTATAACCAATAGCGTCCTAAATAAATTTAAGGCATAAAATATCCTCCCACTTTAGTAGGTTATAGATGATATTTCGATAAAATTTAAAACAGAACCCCCTGTATCAATTTTGGAGGGGGTTTTTCTACTTCATTTAGCGGATTATCTAACCATTTTTGCAGTTCTATTTTGACAAAGAGGTTTAAACGTATAAAAGCGACTAAATTAGATAAGTGCCATCCAAATTGAGACTGTGCGCGCAGAGCTTTTAGTATTAAAATAGTAATAAGTGCCGTCCAAATTTGTATCATTACTGCATTTTCAGAAGTTCCTATAAAAGATTTTATGTGTAGAAGTTGCTTGAGATCTCTAAAGAAGATCTCCACCATCCATCTACTTTTATAAAGCTCACTAATTGTATTAGCTGTCCAAGTAAATTGATTTGTGATAAGCTCTATAACTTGCTTGTTTTCTTGATTCCATACAGCTACTCGTCTTAGTTTATTAGGATATAGTTGTTTTGAGTTATCATTAGCTAAAGTAATTATCTCATCTTTTAAAATATTTTGATGTCTATTCTCTGGTAGTTCCAGCTCTTTAATTGTTTCAAATTTTAAGTTGTCTTTATGTCTAATGACAAAGAATACTTGTTTGCTGTCCCAAACGTTTAAAAGGCTAAAATCATTATAAAAACGATCGGCAACTATAACACTACCTTTAAGCAAAGGGATGTCATAAGCTCCTTTATTATCAGCTGTCTTGCCGTTAGTAATATTAATATAAGCTGGTAGATTTCCATCAAAATCAAGTAATGTGTGCATTTTCACTGCTCCTTTATTGGTTTTGTATTTAGCCCAATCAAAGATACTCAAGCATAGAGATATTGTGGTAGAGTCAAGCAGTAGAATCTTAGACTTGATTCTAAACTTCACTTGTTTAAATTTGGGATACTGTCCTAAACTTTGAAGTAAAACAAAATAATACTCTTTAAAAAGTTCATGAGTTCTGTTTTTATTCTGATAGCTTACTGAGGATTTAGATGGTGCTCTATCTATACCAAGGTGATTTAGATTCCCAGTGGCTGAACGAAGTCCATTACTAATATCACGAACAGATTTGCTACGGGCAAAATGACAAAATAACATAGAGACAAGGTGACTCCAACTATTAAATCCTTTGTTGTGTTTGTCTGTCTGTTGTGTTTGTCTGTCTGTTTTTATTGTACGATTTTTTTGAATTTTGAGCGATCAAGTTTTGCTATTATTTGAGAGAACAGTGTTATATTTGCCATCGAGAGAGTGATTTTTGGTGTCCAACTCAAAGATAATTTGAGATCCGAAATTAACTCTCTTTTTTTGTACCTTTTTTAAACGTTTAGGACGCTATTGTTTTATAACCTATTAAGGGAGTATTGTTTTGATAATTAGATTTTCCACGTAAACCCACAGAATTTTTCAGTGAATAGCGCAACTGTTCTGTTTCATTCGTACCATCTTCATACCAATAACCATCTTTTCTAAGCCTTACTTCTCTAATACCATTTGTACCTGCAAAAATATAGTTGCCGTATTCATCGAGTCCTAACCCTAAATACCCATTAGTTAACGCATCATTATATCCTTGACTACCACCATAACCTAAATTATGACCAGTACCTCCTAGTGTAACTCTATCACCTAGTGTATTTCCATCTAATAAGAAAACAGTAAACCCGTCTCCCCCTCTTTTAGGTGTACCTGCAGGTAATGCAGATACATCGTCAGCACCTTCTTTAGTACGCCATGTTTTATATTCAAAATCTAATACTACTCCTTTATCAGAAGAAAATGCCTCATCTATGATAACTCCTCCACTTTTAGTTCCCTTAGCTTCAGTTAAACGAAGCCAACCATCGCCATTGTTATCTTTTTGAACCGTAGCATTATCACTAGCTGTTAGATAAGCACCTCCAATAAAGATGACATTATTCTTCTTAGTAGAACTACCTTTAAAATCTTCTTGCACGGTAAACTGAGCATATGCCTGTCCTCCTATTCCTAAGAAGAAAACTAATAGCATCAGTGCATTAACAAGTAATCTTTTTTTCATAATTGTCTATTTCTATCTTTTAACGCCTCTAATACAATTCTGTCCTTTATCAGTATAATTTGTTTATACAATTAGGTAAAACTAAACCCCGACTGAATACGTTTTTTTAAATGCGTTGTTATTAAAAACTGAGGCAAAATTCTAACATTTTTACTACTAAAATGTTTCAGTTTTCATAAAATACATACGTACCAACATATTGAAACAAATCTAAAAAACTAAAAACCAACACTTTAAACCTAAGTTAACATAGTGTATCCAAAAAGGATACTTTATTTAAGGTGACGAAGAAAAACTATAACTTAACGTTCATTAAATAATCTGAAACAATACAAAGTTGAAGTGCTCATTACAGGTTAGTTTCTAACCAAACGAACAACACAAAAAGACCAATATAGATGATAATAAAGCATTAAATGGCAGGCGAGCATAACTCAGCAATCCAAAGTAACCAACGATATAAAACTATCCTTATACAAGCAGAAGTAGTACTAAACATATCGCTAAAAAAGCACTTATCCATCACACAAAAAAACATATAATAAGCTAAGTCATTAAACAAAGAAAACTTCTAAAAACAACAAGCGACAAAAAAAGCCACAATTACCTTGGCGAAAGGTATTATGGCTTTTGAGTTTTAAGGGCTTTTACTTTGGGCTAAAACAAGCTCCTTAGTTAGATTACATCTGTTGTTGTTTATGTTGATCTATGTATTCTGATGGCGATACACCAGTGTTTTTCTTAAATGAACGGAAAAAAGAGGTACGTGAATTAAACCCACATTGCATACCAAGTTCCGTAACGTTAATATTTTCTTGTGTTTGTTCTATTAATGCTATCGCGTGATTAATACGCAATTGATTGACAAACGGTTTAAAACTAGAATCATAAAGCAAAGTAAATACCTGTGCGAGATGATGCCTTGTGATTCCAGTCATTTGCTCTAGAACCTCAATAGAAAAATCATCGCGCAAGTACATCTTTTGATTAATAATTACCTCTTCTATCTGGTCTTTATAGCGCAATAGCACTTGATCAGCCACCTTCGATTTCTCATATTTACCCTGATTCGGTGACGCTTGAGTCGTTTTATCTATAATTTGTTCTTCTATATCCAGCCTACCACTCACATATTTTTCTTCTACATCTGGTAGTTTCTGCACTTCTTTGATTGCTTTAGTATAAAAACGAAAAACAAAATAAGCTAACATCAACATTCCGATATAAATGATATTAAAATCATTATTCGGTATAGCATTATAAGTAACAAGTCCTACTAACATGATCGCCATGAAAAACATTATCCAAATCACGCGTATCACAATAACTCGGAACTTGTACATTAGTTTTAACCTACTCAAAACCACATATCCGTAAATCCCATATAAAGAAAGACTTACTGCCGTAAAAATGTACATCACTAAATAGTAGTACACCAAGAATTCGACACTAATATCATTTGCTTGCATCACGCCATAACCATAAGCAATGGTAAACAGTAATGCTGGGACAAAATGAATGATAGGCCAGCGATACTTTTGTTCTGATTCTAATACCACATGGCGCAAAGACCCTAAGCCTATATAGAAAAACGGTGAGTAAAAAACAATGAAAGGCGCCCCTAAACTTAAAAAAATAAAATCCTTAAAGAAAAATCTAGCCATACAGATATATACACAGTGTGTAATGAAAAAAATCAAAAACACCTGTAGCACCAGTTGGGAATCAGACTTACTAACGATTCGCGTATTAATAAAATACGCAATCGAAGCAAATATAATTGCCAATGAAAGAACTAATATGTATAAAACTGCGTCCAAAAAATCTAATTATGCTACGGCTAAACTTCTATAAACTGAAGGGGTACACCCCTCATACAAACGAAAATATTTATTAAATGAAGACTTCGAATTAAAACCACACTCCTCAACAATAGCCTCGATAGTCATCTGACAATTATCTACCAACAATTGTTTAGCATGTTCAATTCTATACTTAGCTACTAATTGATAAAAACTCGTATTCATTTCTTTATTTAAAATCTCTGAAACTTCGTTCCTGTCTTTTTCCAAATGTTGTGCCAATTGTTCCAAAGAAAAACTCGGTAATAGATAATCTGTTGAATACTCAAAGTAAGTATCTATAAGTATACAATTGGTTGATATCAAATTTCTAGCATTTAACGCTGATGCTATAGATTCTTCCGACTCGATTTGCAAACTTAATCTAGACAAAGCATTCTCTAAATAAAGTGTAATAAAGCACAAGACTAAAGCAAAAAAAGAAATACCTATCAAGATAAATGACTCTTTGAAATAAAGTTTAAAACGATAAATCTCCGTGAATACATATACAAGCTTAATTAGTGCATTTAAACCAAGAAAGAATGTATAAACCGTTAAAAAGTTAAAACGAATATCCCCTGTCTTTGCATAATCGCTTTTCTTAATGATCGAAAAGATAAACGAAGTGTAGATTAATACATAAGCAATCTCAAACAGACAAAACGCCATATCCTCTAAGAAAAATTGCTCTACTATAATAACGACACTACCTAATACATGAAAAAGAAATTCCTTAACGCTAACCTGAGTCTGTTTAGACTGCTTGATATACATATAAAAAATAGGCAATGCGATATAAACGATATTCACCGGGGAACTAAAGTAATGAGCCACCAGTTGAACCATTGATATCAGTCCTACTAAATATAATATCGTATTAAAAGAAAACTGTATACTAATCAGTTTTTGTGTTTTTGGGGTATCTGTCATGTTTGTTTGATAAATGCTAATTCCAAGCCATAGAAGCATACTATCCCACCGCAATTAAAATCACGTAACAAAACCAGCTTATCGCTGTCAGTAGTGGTGCCTTATCTTGTGGGGACAATAAACAAGAAATTCTCAAATTCTCATTTTTTTCTAAAACATTGCAAAATTATTACTTATATTTAGTTTTATACCATATTTTAAGAGTTAAATCGCACTTTTAAACAAAACCACAAAAACACTTTCAAAACAGATTTTCAACCAAATATTTAATAAAAATATAATAATAAACAATTTTATTTCTTAAATAATAAGAACTACAAAGACTAAAAACTAATATTTTAACATCAAAAATCTCATTTTTTGTAACTAAAAAAACCTTTTAGCGTCTAGTTTTGTCTACGAATAAAACTGAAATATGATAAAAATCATATTATATATCTACTAAACATTTTTACAATACCTTTTTTCCTTGGCTATTATTAGGACAAGCAGGAAATAAAAAGTCACAAAAAGTGATACTACATATTCCAAAACACTCATTTTACGAAAACACTAACCATAACCATTCCGTTAAAAAGAATAATCAAAATATAAAAAAACACAACTAAAAAGATAAAAAAACCTAAATATTAACTTTTAATATATAATAAAACTAAAAGTTTGTTTTTAGAATATTTATCTCTAATTCACTACTAAGAAAGAACTCTTTCGCATGCTTAGTAAAACTATTCCTTATTATTCCACTTTACTTTTCAATTGCTAAATACCCTATTTTACAACTAGATATCTATACCATTTTTTTTACTACCTCCTTTTGCATGATCGGGATATGGTCAGGAGGTGATCGGGATATGGTCGGGATATTTTGTACAAAAAAATCCCGACCATATCCTTTGCACTACCTCAATATATCCCTCGCAAACAACAACAGGCTAAAAAACCAATACATAACCTCAACACAACCTAATCACTCATAGATATAAAAAAAGGAGTAGTCAAAACTACTCCTTGTATAATTACTTTATTCTGTATTGTTTAATTCAGTTTGTTACCGATAACTCCAATAGCATTTGGTTTTGCAGCGTTATCCTTGTTTCCGTAAAAAACAATTGTATATACGATTCCTTTTTTAAACGTTGTGTTTTCTTTACTAACGGCTAAAATTTCTTGATCAGGACCTAATACGGTAAACTTATAAGTTTTGGTCTCGATTAAATCATACTGTTGGTTTAAAGCTACAGATTCTTGAGTATCTGTCACTCTATCTTTAAAACGATCCAAAACGATATCCTCATCTATTTGAAGAGTGACAGCAGTATCATCACTCGATACGTTAAAGAAGCGGATACCACTCTTGTTCTCTAAAGCTGCTTTATCTTGTTCTGCGATCATATCTTGAGTGACAAAATACACTGGCTTAGTAAAAGTCCCCCCTAAATATGTCGAATAATACTTATTCACTTCAATTGGAGTCTTATACTCTGCTATTTTCCCTTGTAGTTCGCGAGCTTGAATATTACGCTCACCAGGAAGCACACGAGTTCTCATATAATCCTTATACTCAAACACATTACCTACTTTTAATGTTTGAACTAGACGGTCATCTACTGCGTAGTTTACAACATTAGTATTGGTATACAAGTTCACCATAGTAACCTCTGCCGATGGAGGCATCACAAAATTGTCATCGGATTTACAACTTTGAAAGAAGACAGCACTCACAAGAGTAGCTGCTAAAAAAAACACTTTTCTCATAATTAGTTTAATTTAATTGGTTTTACAAATTTGAAAAATTTACACTACTATTAAAAACTAATTATTAATAACCTAAACTTTAACGCTGGTAAATATACTATTAAACAAACAGTTAAACCAAAAAAATTAACATTTAAAATTAGTAATTGTCACTAAAAGACATTAAGTAAAAAAATATTAACAATTGAAAAACAACACTTTACAAATCAAACCAATCAATCACTTTTTATATCAAAACCATTCAAATAAGTCGTTACTGTTAATACGAAGAATAACTATTCACTAATATTCTTTAATTCTACTACTCGCTTTATAATGACAAACTGGACTTGCTAAAATATTACAAACAACCATTGTTTGCTATACAAAAAAAGCTATGTTTGTGATTAATGGCAAATTTGGTTACAAAATATAAAACTAGTCGTAGTGCACAGGCATTCTATTGCATTCTCTTAATACTAGGGGCGATAACTTCTTCCTGTACCGTACAAACAACGATTCAATCATTCTTAAGCTCAACAACTACAGAAGATACGATTGGACACAAACCAATAAAACACAAACCAAACAAAGAGTCTTTTGCCAATCAATTACCTTGTCTAAATATCTCTGCTGATCAGCTAAACAATCAGCTAACAAAAAATAAAACTAAATCAGCAAAGTTAACTATCGCTTTGCCTATTATCGATAAACACACTTTTTATAGCACCTTACTTTCCAAGAATATCTCAATAGCCTTCAAGGCTAACCAAAAATATATATATCAAAGTATCCCAATATTTAAACGGTTACAAAACTTTAGATTGTGATAATTAGTTATTCTAAAACAACTTAAATAAAAAATAACAATTACAAAACACTTCTAAAGATTTTAAAATGAAAAACACAATAAAACAATTACTCTTAAACTGTACACTTATCTTGACAGTTTTAGTGCCAACAACAATTTTTGCCCATACTACGCAGCAAAATCCTCCAGTCCTAAACACCACTACAACAGACTTCACTGTTCAAGATGCAAATGGAAACAAAATAAAGATGAGCGCTTTACAAGGCAAAGCTGTTTTTGTCAACTTTTGGGCTACTTGGTGCCCTCCTTGTATCAAAGAAATGCCTTCAATTGAAGCATTAAAAAACAAACTCAAAGGTGAAGATATCGTCTTTGTGATGGTAGATGTCGATGGAGATCACGACAAAGCACAACGCTTTATGGATAAGAAAAAATACAAACTTCCTGTCTATATTCCTGTCAGTTCGGTATCACCTAACTATCTAGGTAATGCTGTACCGACGACACTGATCTTCGACAAAAAAGGAAATATGGTTCAGCGGATTGTCGGCGGGGTTGATTACGACTCCAAAAAAGTAGAGGAATTTATGCGATACGTTATAAATATGTAAAAAGAAAAGGATGGGCTATCGCTCATCCTTTTTAGGTGTATAACTATACCTTCTTTGCTCGTTTAACACTTTTTCTTCTTCTACAAACTCCTCAGGTATAACCTTTAGAAAAGAAGGATGCTGCTCAATTGCCATTTCAATTTTTTCAACAATAGTCTCAATTGAATCACTTTCATAATCAATCTCTAGCGGTTCTTTAATAACCATCGATTGAAGAATACCTTTTTTCTTCAAGTGGAGTCCTTTTTTATCAAAAGAACGTCTAAACCCATCAATAACAATTGGAACAACAATTGGCTTATAATTTTTAATAATATGCGCCGTTCCTTTGCGTATTGGTTTAAAAGATTTAGTAGTTCCTTGAGGAAAAGTAATTACCCAACCATCGTCTAGTGCTACTTTTATATTTTCGACTTGATCTTGATTTACCTCACGTCTTTCTTTTAGCTCTACTCCTTTACTTCTCCAAGTACGATCTACAGTAATAGCTCCAACATAAGCCATAATTCTAGGTAATAACCCAGATTTCATAGTTTCAGAAGCAGCCACATAGTAGATGTTTAGCTTCGGCTTCCAGATATACATGATATTTTTTATCGTATCCTCTCTTCCTTTCAAACTAGCATTGAAAACGTGAAACATCGCTACGACATCAGCAAAGTAGGTTTGGTGATTTGATATAAACAATACGTGTCTATCTGGTAAACTGCGTAAAACCTCTGATCCTTCTATTTGCAAATCGTTAAAACCTCTAAATCGTTGATGAGTAGCAAAACCAAATAGCCTAATAATCCATCTTTTTATGAACAGAATATGTCCAAATGAATTCTTTTTGAATAATCCCATAATATCCTCACATTAAAGCAAGTGACAAATTTACCACTTAATTAGTAATAAAAAACACTAAGTTCTCTTAAAAGTAAGCTATAATATTAAAGAATCTGTTTCAAAGACTCCTTTAGTTCACTTATCATCATCGCTGTCGCTCCCCAAATCGTATAACCTTGATACAAATAAACAGGCACAGCTATCTGATTAGCATAACTAGTAGTCATTGTTACTTGTTGGATTAGCTGATCATCAAATAGCTTATTAATTGGCAAAGCTATAACGTTAGCAACCTCATTATGAGATAAAATAAGCTCTGGGGTATGGTGAATAATACCTAAGTAAGGCTGAACAATAAAATTACTTGGTGGCACATATACAGAAGTAAAAGGCTTAATGACTTGTATATCTCGACTACAAATACCGACTTCTTCATAGGTCTCCCGTAGAGCAGTGTGTTCCAAATTGCGGTCACTTTCTTCGTATTTACCACCAGGAAAAGCAACTTGACCAGAATGTACCCCTTTATAGGAAGCCCGCTCTATCAATAGCAAGCACACTTCACCTGCATGAGGATACAACAACATCATCACAGCAGAACGCTTGGGGTGATACTCCAAAAAATCTTCAACATATAGATAAGGTCTGCGCTGAGTAGGCACCATTAATGCTTGAGCATCTACACCTTGTGGAATAATTGTTTTAATTGTATCTATTTTATGCAAAAAAGAATCAAAAGTCATAAGTTTGCTCTAACTAAAGTTGAATACCTAAAAATACAATTTTTACCTATATGTTTAGTAAAGAAGAAGCGCAAAGAATAAAAAGAGAGTTTTGGATAACTTTTGCTCAAGAATATCCACGTAAATGGTTATTGCACAATACTAAAATAAAAGATTTTGCATTTAAGTTTTATTGTGACAATAAAAAAGCACAGGTATTGTTGGATATCGAATGTAAAGATGATGAAAAACGCAAGATATACTTTGAAAAGATAGAGTCACTGAAAACTATTCTTCTAGAAGAACATTTACCCGAAGCAATATTTGAACGTGAATATTACTTAGAGAATGGTAAATTAATTAGCCGTATTTGGGTTGAATTAACAGGAGTTTCCATTAACAATAAAAATAGTTGGCCTCAAATCTTTGATTTTTTTGCTAATCATATGACACAGTTTGAATTATTTTACTATGAATATGAAGATTATATCAAAGATTTAGAAATAAACACCTAAATTTAACTACTTAACCATTCACTATTTGATTATAACCTTATGCGCCAGCTTTACTATCTATCCCTTGTAATGTTCTTTTTGCTACCCTGTGTGGCACAACAGACTAATACTAGTGTGAAAGACAGTATTGTAAAAATATCAATGGAAGTCGAGCAAGAACAGACTGAGCAAAAAATAGAGCGCGATAGTACACGGTTGTTTTCCAACTTTGAAAATAAAAATAAACAAACAAAAATTGGTCGATTAATCAATAAATTAATCTATAAAAACAATAAGAAACTAACCAAGAAAGCACCTGAAGTAAAAAACAATCAGCACTTAGAATTAGGACAAGGCAAAGTAATCCGCAATATCAAGATAGTTACACTAGACCCTTTTGGATATTCTACTACTGATACCCTAAGAAAACCAACAAAAACATTAGAACGTTTTGGCAATAAAATGCATCTAAAAACCAAAAAGTTTACGGTCAAAAACTTCTTAATGTTCAAAAAGGGAGAGCGAATGGACTCTCTAAAAGTGAAAGAGAGTGAACGTTTATTGCGTACCCAACGATTTGTCAGAGCAGTGACCATTTACCCGATACCGACTAGTTCTGTTGATACGGTAGACGTTGTGGTTAGAGAGCTCGATTCATGGAGTATTTACCCTTCTGGATCACTATCTACCTCAAGTGCCCGTATGAAGCTAACAGATCGAAATTTTGCAGGATTAGGACATGATTTAACCGTTCAATACAAAACGCGTTATAACGAAGGTAGAGAAGCTTATTACTTTAATTATAGAATTAATAATATACAGAACACCTTTGTTAGGGCTAATCTACTATACAACTCTGATCTAAACAACAACTATATAAAAGTAGCTGCTATCGATCGTCCATTTTACTCTCCCTATGCAAAATGGGCAGGTGGATTTAGCTTCTCTCAAACCTTTATCAAAGATTCGATTCCAAACATAGACATGAAATACAGCTATGAAGGAGTAAAGTCCAATACACTTGATTATTGGGCAGGATATTCAATTCCACTATTCAAGAGTTATAAAAACAAACCTGTGATTACCAACTTTAGAATTGCAGCACGCTATATCGATCAGCGATTTAATGAAAAGCCCAGCGCTGAATACGACCCTTATGATTTTTACAAAAACAAAAAGACGTACCTAGCAGCCGTTAGCTTAAGTTCAATCAACTATATTCAAGATCGTTACATCTTTAGTTATGACCGTATTGAAGACGTACAGGTAGGTAAAGTAATGGCACTTACTGCAGGAATGAAGCAACAAAACGGCAAACAAAAATCCTACTTCGGAGCTAAGTTTTCCATAGGAGGCTATACCAATTGGGGGTATTTTGCCACCAACGTAGAATGGGGAAGTTATTTTTATGCTGGTCAAAGTGAACAAGGAGCTTTACGTATTGATGGTACTTATTTCACCAAATTATTTTTGATGGGTAAGTGGAAGTTTAGACACTTTCTAGTTCCACAATTTGTTATGGGATACAATCGCATTGATCACCAAGAAGACAAACTAAGATTAGAACCTGTAATACAAGGAATTGGAGCTTCTAAAATTAAAGGAACAAGACGTCTTTCATTAGGATATCAATGGCAATCCTATGCTCCTTATGAATGGAAAGGGTTTCGTGTAAACCCATTTATTAATATTGAAGGTGCATTTATGGGATATGAAAAACAGGCTTTTTTAGACTCCAAACTATACTCTCGCATTAGTCTTGGACTAGTAGCTTATAATGACTATTTAGTATTTAGTCGTATTGCCCTTTCCTTAGTATATTACCCTACAATGCCAGACTCGGGTAACAGACCAATATTCTATGCAAATTCAAGACAATACAATCTAGATCTACCTAATTTCAATTACGACAGGCCTAGACCTGTATCCTATTACTAAAAAAGGCCGCTATAATAGCAGCCTTTCCTATTTTATTATAGATATTACTTATTTTTTCAAATGATGCTCAAATCGATTGATTTGCTCTTGTTCGAATAGATGACTAATGATAGCCTGATCAGTTTCGGTAAACTCAACATGTCTACGAGCCATTACCACACGCATTGTTTCCATAGCTTTATTTACGTGGTAAACTTCGCTATTCTCAACACCTCCCCAAGTAAAGCTAGGAATAAAAGTATGAGGAAAACCACCTCCAAAAACACTACTAGACACACCTACTACTGTCCCTGTATTAAACATAGTATTAATACCACTCTTACTGTGATCTCCCATTAATAGTCCACAAAACTGCAACCCTGTCTTATCATAGGCTTCTTCTTCGATATTCCACACTTTAACAGAAGCATAGTTATTCTTCAAATTTGAATTATTCGTATCTGCTCCTAAATTACACCACTCTCCAAGTACAGCATTCCCTAAGAAACCATCATGCCCTTTATTTGAGTAACCAAACATAACTGAATTACTTACTTCTCCTCCTACTCTACACTCTGGTCCTACAGTAGTAGCACCATAAATCTTTGCACCCAATTTTACTTGAGCACCTTCACACAAAGCAAAAGGTCCACGAATAATAGAGCCTTCCATGATTTCAGTATTCTTCCCAATATAAATAGGTCCAGTCGAAGCATTTAAGGTTACAAAAGCAAGCTTAGCTCCCTCCTCTATAAATACATTCTCCGGAGCAATAACATTCACTGATTCAGGTATAACCTCAGACTCTCTATCTTGAGTTAATAGTTCAAAGTCCTGTCTTAATGCTTGGTCATTCTTCATAAAAATATCCCACTTGTGTTCTATTTTTATGCAGGTATCTGCCTCAAATGAAAGTATCTCATACTCATCAAAATCCACATCTTCCTGAGAAGACTCCGTATAAAATGCTAAAATATCCTCATCAATTACAATTGCTTGTTTAGGTTGTAAGGTTCTTACCATGTCTGCCAATGCTTCAGTCGGTAAATACGCAGCATTAATCATTACGTTATTTTCAACCTCCACCATTGGGTACTTATCCGCTAGATAATCCTCAGTGATCGTAGTTGTAGTATAACCTAAATACTTCTCCCACTTTTCACGGATTGTTAAAATCCCTACACGAATATCCGCTACCGGACGCGTATACGTAAAAGGTAAAAGAGCTCCTCTTACGTCTCCATCAAATAATATATAATTCATAATCTTCAATTGCTTAAATTGTTTCAAAGTTAACTAAACTGTCCCAAAATATGCGATAATATATTCGATATGTTATTACGTCACCAATAAAGCTATTCTGAAAACTACTGAGTGGTGGTGTTATCTTCGTTACAAAACATATAAATACAAAAAAAGGTGTCTTTTCAGACACCTTAACTTAATAATTTCTATTAATTTATTTTACGAAGACAATTATCAATCATTAATTTTAACTTAACAAAAATACAAAACACACTAACACTATACTTAAATAGCGTTAATTTTACCATATATACACCTTTTATCACTTAAATAAGTATAAATAAAACACATAAATTATTACACAAATGAATCAAAACAGTATTTTAACTGTAATATACTCAAAAACATCATCTTGAGTTTAGAGCAAAAAAAACAGTAACAAGTCCGAAAACTTATTACTGTTTGTTTTATTGTAATATCCTATTGTTAGTACAATAGATATAAAGATAAACTCAAATTATTTTTTGAATTTAGCATATTTCGTTTTGAATTTATCAATACGTCCTGCTGTATCGATAAGTTTAGATTTACCTGTGTAGAATGGGTGAGATGTACGAGAAATCTCCATTTTAAACACTGGGTATTCTACTCCATCAACTTCAATTGTTTCTTTTGTGTCAACTGTTGATTTTGTGATGAATACGTCATCATTAGACATATCTTTAAACGCTACTAATCTGTAATTTTCTGGGTGAATACCTTTTTTCATGATAAATCTGTTTTAAAATTTGAGCTATCTACTATTTTGCGGCTTCCTGTTTCTCAAGAAAGATATAAACGTATTATAGCCGTTTGTAAAAAATTATTTTTTTATTCAGGTTGCAAATTTACAACTAATATTGAATTATCAAACAACTATTTATACTTTATTTCAATCTACGAATAAACCATTTTTTGCGCTTTTATTCCTGTCCAGTTCTTGTGTGACTAACACTTAGCTTTTCACTTCTGCGTATGATAACTTTTTCTACACATATACTTCTACAATTGCCAAACAATTCTATCTTTGAAAACAATAAACCAAAAAAACACATTAACTTATGTTTAAAAAACTTACCTTATTTATCTTTTTGTTTATTGCTACTATTGCTTTTGCTCACCCTGATCAGAAAGCGGTCGAACAAGCACTTTACAATCTTAAAGACGTAACCTTCAAACAACTCGAATCAAAAGACGACAACTACTTACTCTATGAATTAAAGATACGCCAACAAGTCGATCACCAAGATTCTTCTAAAGGCTATTTTTACCAAAAAGTGCACTTTTACCACCGGGATTTTGAACAACCTACAATCATGGAAACTAATGGTTATGATCTATATGTACGCGCAAGTGAAATGGTCAACTATCTACAGAGTAACTACCTAAATATCGAACATCGATACTTCGGAGAGTCTATCCCTGAAGGTAAACCATGGAAATACTTAACCATCGAACAAGCGGCTGCTGATCTTCACAAAATCAATCAATTGTTTAAAGAGCTATACAAAGGTAAATGGATCAGTACTGGTATCAGCAAAGGGGGACAGACGACAATCTACTATCGATACTTCTACCCAAATGATGTAGACGTATCTATTCCTTATGTAGCTCCATTTAATCATTCTTTGGAAGAACCTCGTATCTACGAGTTTCTTAACCAAGTGGGGGACAAAGCATGTAGAGATCAAATCTACGCGACACAAATAGCCCTATTGAAAAACAAAGCTACTATCTTACCAAAATTAAAATGGTACGCTAAAGGTGCAGGCTTAACCTTTGAATATTTAGGATCCTTAGAAAAAGCCTTTGAATATGCAGTCCTTGAATACAGTTTTGCTTTTTGGCAATCTGGTCACTCTTGTGAAAGCTTCCCAGATATTTCAAACATCGAAGAACTAACTGACAATCTGTTACAGATAAGTAATATTGATTTCTTTAGTGATAAATTAATTCGAAAATACGAATCTCACTACTATCAAGCAGGAATGCAATATGGCTACTACGGATACGATATCGAACCTTTTAAAGATTATATCAGCTTCACCGAAAATCCACTCGCTACCTTCATGCCCTCAGGTACTTCTCTAGACAACTTCGACGACACCTTATTAAAAAAGGTAAGAAACTGGCTTGACACTCAAGCAAACAACATGATTTATGTCTATGGTGAAACGGATACCTGGAGCGCATCTATGGTGATCCCAACAAAAAAAGTAAACGCTAAATCATTCGTCCTAGCAGGCAAAGACCACGGACAAGCTAGAGTTAAAAATATGACACCTACCATGAAAAACGAATTTTTCCATACACTTAAAAAAATGACTGGACTAAGCCCTGTCAACTAGTTTAATAGAACAAAGCCTCTTTTCTACTATTTAAAAAGAGGCTTTACTTATACAACCTTTCGTCAAAGTACGCTATACATACACTACCAAAAACTATAACTATCTGTTAGACATGCTCCAACTCCATTGACAATCCTCGATGATAAATACTCGTACTATTTAACGTCTCCTCCTTATTATTCCACACCGTCCAAAGGTGTAAATCACCCACTCCCCACTCTTTGGGTAAGTCTACTACCGCTTTGGCAGATGAGCGTTGTCCAACATTCAAATCCATAAACATCATCTCCATCTCACTGTGAAAAATAATCACACTCAAGAAGTCGTCTGGTGAAGTCATACTATTATAACTACTATCTTCCCATTCCAGCACAAGGCACTTCCCCTTAATCACCTCTAATTTAAAAAAATGAACTACGGGAAGCACACCGATAGACATCGTCACAGCATCCATACACAAATAAGCTTTTTCACCTTCAAAGCCAACGCCATTCTTGAGTAAATAGGAAGATACTTGCTCTGTTCCATTAATCATTCCACGGTTGCCTTTTACTTTTGGTATATGCGCATTGATAAATAAGCGTACATCCGATAAAAAAGACGAAACTAACGCCAGTTTAGCTCGCTGACGCAATTGCTTCTCTGTGGCCTCTTTTTTGCTCTTTGAAGGTCTCGATCGCCAATAATATTTATCCCTCCATCGAATACCTACGACAGGCCCTACTTTCCCGAGTACACCACCCATCATTCCGTTTATTGCTTCTCCTATTTTTTACATTTATTAAGTTAATATTCATCACCTTAACACAAATATACAACATCAACTTTAGCATTGTGAAGCAACATTTTATTACACCCAAGCTCACCTCAGTAAAATGGTTTTTACCTGAAAAAAATGTTTATAAAGTGGAAGAATTTATACCAAAACAACAATTTTCAAACCGTCGATATCAAACAATCTCATCGAAGTCCTTTATTCAGAGATAGGTGCAGAATACGTGCAGTTTTCGTGACCTTTTCTTGCCAAGAGAATGCTCCTGGGCTCGTATTGTGCACGTATACTGCACTTATGGCTCAACTTTGCGAGGAAATAAGCAAATACAATCCTGTCAAACCGACTAAACATCAAACACAACGCAAAGACTAAATCGAATTTCGAATTAATAACATTAAGCTCACTAAATTCCACAATAATCATTAATCATTGATCTAGGACCTTTTTCCTAACATAGACAAAAGGTATTTTAGTATATTTGTGTCTTATAACATTCAAAACAAGCCATGCAAACCAATACAAACCGCGTAGGAATAAACTTTGGTATTCTTTTAGCCATTTATTACACAATATTCAATTTAGGTTTATTCTATTCCGATGTAACCTTATTTACCAATAAGTTTATTGGTATGTTCAACATCGCGTTTATTGTTATCATTGGCGTAATCACTATTTATATTGCGCGTAGAAAAGCAGGTGGTTATGTAACCTTCAGAGAAGCCTTTACCCCCTTTTTAATTGCTACTGCAATTGGAGTAACTGTAAACTATATCGTTTACTATATCCTATTCAACCTTGTAGACTCATCAGCTAAAGATACAGTACACAACATCATGATGGATATGTTGATGGATACACTAAATAATTCTGGACTCGAACAAGATCAAATCAACGATCAAATAGCAAAGGCAAAAGATTTAGACCAATTCACACTGCGTTCTATGTTGTTTTTATGGGCTGGAAGTATTTTGAGAAACTCTGTTATTGGGTTACTACTAGCGGCGATATTTAAAAACAAATCCGAATTCATACAGCCACTTCCAGCAGAGCCTGCTCAAAAAGAAGAAACCCAACAATAATTAACTAACTAGTATTTTCTATATTATGAATCTATCCATTGTCATACCACTACTCAATGAAGCAGAATCACTGCCCGAATTATATCAGTGGATCACGAGAGTCATGGAAGAAAACAAGTTTTCTTATGAAATACTTTTTATCGACGATGGAAGTACAGATGAGTCGTGGAAAATAATTTATCAATTATCAAATGACGATTCTCATGTAAAGGGAATACGATTTCAACGTAACTTTGGCAAGTCACAAGCCCTACATGCAGGATTTGCTCAAGCGATTGGCGATGTTGTCATCACGATGGACGCAGACCTACAAGACAGTCCTGATGAAATACCTGAATTATACCAAATGATTACCCAAGAGGGATATCACTTAGTTTCGGGATGGAAAAAAAAGCGTTATGATTCTGTCATTGCCAAAAACATTCCTTCAAAATTATTCAACTGGGCTGCGCGAAAAACTTCAGGTGTTCATTTAAACGATTTCAATTGTGGATTGAAAGCCTATGCAAATGAAGTGGTAAAAAACATAGAAGTTTCAGGGGAAATGCACCGATATATCCCTGTATTAGCAAAAAATGAAGGTTATACGAAAATAGGTGAGAAAGTTGTACAGCATCAAGCCAGAAAATACGGAACAACCAAATTCGGCATGAGCCGTTTTATCAATGGCTTTTTAGACTTGATTACCATCTGGTTTTTATCTAAATTTGGTAAACGTCCTATGCATTTTTTTGGCGCTAATGGCGTATTAATGTTTGGAATAGGCTTTGTAGCAGCGGCCATTATAGGCGTGCGAAAACTGTATAAACTATACCTAGGTGAACCTGCTATATTAGTAACACAGGATCCTTGGTTTTACATTTCACTAACCACAATGATTATAGGAACTCAACTGTTCCTCGCTGGGTTTTTAGGAGAAATGATATTAAAGAATAAAACATCTGTTAATAGATATAAAATCACTCAAAAGAGTGGTTTTTAATCAAAAACAATACTATTATGCAAATAGAAAAAGAAATCTTAGAAAAAGCGGAGCAATGGCTAAAAGCTCCTTTTGACTCAGAAACACAGGCAACTGTAAAAAAACTAATTGAAAGCGATCCAAACCAATTAAAGGATAGCTTCTACAAAAACCTAGAGTTTGGTACTGGTGGTATGCGCGGAATTATGGGAACAGGAACTAACCGTATCAACAAATATACCTTAGGAAAGAACACGCAAGGATTAGCAAACTACATCAAAACGTCTTTCCCAAACCAAGAGTGGAAAGTAGCTATCAACTATGACTGTCGTCACAATAGTCAAGAATTAGCTAGAGTAGTAGCTGATGTATTTACAGCCAATGGAATTAAAGTTTACTTATTCTCTGAAATGAGACCTACTCCAGAACTTTCTTTTGCTGTAAGACACTATGGTTGTAATGCAGGTATTGTATTAACAGCATCACACAATCCCCCTGAATACAATGGGTACAAAGTATACTGGCAAGATGGGGGACAAATCGTACCTCCAAACGATGGCGCAGTTATTGACGAAATTAACAAATTGACGTACGATCAGATTAATTTTGACGGTAATGATGCTATCCTTACTTTCGTAGGAGAAGAACTTGATCAGGCATTCATTCAGTCAACGATAGAAAATGCTAGCTTCAACATCCCTCAAAATGTAAAGGACGGTCTAAAAATAGCATACACTTCTCTACACGGTACATCTATCAAGCTAATCCCTAAAACATTAGAAGCAGCTGGATATAAAAATGTATATATCGTAAAAGAACAGGAAGAGCCAAACGGAGACTTTCCTACCGTAAAATCACCGAACCCAGAAGAACCTGAAGCACTAACGATGGCTATCGCATTAGCAGACGAAAAAGATGCTGATATCGTCATTGGTACTGACCCTGATTCTGACCGTATCGGTATTGGTGTTCGTGACTTAGATGGCAAAATCAAATTGCTAAACGGAAACCAAACCATGGTGATGATGACTGCCTTCCTATTAGAACAATGGAAACAGAAAAAAGGATTCAAAGGACATGAGTTTGTTGGCTCGACCATCGTATCGACACCAATGATGCTAGACGTAGCAGAAAGCTATGGCGTAGAGTGCAAAGTAGGATTGACAGGATTCAAATGGATTGCTAAATTCATCAATGACTGTGCAGATCAAAAATTCATCGGTGGTGGTGAAGAGAGTTTCGGGTACATGGTTGGAGACGCCGTACGCGATAAAGATGCAGTAGCCTCTACCCTACTTGTGTGTGAAATTGCCGCTATTGCTAAAGCTGCTGGAAGTTCTTTCTACAAAGAGCTCATCAATTTATACATCGATCATCATTTTTACAAAGAACACTTAATTTCACTGGTAAAAAAAGGAATTTCGGGAGCAGAAGAAATCAAACAAATGATGATTAATTTACGTCAAAACCCATTAACAGAAATCATTGGTCAACGCGTAGTATGTGTAGAAGACTACCAAAGTAGTGAAGCGAAAAATCTAATTACTGGAGAGGTAGATTCAATTAGCGTACCTAAATCAAATGTGTTAATCTATTACTTAGAAGACGGAACCAAGATTGCCGCTCGTCCAAGTGGTACAGAACCTAAAATCAAGTTCTATTTTAGTGTAAACGAACCACTAGAAAGTATAGACAAGTTTAAAGACACAGAACACCTCTTAGATCAAAAGATTCAAGCTATTATTAAAGAAATGCAATTGAACTAATTATAAAATAAGAAGACTGGTAGCAATACCAGTCTTTTTTCTTTATTTTTGCTTTTCTCAAATATGAAACATGAACGAATACTTTAAGAAGATCATTCGCTTTGCGATACCTTATAAGAAATATGCTTTTTTAAACATATTTTTTAATATCCTATACGCACTATTTAGTGCCTTGTCATTTGTAGCCTTAATACCTATGATGACAATTTTGTTTGGAGATGAAAAAAAGATTACTACACCTCCTGTCTATACAGATATATGGCATATCAAAGACTATCTGGAAAACTATATGTCTTTTTATATTACCCAACATTCAACTGAAAACGGTGCTCAAAACACACTAATGATTATGGCAGCATTTATCATTAGCTTGTTCTTGTTAAAAAACCTTTTTAACTACTGGGCGATGTATTTCATCACATTCTTGCGCAACGGTGTATTAAAAGATATGCGCAATGCCATGTTTAAAAAAGCCGTAGACCTACCACTATCTTTCTTCTCTGAAAAGAGAAAAGGAGATATCATCTCCAGAATCACCTCTGACGTTTTAGAAATACAACACTCTTTCTTATCAATATTAGAAGTATTAGTAAGAGAACCGTTGACTATTCTATTTACAATCATCGCGATGTTTATGATTAGTACGGAACTGACTATTTTCGTATTTATCTTCGTGCCTATCTCAGGTATTATTATTTCAAAAGTAGGTAAAACGCTAAAGAAAAGTTCGCAAAAAGCTTCTTTAGAGCAAGGGTACTTTTTATCAATCATAGATGAATCACTTTCTGGATTGAAAGTGATCAAAAGTTTCAACGGTGAAAAAGCCTTCAATAACAAGTTTCAACAGTCGACAAAAACATTCTACGACTTAAGTAATAAAATATTAAACAGGCAAAACCTTTCATCACCACTAAGTGAGTTTTTAGGAATTGTTACCATTGCCGTGTTATTAGTTTATGGTGGACACTTAGTTTTAGGAGAAGGCACGCTAACAGGAGCTTCATTTATCGCCTATATAGGAATGGCTTATAACATCTTAACACCCGCAAAAGCCATGTCAAAAGCCTCTTATTCACTTAAAAGAGGATATGCAGCGGCAGAACGCGTACTAGAGGTATTAGAAGAAAAAAATCCAATCACTAGCAAAGAAAACGCTATCGATAAAACAAGTTTTGAAAAAGCAATCGCTATAGACAACATTACTTTTAGATATGGAGATGATAATGTATTACACGATTTTACCCTTACCATTGCTAAAGGGAAACAAATAGCCTTAGTAGGGCAATCAGGAAGTGGTAAAAGTACAATTGCCAATCTACTAACGCGTTTTTGGGATATTAACGAAGGAGCTATTAAAATAGACGATGCAGATATACGCGATCTAAACATACATAGCCTGCGCAATATGATAGGTCTAGTAACCCAAGATAGTATCTTGTTTAACGATAGCATTAAAAACAACCTAAAGTTAGGTAAAGAAGATGCTAGCGATGAAGAAATTATTGAAGCACTTAAAGTAGCTAATGCATATGAATTCGTTAGCGAATTACCAGAAGGAATCGACACAAATATTGGTGATTCAGGAAACAAGCTATCAGGAGGACAAAAACAACGTCTATCTATCGCACGCGCTGTACTGAAAAACCCTCCAATCATGATACTAGATGAAGCTACCTCAGCATTAGATACAGAAAGTGAGAAACTCGTACAAGTGGCATTAGAAAATATGATGAAAAACAGAACTTCTGTGGTCATCGCACACCGCTTATCAACAATACAAAAAGCAGATCTAATCGTTGTGATGCAAAAAGGTAGAATTGTAGAACAAGGAACACATGAAGAACTGTTACAACACAATGGTACCTACGCTAAATTAGTTTCTCTTCAAACCCTAGAATAAATGTATATACACAACAAGAAGCTAACCATACCTGAAGATCCGAATACCATAATTTGGAAGTATATGGATTTGTCTAAATTCTTAGACCTCTTGTTGTCAAACAAAATGTTCATGGCTCGTTCAGACAAATTTGAAGATCAGTATGAGGGAACATTTAGCGAGCCTACCTATGAAGAAATTAAAAGCATCAGTCATGACAATCCAGCTTTCTTAGATGAATACAAACAACGAAGAAAGAACATCATGATAAGCAGTTGGCATCTCAACGAATATGAATCCTTTGCCATGTGGCAGATCTTTACAAAAAACAGTGAAGGCCTAGCTATTCAATCAACGGTAGGACGCCTACAAGAAGCATTAGCTGCAGAAGACAGAGTAGATCAATATATTGGGGAAGTTCATTATATTGATTACAAGAAAGAGTATATCCCTTTCAACGATGACTTCTTTCCTTTCCTATTCAAGCGTAAAAGCTTTCAATACGAAAAGGAAATACGCGTGCTCACGGATGTATCACATTTAGGAAAACCTATACATGAAGGCATTAAAATAAATGTAGATATCAATGCATTAATTGAAAAAATATATATACACCCTAAGTCTGAAAATTGGTATAAACGACTAGTTATGGAATTGATGGAGAAACTCCACTTCCAATTTGACATCGAAAAGTCAGACTTAGAAAGTGATATTTTAATATAAAACTATGGAAACAGTTAATACGAATCAAATCATTCCGTCTATATTAGACAATGACTTTTATAAGTTTACGATGCAGTACGCTGCTATTAAACAATTCCCTTTTGCCAAAGCATCATACATATTCATCAATCGCGGTGAGCACAAGTATCCTCCAGGATTTGGCCAAGCCCTACAAGCAGCCGTAGATGAAATGGCAAAACTTAAACTAACAAAAGAAGAAAAGAACTTTTTAAGTACTACCTGTCCTTATTTGGACCCAACGTATTTAGATTTCTTACAAGGATATCACTACGATCCATCAGAGATAGATATCCAACAAGAAGGCGAAGAGCTTCAGGTGAGTATTAAGGGATATTGGTACAGAACAATTCTATGGGAAGTACCTTTGATGTCCTTAATCTGTGAAATCTACTATCGAATGACTGGAGATCAACGAGACACAAAAGAAGAAATCATCGCCAATACACGTACAAAAATTGAAAAGTACAAAGAGTTAGGCATTACAATAGCGGAATTTGGTACTAGAAGAAGACATTCATACACAGTACACCAAATTGTAGTAGAGACTCTACAAAAATATGGACAAGGTTCTTTTATCGGAACATCTAATGTTCACCTAGCGATGAAATATAACACAAAACCAATCGGTACACATGCCCATGAATGGTTTATGTTTCACGCGGCTAAATATGGCTTTAAAATGGCTAATTCGATGGGATTAGAGCATTGGGTAGATACCTATAGAGGTGATTTAGGCATTGCATTAACAGATACCTATACAAGTAAAGTCTTTTTCGAACAATTCGACAGAAAGTTTGCTAAATTATTTGATGGCGTTAGACATGATAGCGGAGACCCAGTAGAATTTGCAGACTTAGTAATCTCTCATTACAAAAGTATGAATATCGATCCTTTATCTAAGACTATTATATTCTCTGACGGATTAAACCCTGAAAAAGTAGAACGTATAGCTAAACATTGCAAAGGTAAGATAGGAATGTCTTTTGGCATTGGAACAGACTTTACAAATGATGTAGGGTTAAAGGCGATGAATATTGTCATTAAAATGAGACAAGCACTACCTGAGGGAGGACACTGGACAGACGTTGTTAAACTTTCTGACGAACCAAAAAAACACACAGGAACACCTGAGATGATTGAATTAGCACAGCGTTTACTAGATATACCAGTAAGCTAGACTATGCTAAATATTTTATAAATAAATTTTACAATACTAATTGTAGTTTCTATTTAAAGACTATTTTTGCAACAAATTAAATTTGAATATAATGGCAACGAACAGAACTTTTACAATGATTAAGCCTGATGCTGTAGAAGCAGGTAATATCGGTGGAATCATCAACATGATTACTGAAGCAGGATTTAAAATCGTATCTATGAAGTTAACTCAATTAACAGTAAGAGATGCACAAAAATTCTATGAAGTACACAGCGAAAGACCTTTCTACGGTGAATTAGTTGAATTTATGTCAAGAGGTCCAATCGTAGCAGCTATCTTAGAGAAAGATAACGCTGTAGAAGATTTTAGAACATTAATCGGAGCTACAAACCCAGCTGAAGCAGCTGAAGGTACTATCCGTAAAAAATACGCTAAATCAATCGGAGAGAATGCAGTTCACGGATCAGATAGTGATGAGAATGCAGCTATTGAGTCTGCTTTCCACTTCTCAGGAAGAGAGCAATTCTAATCATTGATTTTTATAGAATAAAAAAAGCTTTATCGAATGATAAAGCTTTTTTTGTTCATATATATACCGTTTCACTATTTGAATAAGTTTAAATCTAGTTTATTAACTAAATCAAGAATCATGTGATACCCTGCTACGGAATTACCACTAGCATCAAGACTAGCACTGAAAGCACCAACTCCAATACGACCAGGCACACTCACCATAATTCCGCCACCAACACCTGACTTACTAGGTAATCCAACGTTACGTGCGTACTCTCCACTACCGTCATACATTCCTGCAATCAACATTTGGGATTGAATAAGTTTAGACATCTCACTACTCTTATAGCGATCATCTCCATCGTACCTCACACACTGATTAGCAAAAAAGTAACCAATTTTAGCTAAATGCTCAGCTGTGACTTCAATAGAACACTGTCTAAAATAATTATCTAGTTTATCTTCTGTCCCTTCAATAAGTCCATTATTCTTCATTAAATAAAACATTCCTCTATTGCGGTGACCTGTTTCTTTCTCTGATAAGTATACTTTCTCACTATACTCAATCGAATTGTCTTTTGTGATATAACGAATCATATCCAATATTTTCTGTAAAGGTTTATCACCTTCTCCTTCAATTAACCCTGTCGTTAAAATAGCCCCGGCATTCATCATTGGATTAAGTGGTTTACCAGTTGTCTCCAAATTAGCAAAGTGATTAAAAGGCATATTTGTTCCGTAATACCCCATTTTATCAAGTACGTCTTTTTCACCTCTTTCTTGTACCGCAATCATTAAAGCGACTGTCTTAGATATACTCTGAATAGTAAATCGTTTCTGTACATCTCCGACGTTAATAACCTCCCCATTGTGCTTGACTACCGAAAATGCAATAGCCTTTGGATCCATCTTCCCTAATTCAGGAATATAATCCGCAACAACACCTTGCTTATAAAATTCACGATTATCTTCCAAAATAGATGACAACATTTGTGTTGTGATCGTTTGTGTAACATCAGTATTGTTAATAATCTTCTTAGCCGATGCACTACCTCCTATAGACAATACACAGGCAAACAAAATACCAAAAACTAACTTACTAAACTTACTTCTCTTCATATTTCTCAATTTAATTACTTTATATTTTCTTTACGTTTAATCTTTCCAGAGGCCGTTTCAACAAATGTCGATACAAATTGCACTTCTTTTGGTCTTTCGTACTTATGAAGCTGTTCAAATATATTCTCAGGCAATTGATAAGGTTCACTTTCAATCACCAGAATCACTTTATTTCCCAAAGAATCATCTTCTTTACTGCCGATAAAAAAGCGATAAGGAATCAAACGGGTTAGCTTCTCTTCAATTTGCTCTGGATACAGCTTAACTCCCCCACTATTTATTACATTATCTATACGTCCTAACCATTGAAATGTTTTGTGATCTAAAAGTTTCACCAAATCATTCGTAACAATGCTTTGCTTTGCTATAAGAGGTACATCAATAACTAAACATCCACGACTATCAGTAGAAACTTGTGCATGAGGAAGAAGATGAAATACATCCTCCGTAATAGCTTTTGCAGCTATATGAGTAACAGTCTCAGTCATTCCATAGGTCTCATAAAACTTCGTGGCCAAAGGTAACAACTTTTTACGTAAAGATTCACTCACCTTAGCCCCTCCGATGATCACCTGCTTAACATTCTCAAAGCTTACCAAGGACCCCTGTACTTGCAAAGGAACCATCGCAACAAAATCATAAATAGTACTATTATTGGATAACGGTGTGCTACTTGGCCGTACCACATCTAACTGCCAACCCAAGATAATAGAGCGAATCAACATCAATTTACCGCCTACAAATTTAGTAGACATACATAAAAGCGCATGAGCTCCTACTCCAACCTGAAAGAATGCCCCTGTAGCTTTAGCCGAAGCTACCAAAGCTGACTTTTTCATCTGCATTTTTTTAGGGGGTCCTGTAGTACCCGAAGTAGTTAATACAACATAATCATCTTCATTAAACCATTCGAGTATTAAGCTCGCCAAATCAATTAAATATTCCTCAGTAGTACTCTGTTGTAGATGCAGAGCATAATGACGTAATTCTTCTATAGATTTAAACGATAAACCATTTAATTTAAAGGCTGGGTGTATATAATTAATCATAAGTTTATGTTACTTTACTTTTCCAAATAAATGACCACGCCAATCTGTCCAGCTGTACTTCTTTCCCAAATAATACAAAACCAGAGGTAAAACCACGCCAATTTGTATAATAATCTCCCACAGTGATAAGGCTGGATCTTTACTAACGTCTAAAAATAATGAATTAGTCTGAAATGCTGTCCAATTTGACGTCACTAATAATGCTCCCCATAAATTATTAGCAGCGTGAAATCCTATTGCTAATTCTACTCCATCGTCCATTAAAGTCATTATCCCGAAGAAAAAGCCCATACCTATATAGAATATCATTATGCCATATCCTAACTGTTCAACCTCAGGATTAGCTAAATGCATCAACCCAAAAACTAAAGAAGTAACAAATAAAGCTATAAAACGACTCCGACTCGCTAAACCAATCCCTTGCATTAAATAAGAACGCATTAACAATTCTTCAAAAGTTGTTTGTAAAGGAATTAACAAAATAGCAATGATCAAAAAAGGAAAGAAAGCACTAGCATCAAAGCTAAATTCATAATTCTCTGGTGAAAGAACTATAGATACTGCAATAAAAAAAACAGTAACCAAGGACCACAGAAAAAACCCATGCCCTACACGTTTCCAATCAACTCTAGAACGACTAGTTACTAATGTTAAAATGGACTGTTTATGACATAACAGTACCCAAACAAGCAAAAACACAAGTAAAATCACCATTGGCGACAAATTCATTAAGAAATTAATGTTTTTGCCATATTTTTCAATATTCATTTTTATAGCATCAGCAGTAGAAACCGTCGAAACCTTTAACATTATGCCGTTTAAAGCTATAATACCGAAAAAAAACACAGAAAAAAGTAAATAACACCATAAGTTTTTGTTATTGTTTTTTCTCAAAAGTTGTTCAATATATTTCATATTTCAAAAAATGTACTATATTTGATAAAAAATTATCTAATTATGATTACAATTTATCACAATCCACGTTGTAGCAAATCTCGTGAAAGCATTGCTTTTATGGAGCAACAAGGGGTAGCTTACAAAATTATAAAATATTTAGATGCTGACCTTACTGAGACTGATGTAAAAAAGATCCTGCAAAAGCTAGACTATTCTCCAATTGAGTTAGTTCGAACAAAAGATAGCTTATGGCAAGATACTTTTGGAGATGTAACCCTAAGCGACGAACAAGTTATTCAAGCGATGGTCGATTATCCGAAACTAATCGAAAGACCTATTGTAGTTAACGGCCCAAAAGCAGTTATTGCAAGACCTACAGAAAAGATATATGAAATTCTGTAGTTAAAATATTAACATTACATTAACTTATCAACGATTAAACTTTAGTTCAAATTCCTAGTCTAATAGTAAGTAAAACTAACGACTATAATGGAAAAACTAAAAACAAAAAACTTTCTGCTCGTGCTGTTCGTCTGTATATTCAGTCTTACAGCATTTGCGCAGAATTCTAAAAAATCTACACTTACAGGAACAGTAATTGAAGCTAGCACAAACCAACCTTTAGAATTTGCTAGTATATTTGCTCAAAATGAACAAAACAAAAATATCATCTCAGGTGGTATGACCAATGAAAAAGGAAAATTTTCCTTTGATGTTCCTTCTGGTAATTATTATTTAAAAATAGAGTTCCTAGGCTTTAAAACGATTGAACTACACAATGTACAAGTTCAAAAAGATACCAATATTGGTATTCAAAAAGTACACGATGATACACAAATGTTAGAAGGAGTGGTTATCGTAGCCGAAAAGTCAGAAGTAGACATTAAACTCGATAAAAAAATATATAGCATCGGCCAAGACATGTTAGTTAAAGGAGGAACTGCTGGTGATGTTTTAGATAATGTTCCCTCTATCTCTGTGGATAGTGAAGGAGCAGTTAGTCTTCGAGGAAATGAAAATGTAAAAGTCCTAATCGATGGAAAACCTACAGGACTCGCTAGTAACATTGCAGAAGCTATGCGAATATTATCTGCTGAATCTATCGACAAAGTAGAAGTCATAACGAATCCATCTGCACGTTATGAAGCAGAAGGAGGAGCTGGTATAATCAATATCGTTTTAAACAAAGGTAAAGCCGCAGGTATTAATGGTAACATCACTGCAACAGCAGGTGTACCAAAAAACTACGAACTCAGCGGAAACTTTAATCTTAGAAGTGAAAACTTTAACTTCTACACTACATTAGGATATAGAGACGGTAAAACAGAAGGATATAGCCGAAACAACAACCAATACTTCGATCAAGCTGGCAACACTACCCAATTTATCGATGAGTATAAAGACAACCAGCGATACAGACAAGGATACAATGCGTTATTCGGACTTGATTATTATATCACACCTTCTTTTACCTGGTCCAATAGTGTTAATGCTAGACGAAATACTAGTGATGCACCCAATACGGTAAGTTATCAATACTATAATTCTGATAGAGAATTTATCTATGATAGAAATAGGTTCGAATCGAGAAACTCATCAAGAAATAGTGTTGAATACACAACTTCATTTGAAAAGAAATTCAAAAAACCAGATCACATATTAACCATTGAAGGAACTATCTCCCAAGATAAAAGTACAGATGATGCACATATCAATGATGTAAATAATCACCTTAATACAAGCAGCTACGAAAAAAACAATAGTAAAGATGACTATTTAGAAGGATTAATCAAAGTAGATTATACCTTGCCAATTGGTGAATCGGGTCACTTCGAAGCTGGCTATTTCGGAAACTTCAAGAAAACGAACAATGCTTATGACTTCTATAATCAACTGAACAACCAATGGATAAATAATCCTAACATTTCAAATACTTTAGAGTACAAAGAAAATGTAAACGCACTTTATGCTCAATACGGTAACAAAATCACTGAGCGCATAAACTATATGGTTGGATTGCGTTGGGAAGATAGCAATATTGACGTTAACCAATTAAGAAGTAATGATTACAACAATAAAAAATACAACGACTTCTTTCCTAGTGCATTTATTAACTATGAGATAACGAAATCAAGTAGCTTATCCGTTAGTTATAGCAAACGTATAATGAGACCAAGAGGACGTTTCTTAAATCCTTTTTCTAACTATACAAGTAACATCAACTACTTTCAAGGTAACCCAAACCTAGACCCTGCCAAAACAAGTGCATTTGACCTAGGGTTTACACAACGTTGGACAGGACTTACCTTATCAGCTTCAGCCTACTTTAATCAAACGGATGATACCTTTGAATTTGTTAGACAAATAGCAGGTACGACTGATGACGGTACACCGATCACTGTTAGCTCTCCAATCAACTTATCAACTGAATATAGATATGGTTTAGACCTTACAGCGAATTACACACCATTTAAATGGTGGAGAATAAATGGTAACTTTAACTTTTATCGTACAGAAACTAGAGGAGACTATACCTTTACAGATTTAAATGGTGATAACCATACACAGAATTTTGATAACAATACCTTTGCTTGGTTTACACGTATTAGCTCAAAAATTACATTACCTTACAAAATTGATTGGACAATGAATGGTATGTATCGAGCACCTTATAATAAAGCACAAGGAAAAGTTATCGGTAATCTATCAGCTAATTTAGCCTTAAGCAAAGACATATTAAAAGACAAAGCAACTGTTTCGTTTAACGTCAGTGATATTTTCAACTCTAGAAAAAGAGAGATGGAGACTAACCTAGCTCAATCATTCTCACATAGTGAAATGCAATGGAGAGGTAGACAAATCAATCTGTCATTCACTTATCGATTTAATCAAAACAAAAACGATAGACAAAAAGGCAAAAGACCGAATACCAGTAATGGTGACAGTAGCGAAATGGAAATGATGTAAGTTCCCTCCTATCTAATTCAACAACTAAAAAACCAACTAACCTTAAACTATAACAATAAAGAAGCTAAAGACATAATCTTTAGCTTCTTTTACATTCAATTAGATTCAAAAAAAAGAGGTACAATTAGATTGTACCTCTTTTATCTTTTTAATTCATCAAAGTCTTACATTTGACTTTCTTCCAATGATTCTCTATTAGCTTTTTTCTCTTTTAAAGCTTCGCGAGCTCCTCCGACTGCCCAATAAGAGGCAAATCCAACTAAGAAAATTAAAAGCCAAAATGCCATCGTAATCACAGTCATACCGATGATGAAAGCTAAATACTGTTGAAATTCAAACATTTTTCCGGATTTTTTGTATATACAGGTTCAAAAGTACGCAATAAAAAACTTTTAACCAATTTGTAGACTAAAATAAATTAACATTTTAGAACAAAACTAAATAGCTAAATTAGTCCTATTACTCCCCTCTAAGCTCAATTCTTTTGCTTCCGATATTTTCTAATACAAATATAGTCTTAACTAAAAACCAAAATAGTTTCTATAATTATCTAAATCCTTATCCCCTCTTCCTGAAAGATTGATTACCACAACATCACTTGGTTTAAATTGTTTTTTATTCAAAACGGCTAACGCATGTGAACTTTCAATTGCAGGTATAATCCCCTCTTGCTTACATAAATCTAATCCTGCCTGCATAGCTTCATCATCCATCACTGCAAAAAACTCAGCTCTATTTTGCTCTTTCATATGAGAATAAAGAGGACCAAACCCAGGATAATCCAAACCAGCCGAAATAGAATATGCTTCTAGAGGTTCACCTGTATCATCTTGCATAAACAAAGTCTTACTTCCATGAAGTATACCATCTTTTCCAACAAAAGAAGTAGCTGCTGTTTTCAAATCTTCAATACTGACACCTCCACCCTCAGCCACAACTAGCTTCACTGATTCATCTTCTAAGAAATGATAGAACGCACCTACTGCATTACTCCCTCCCCCTACACAAGCGACAACATAGTCAGGAGTTTCTTTACCTTCTATATCATTTAACTGCTTTTTAATCTCTTCTGAAATAACAGATTGAAAACGACTAACCATATCAGGATATGGGTGCGGTCCTACAGCAGACCCTATCAGATAAAAAGTATCATCAGGATTCTCAATCCAGTAAAGTAAAGCTTCATCTACTGCTTCCTTCAAAGTTTGTGCACCAGATCTAGCTGGTCGTACCTCAGCACCTAACATTTTCATACGCGCAACATTTGGTGATTGTCTCTCGATATCCAAAGCCCCCATATATACAATACACTCCATTCCCATCAAAGCACATACCGTAGCAGTAGCTACACCATGTTGTCCTGCTCCTGTTTCTGCTACAATCTTACGTTTGCCCAAACGCTTAGCTAATAAGATTTGCCCTATTGTATTATTGATTTTATGAGCACCGGTATGACATAAATCTTCTCGTTTTAAGTACACTTTTGTATTGTACTTATCAGACAAATTCTTAGCATAATATAGCGGCGTAGGACGCCCTACATAATCCCTTAGTAACTGTTGCATTTCCTCTTGAAAATCTGTTTGATTTATAATTTTCAAATAATCACTTTGCAACTGTCCAATGATTGGTTGAAGTGCCTCGGGAATAAAAGCCCCACCGTAATTCCCATAAAATCCGTTTTGATCTACTTGATATTTCATAATGATACTTTTTAAACAAAAAAAAGGCTTGTCGTGATGACAAGCCTTTTTCTAATTATATATTATTCTATTCGATTATAACACAACATAGGAAGGACCGCTCACGATATTTGACGTAAGTTTGATCCACCACCAATTATTTGTTATAATTAAATTCATTTTCCTCAATTGTAAAAAACAAAGTAAATTACTTTTTTCTTAATATCCAAATAAAAAGCGATGTATAATTTCTCACACATCGCTTTTTACTATTCTTTTTTCGCTGCTATAGCGTAACTACTGCATTTTTATCAGCATAAACATCTGATACATCATATCCACTAAATGCCTTCAAATAAGAGCGTACTGAAGTTCCGTATCCATCACTGAATCCATCTGCTCCACCACTTCTCAAAAAACGCTTTACTGAACCTGCACCTCCTAAGTGTGCTGCTGCAATAATTCCAGATTCGGTAACTGTAATACCATTAATCTTTTTTCCTTCAAATCTTTCAATCTCTTTTCTAAGAATCCACTTATTCTTTGCTACTAAAGCGTCAAATGCTTTTTCTTGTAACACTGGATCATCTAAGAACATCTTTGTGTCTGTAATACCAATTGACTTTAAAGCTGATTTACCAAATTGATATTTTCCCATGTAACCGAATGAATTAACAATCTTGTATAATCCATATGATTCGCGAACACCTAGTGCTTGCTTGAATCCCATATAGGTCTTTCCTACGTACGGTATCGCTAATTTTCCTTCCTCTTGAGCCTCTCCTACTAAAGGAAACTCATAAGAAAGATCAGTAGTTGGTACAATTTTGTATTGCTCCAGAAGACTAATTTCATACTTTTTAAAACCTGAAACCACCCCTCCTACTAATAAAGCTGAACCGATAAAAAAAGAACATGTTTTTCTCATTAAATATAATTTCTCAAGCCCTGTCACCACTTGAAATTTCTGATTGCAAAGTTACACTTTTTTTTATCTATACGCGTTTTCACCCTAATCAAAAACATACATTTAACACTTTTTAAAACTCAATTAACTATTATTCAATTACTTAAAAAATTAAATTAATTATTAATACTATTGTTTTTTCGACTAATAATTCATAAATTAATGGACTAACCACTTCTAAATTCACAGTAAAAACCCTTGATAATGCTTTTTTTTATCGCTTTTTACTAAATAATAACTTTTTGACTTGCCCCCTTTATACATAAGACTTGTCTCATATATTTGACTTAAAACGTCTGTTTTTAAAAAAGCATTACTTTTTAATAAAGAAGCAATACAGTCCTTTAAAACTTTCGAAAGGCTGCTACATTTTCTATCAATCACAAGTATAATACTAAATAAGGAACTTACTTTTGGCTCTTAGTGATTTCAAATTAATAGTATTTGGTGCCAAGCTTGTGCTATACGTGCAGTTTACCAGCCCACAGGTAGCTTCTTGGCAAGGAAAGAGCACGAATACTGCACGTATAGGTCAAGAAAGTAAGAAGACAAAATGTCCGTAAGTAGATAATCAGTTGCTACAAACGAATACGTTTTAGAAAACTATACTGACAAAAGTATTAGATCGCATGATACATAAGACGTTTACGCATAGCTGTTTGATGTAAGAAGGGGGATAAGTCACTATTTTTTCAAAATAAATAACGTAGAATTACTTTTTTTTAAGCCTGTTTAATAGTTCAATATTTCGAAAGACCATTAGTTTTTTCTCTAAATCATATTTATGGAAGTAAACGCAAACACATATAAAAAGACCATTACTTGCAGAAAAACACTAACCGTAAGATTTCTTAAAAAAAACTTTTCATCAAATCATAATCGTCAAAATCCCACTATCTAATTTACAAAGTAACTTACAATATATTTAACCTTCATATCAAAAGAATTTAATTCCAAAAAACACGTAAAAAAAGAGCAATTGACTAGTTCGCTAGTCAATTGCTCTTATTATATATATCCAGTATCAATAAAATTATTTTATTCCTCCATCTTAGCAGATAATTCAAACCAGCGCTCTTCTAATTCCTCTAATTGAACCAATACGACGCGTAATTCTTCTGCTTTCTCACTAATCTTATCGTCTGTCACCTTTCCTTCGGAAAACAATCTCTCTATAATCACTTTTTGTTCTTCCAATCGCTTGATCTCTCTTTCTGTTTTTTGAAGATCCTTCTGCTCTTGAAAAGACAATCCATTTTTCACCTGACTTTCTTTCCAGTTTACTTTTTCTTTAGGCTGATCATCTTTTACTGGCTCTACACTATCTTCATACGCTCTAAAATCAGAATAATTACCTGGGAAGTTCTCCACAACACCTTGACCTCTGAAGACAAATAAAGTATCTACGATCTTATCCATAAAGTAACGATCGTGAGAAACAACAACCAAACAACCTGGGTAATCTAATAAAAATGCTTCTAAAACATTTAGAGTAACAATATCTAAGTCATTAGTCGGCTCATCAAGAATCAGAAAGTTTGGATTTTGAATTAAAACAGTACACAGATAAAGACGTTTCAACTCACCTCCACTTAATTTTTCAACAAAATCGTGTTGTTTTTTACGGTCAAACAAAAAGCGCTCTAATAGTTGTCCTGCTGATATTGAACGTCCTTTTGCTAAAGGAATCTGCTCACCAAATTCTTTGATAACATCAATTACTTTTTGATCCGGCTTTACATAAATTCCCCCTTGAGTATAATACCCAACCTTAATTGTTTCACCTCTTACCACTTTACCAGCATCTGGCTCAATAGTCTGTGTTAAGATATTCAAGAACGTTGATTTCCCCGTACCATTCTTACCGATAATACCTATTCTTTCTCCTTTAGTAAAGTTATAACTGAAATCCTTCAATATAATTTTATCTTTAAAAGTCTTATTCAATTTATGTAGCTCGATGATTTTACTCCCCATACGCTCCATATTGATTTCTAACTCGACTTGATGCTCTGTTCTACGACTATGAGCCTTTTCTTTAATAACATAAAAATCATCAATTCTAGACTTTGATTTCGTCGTACGAGCTTTAGGTTGGCGACGCATCCAAGAAAGTTCTTTTACAAACAAATTCTGCGCTTTATCTATACTAGCATTTTCCGCAGCTATTCGCTCTTCTTTTTTCTCTAGATAATATGAATAATTCCCCTTATACTGATAGATCTTTCCATTGTCTAACTCGATGATTTCATTACATACGCGCTCTAAGAAAAATCGGTCGTGCGTAACCATAAACAATGTTATATTCTCCTTAGCAAAATAGTTCTCCAGCCATTCAATCATTTCTAAGTCGAGGTGGTTTGTTGGTTCATCTAAGATCAACAAATCAGGTCGATTAATTAAAATCATAGCCAAAGCCAGACGCTTGCGTTGACCTCCTGACAAACTCTTTACCTTAGCCTTTAAGTCTTCTAGTTTAAGCTTAAACAATATTTGCTTATACTGTGTCTCAAAGTCCCATGCGTTATGAGCTTCCATCTTTTCAAAAGCAATTTGATAAGCTTCCGTATCATCTGGATTTTCTAATGCCTTTTCATACTGTTCAATAATCTTTAAAACTTCATTATCCGATGCGAAAATACTCTCCTCAATCGTTAACTCATCTTGCAAATTGGGTTCTTGTGACAAAAATTCAATGCGAATATCCTTTCTCGTAACAACCTGTCCTGTATCCGGGAAGTCCTCTCCCATCAAAATGTTTAATATTGTCGTTTTTCCCGATCCATTCTTTGCAACAAAGGCAATCTTTTGATCTTTATTAATTCCAAAAGACAAGTCTTCAAAAAGGGTACGAGCCCCAAAAGACTTTGATATATTTTCTACTGATAAATAATTCACTTCTTAATTTTTTACAAAAGTACTCTTTTATTTGACTACTCACCCCAAGTGTATCACAACGGATCAAGAACAAGGGAGGTTTATCTATTATGTTATATCGATGACTACATATTCAGATTGCGTACCAATTCGATAGCGCCCTCCCCAAATACCTAAACCAGAACTAACATAATAATGTGTCTTGCCTTTCTGAAGATATCCGTGAGCTGTCTCAAATAAACGATCTGTAATCCAAGAGATAGGCCATACTTGCCCTCTATGAGTGTGCCCTGATAACTGCAAATCAATCTTCGCTTGCTCTGCCTGTTCTAAAACATAAGGTTGATGATCTAAAAGTAAATAAGTATACCCCATTACTTTTTTCCCTACTATACTACTCAAACTTTTTCGATGTCTATTCGTCTTATCGTCTCGACCAACTAATACTAAAGATAAATCATCAATCTTCACTAAACTATCCTCTAATACTTGTATACCATTATCATTCATAAATTTAACACTAGCTCTAGCACCTGCCATATAATCGTGATTACCTAAACATGCGTAAACCCCATATTTACTTTCGATTGCCTGAAGTAATTCCCCCATTTGATAATAAACAATAGGTTGTAAATTATAATCGATTAAATCACCACCTATAAGCACTAAGTCAGGTTTTTCTTTATTTATCAATTTGACCCAATGCTTCAACTCATTTCTACCTATGGCATATCCCAGATGTAAATCAGAAATAAATACAACGCGATACTTTGTTTTAACTCCAAGATTCAAATCTAATTTTATGCGTCTCTTACGACGATAACCTATAAATCCTAATAAAGCAAAAATAGTTATAGCGATTAAAGAAACCAAAGCTTGTGTAAGTGGTGTAAAATCAGGAACAATCGATAATACTCTATTAACTCGACAAACTAAATCAATAACCAAGACAGATAAAAAAGCATAAATAGACAACATCAGCCAGCCTGTACCTATTTTATAAAAAACAGACGCTAATGGCACTGGTAATTGTCTTCCTAATAAGAAAAAAACAAAAATGGCCGTCAATAAAAGGCACACTACTGTCCAGTACAATGGAACAAGAATAATTGGTATAGTGGAAACAATCGGATACAAATGATAAAACACATACCCATTACCTAATACAAACAATACAAATGTTCCTAAAAAAACTAATCCTTTCATAACTATCTATCTAATATTCCTCTTAATCTCAATAATACTATTGTTCCTGATTCTTTAAGTGTCGTAACTAAATCCTCCTCTAAATATTCTTGAATAAATGACATACGCTCTCTTACAATAGATATCCCAACGGACGTCTCTGAATGTCTGTATTGTTTTTTAGCGTTAATTCCTACACCATTATCTATAATGGCTATTACAATATCGAATCCTTCTTGACGCAATTCTATCCGAATCAAAGGATTTGCTATTGAAGGTGGAAAAGCGTGGACAATCGAATTCTCAACAAACGGCTGTAACAACATTGGTGGAATATGAACATCGTGCAAATCAACGGCTAATTGAGAATCTATTTCAAAAGTAATTCGTCCATCCATGCGCATATTTTCAATCTCAACGTAGTTGGCCAAATATTGCAATTCTTCTTCAATTGAAATCCTTTCTTTAGCAGAGAAACCTAGGGAAGTACGCATAAACTTAGAGAATTTACCCAAATATGAAAAAGCCGCATCAGATTGATTATCTAAGATAAAATACTGAATACTACTTAACACATTAAAGATAAAATGTGTATTCATCTGACTTCTAACAGACTGCAACTTCAATTCGACTATTCTTTTCTCTAGAATTAATTTATCAGCCTTTTCTTCTGCTGTCTTTTTGGCAAAGTTTAACTTAGTCTCTTTAACCTCTTGTAATTGCTCTAAACGATGTAAACGATTGCGATAGATTAAATAGGAAATTAAAGCAATCCCCACCCCACAACTGATAAAAAACCATATTGTCATATAAAAAGGTTTTTCTATCTCAATATAAAGCAAAGGGTATACCCGCTCATTACCCGAATCGTAATCATAAACTTTTAAATCTATGGGATAAATACCTGCTTCAAGGTAATGAAGATCTATTTTATCCTCTCGAATTTCAAGCCAATTCTCTGTTAATTTTAATCGGTATTTAAACTGTAATTTATTAGGGTATTTTGCACCCAAAACCGCAAAGTGAAGTTGAAGTGAATTTGATCGATACGGCAGAATCAGTTTATTATTATCCTCTTGAAGACTATTGTGTTCTTTGTATAGCTTCCCGTTAACTAACACCTTACTGACTTGAACATCTAGTAAGCGATCTCTCTGCTGAAAATAATGCGTATCAAGTATATAAATCCCATTAGCAGTACCTATATATAAGACATTTCCAACTATAGTATAACCTGTAATCTCCCCATGCTTAAACCCTTGTTCATCATCGACATAAAACTTTCCTTTTTTGGTAAATATAGTCAACCCTTTATCCGTTCCTACGATTAGTTTACCACTTACGCTTTCTAATAAGGAGATATTAGTACCTAATAATTCATGACTCGAAATCACATCAGAAACAATCATTACTCCATCTTTGACATTGACGATATAAATATCGTTAAAATCAGTTGCTACATAAAGCACTTGTTCTTCAGGATTATATACTAGCTTCTTCAATCGTTTCTCTGTAAACTCACCGCTATCTAAAAGAGATTTAAACCCAGATAATTTTGAATAAGTATATAAACCATCAAGAGCTCCCGCAAAAAACAAACGATCATCTACTTTCGCTATACTAACTATATCACGTGGAATATTACTTCCATCACTTCGATAGTAGTATGTGTACTTCATATTTTTCAAATCATCGTACACGCGAACCCCTCCATAAGGATTGGTTTCTAATAATCTTCCATTAAAAAAAGCATACTCGTATTGATGAATATTGTAGTAATTTAATAGCTTCCCATCAAGAGACAACTCAAAGGTACCAATATTAGAACTAACCCATAATGAGTTATTATTAACAATACTTTTATAGAAAACAATATTATCTACAGAGGTAGTATAATCAATCTCAAAAAAGTGATTTCTCTTAGTGGCTAATTCTTCATACTTATTATATTTACTTTGCTGAAACGCTTTAAATGAAGCAGCTGAAACATGTAAAATAGCCTTGTCATCTCTCTTAATCGTTAAACCGTCTTTTGCAAAAATATAGAGCTTTTTTTGATCTGTACAAAGAGACATAACACCTGAAATCGTATCATCGTAAGATAGTGCTGAAAACAAGTCAGTTTGATACAATCCATCGTTTTCACTACCAATAAACAAGAAATCATTTACCTCATCATATTCAATTGTATAGAGACTTGTTGTGTCAATATGTAGGTCCTTAGTAATATCAGTGATCTTCTCTGGAGTCCATAAATAAACACCTCCTTTATTCTCATAAACGCCAGAGGTTACTAAATAAACCTGTCCATTAGCCTGATTAATGTGACGAACACTTGGAATATCACTATAAACTTTCTGAGTATGATCTTTCAAATTATCGACCACCAAACCATTTTGTGTTCCATAGAAGACAAAATCTCCGTGTTGAAAAACTGACAAAATACGCTTGAGCTTATTAACCTCAATTAGTTCCTCTCCCTTGATTTGATAAGTTCCATCATTAATAGTTGTTAGGTAAACACCACTATTAACAACATAGAAACCCGACACTTCAAAAGAATGTTCTGCTATTAAGGGAAGTTTAATATTAGTAATAGAGAAATCATCAATATCTACAATAGACACCCCTTCTGTAGTCCCTACATACAATTTATCTTCAAACAAAAAAAGTTCTCGAACACGATCAGATATGAGCCCTTCTTCAGTAGTAATCGTGAAATCCTGATACTCGGATTGGTATAATAATCCTTGTCCATAACTTGCCGACCAAATAGCGCCATGTTCATCTTCTAAAATCCCCGTAACATTAGTAAATCGATGTTTCGAAGCTATTGGACTAATTTTTATCTGCCCTTGCATAATCTGAGTTAATCCAAACCGGGAACCGATCCATAGAATACCTCTGGAGTCAAGATATAGACTACGAACGTCGTTAGCCAATAAGCCATCCCTGATCGATATATTTTTAGTAATATAGTTTACTTGTCCAAATGACCACGAACTTATCAACAACAAAAAAAAAAGAAGTGCTCTCTTTACAAATTCCATTTATTTAAATCCTTAAGCTTTGTATTGGTAACGATGATTTCAAGATCTAAACATTCAGAATTTCCTACTAGTTCTTTTTTAAAACAAACCTTATTCGTTCCACGTTCAATATGACTTACGAAATCCATATTTACAAGATATGAACGATGTAATCGCATAAAGTTTTGATGCATAATTTTAGATTCGATAGCACCTAACGTTTTTGAAATTAAATACTTTGTCTCTCCTACATAAATATCACAATAATTATCTGCAGCCTTGCATAGAATAATATCATCTACTTTAATCAAATGGCGTTTCGAATTGTTCTTAATTATTTTATAATAATACTGATAGCCAGCTTTCTCTTTAAATTTATCAAAAGCACTCTGTACATCTTCCAAATCAATTGGCTTTAATAAGTACATCAAACAATTGTGATTGTTTATTGCCTCAATAGCGTATTGATCATAAGCCGTAGTAAATACAACTTCAAATGATTGCTTATCTACCTGATTTAAAAAATCAAATCCATTCTCTTCAGGCATATGAATATCTAAGAAAACAAGGTCAGGACTATAATTACTGACAAATTTTACTGCTTCACGAACACAAGTAACTGTCTGCACTACAAGTTTATCATCGAACTTTACTTTTTTCTCAATAATTTGTTTCAGTAATTCGCCTACTTTTGGTTCATCATCAACCACAAGTACTAATAATTCATTTGTCATTTCGTAAGGTGTTTATTCCAACAAATATAATAATTCTTATCGTTTAGGTATCCTAATTAAATTAGATACTATTAACTCTACCTACTTAGGAAATATCAAAAATTACAGTTGCTTAATTTTATAAACCTTTTTTAAAAACAAGTTATTCATCGGGTTTATACCAAGATTATTAACTTCTAACGAAGTAAATCGCACTGCTTTATCATAAAACAAGACAATTACAGGAACCTCATCAATAATAACTGATTCAAGACCTTGATATAAAGTTACCCTTTTTGCTTCATCTACTTCATAGATTGCCTGATGAAGTTTTTCATCGTAGGAAGTACTATCAAACCGCGTATAATTTGCACCATTAGGTACTTTATTCTTGGAGTCAAAAAGTGATAAATAGTTTTCTGCATCAGGATAATCCGCTATCCAACTACCTCTAAAAAAATAAACACTTCCCGTAGCTATACTTTGCCTAAGTGTAGATGGAGGCATAACATCAACAGTTAATTCTACCCCAATCTTCTGCCACTCTCTCTGTAAATATTCTGCAATATCAAGATAAGACGCATCAGTCGACAAGCTCAGACTAAGTTTATCTATTTTCTTCTCTTCTTTATAATCTGCTATTAAATCTTTAGCCTTGGTTAAATCAAAGCGCTTAGGTATTTTTAAACTCCCTGCTAAGCCAGTAGGAATCATACCTCCTACTTGACTCTCTCCCATACCATTGCGCAGATAAGCCAACATTTTTTGTCGATCAAAACCGATATCTAATGCTTTACGAACCCGTTTATCTTTGATAACTTGATGCTCTAAGGAGAGATTAAAACCTAAATACTCTGTATTAAGATATGGTCCTGACAACATCTGTAAACGCGATTTATACTTCTTGTTTAAATTTCCTTCACTATCGATAATATCATCTTTATAGGAAGGATCTAATCCAGAAATAAAATCGAGATTCCCTTGAATAAATTGTAAAAAAGCACTCTGTTTGTCCGGTAAAAAAGTAACTGATACTGCCTCTAAATAAGGTAACTGCTTCCCTTGTTCATCTTTTTCGAAGTAATTAGGGTTTTTGCGCAATACTAATTTAATATTCTCAGCCCATAATTTAAACTTAAATGGTCCTGTACCTATTGGCGAAGAGCGAAAATCATGATCCTTATCATCTACTACTTCACGAGGTACCACTGATGCATAACGCATAGACATCAAGCCTAATAAAGCTGGAAATGCTTCTTTCAATCGTATGCGTAACACACTATCATTAATTGCTTCATAGCTATCTACTTTCTTTAATATCCAAGCACCTGGTGAGGCTAACTTAGGATCTAATAAACGATTAAAACTATATACAAAATCTTGTGCTACAACAACTCTTGTGCTATCAATACCAAAATTGGCATGTTTGTGAAAATATACATCATCCCTTAGTATAAAATCATACTGTAATCCTTCTTTAGAGATAATCCATTGTTTTGCAATATCACTTTTTATACGAAGACTATCATCTAGCTGAACTAACCCATTATACAATTGATTACACGGCCAAATAATATTCATACTCTTTGCAAAGGCAGGATCTAAGGTTGGTATATTAGCACTTTCATTATATCTAAACACCTTACTTTCATCTATTTGCACGTCTTTTTCTTGACATGAAAACAAAGAAGTCAAAAGGCAAAATATTGATATATAATATATTATTGATTTCATCAAACCGATTTTTGTATGTAAATTTGCAGTCCTTTTTTTAGCAAAAAGTAAATATAGTCAAAGTTACTATATAGTATTAGAACATTATGGAAAATAGAAAAAAAGTAGCTTTTTATACCCTCGGTTGTAAACTTAACTTCTCTGAAACCTCAACAATTGCTAGAAGTTTTACAGATGAAGGGTTTGACCGAGTTGAATTTGAAGAAGTTGCAGATATTTATGTGATAAATACCTGTTCTGTAACAGAAAATGCAGACAAACAATTTAAACAAATTGTAAAGAAAGCTCAAAAGAAAAATGAGAAAGCATTTGTCGCTGCAGTAGGTTGTTATGCTCAGTTAAAACCAGAAGAATTAGCATCAGTTGACGGTGTTGATTTAGTATTAGGAGCAACTGAGAAGTTTAAAATTACTGACTACATCAATGATTTGAGCAAAAATGATATGGGACAAGTTCACTCTTGTGAAATATCAGAAGCTGACTTTTATGTTGGAAGTTACTCTATTGGTGATCGTACCCGAGCTTTTCTAAAGGTACAAGACGGATGTGACTATAAGTGTACCTATTGTACAATACCACTAGCAAGAGGTATTTCTCGCAGTGACACTATGGAAAATGTATTAAAAAACGCTAGTGAGATTGCTTCTAAAGGTATTAAAGAGATTGTATTAACAGGTGTTAATATAGGAGATTATGGAAAAGGCGAATTTGGAAACAAAAAACACGAACACACTTTCCTTGAATTAGTAGAAGCTCTAGACAAAGTAGAAGGTATTGAACGTTTGCGTATCTCTTCAATTGAACCTAATCTATTAAAGAATGAGACTATTGAGTTTGTATCTAAAAGTAGAACATTTGTACCTCACTTTCACATTCCTCTACAATCAGGAAGCGATGATATCTTGAAAAAAATGAAAAGACGTTACTTAAGTAATCTATACGTAGAGCGCGTAGCTAAGATAAAAGAAGTAATGCCTGATTGCTGTATTGGTGTAGATGTTATTGTTGGTTTTCCTGGGGAATCAGATGAGAAATTCTTAGAGACCTACAACTTCTTAAACAACTTAGATATTTCCTACCTACACGTATTTACTTACTCTGAAAGAGATAATACGGAAGCAGTAGAGATGGAAGGCGTAGTCCCTATGAATGTGAGGAATAAGCGAAGTAAAATGCTAAGAGGCTTATCTGTTAAGAAAAGACGTGCATTCTATGAATCGCAAATCGGAAAAGAGAAGATTGTACTTTTCGAAAGTGAAAATAAAGAAGGATACATTCACGGATTTACCGAAAACTATGTAAAAGTAAAGACACCTTGGAATCCAGAATTAGTAAACACTTTACACAAAGTCAAATTAACGAAGATTGACGATGACGGAATTGTTCGTCTAGCGTTCGTATAAAAAAAGAAAGCGCTGAACTTAATTGAGTTCAACGCTTTCTTTTTGTCTGCTTTAGTGTTGTGTGTCTTAATGTAGTAATTCAACCAATGAATTAAATACGGATACCAGGTGGTAACATTTCTTTATATCCTGGGTTCTTTCTGAAAAAAGAAACTATTTTAGGATGGGTAGGAACAACTCTTAGTTTGCGTTCACGCACAGATTCTAAAATTGCCTTTAAAAAATCACTTGCCTGATTCTGTACTGCATTCTCTAGTCCCTTTAACTTAGTTAAGAATATTTTTCTTTCTTGTAATGAATACTCTACACTAAGCATTCCTGTATCAGTTTCATATTCAAACTGACGAAGTAACTCATTGTTTTTAATTTCCATTATACTAGTAGTTTTTTAAATTTCAATAGATACAATAATGAATCGCTACTATACACATTCAATAAAACTTAGGTTAGGTGGCTTCACTGATTAAATAAAAATTACTTTTGAGTAGTAACTTTTTTATTTAGCTGTTGAATTCATTATATTTATCAAAATTACGATTTTATTTCTATCTAGACAATTTTTAAAAAGTTAATTTATTTAAAATGAACAAAATACCAATTTATTTCTTTCCTGGAATGATTTCCAATTCCTTGATATTTGAAAAAATTGAATTAGATCACAATCTTTTTACACCTGTTTTTTTTGAATGGTTACCTGTCGAAAAAAATCAAAGTTTAGAAGAATACAGCAACCGATATATCGAAATGATAAACCACCCTAACCCTGTATTAATAGGTGTTTCTCTAGGAGGTATTATCGCACAAGAAATAGCAAAAAAAATAAAGGTTCGCAAAACAATTATTATCTCTAGCGTGCGTTCTACAAAAGAGTATCCTTGGTTATATCGCTTTGCAAAATACACAAAACTTTACCGTCTATTACCAACTAATAACATTAATGGCCTTATTGAGTTTCTAAGCAATAGAAGTAAAAAAAGTAAACGAGAAGAAAGAAAAGCGCTTTATGATCGATACCTTACAGAGAGAAGTAAAGACTATATTGATTGGTGCATCGATCAAGTTATGCATTGGAAACAGACGGAAGCAATAGAAAACGTCATTCAAATTCATGGAGATAAAGACGAAATATTTCCAATTAAGAATATCAAAAATGCCCTTGTTGTAAAAGGTGGTACACATGCAATGATACTCACAAAATACAACTGGTTCAACACTCAATTACCAAACATAATACAAACAAACGCAATATGAAAAAAACAATAACTACTACCCTATCAATCCTTGCCGTTGTAGCAGTATCTTCAACCTTTATATTTTCAGCTAGTCATGATACAGCTAAGGCTGATACTCCTGTAGAGGAAAACCTCATAAGTCCTCACTTACACGCTATACCGAGTAAAATAAACTTTGCTGGAGAAGAAACTCCACTACATATACCAGATGTAAAAGAGCGTTTTGAGAGAGAAATGATTGTTAATACAAATTTACACGGATCTACACTTCTAACTATTAAACGAGCTGGTAGATACTTTCCTATCATAGAACCCATACTAGCTAAAAACGGTATTCCCGATGACTTTAAATACTTATGTGTTATCGAAAGCGCTTTATCTAATGCTGTCTCACCTGCTGGAGCTAGTGGTTTTTGGCAATTTATGAAAGGGACTGCTAAAGACTATGGTCTTGTTGTTGATGAGACGATAGACGAACGATATGACCTTATAAAAGCAACTGAAGCTGCTTGTAACTATTTAAATGATGCTAAAGCTAAATTTGGATCATGGACTTTAGTTGCTGCTTCTTACAACAGAGGAATGGCTGGTATCAATAGAGCCTTAGATAATCAATATGTTGACAATTATTACGACCTATTCTTAAACCAAGAAACCTCTCGTTATGTTTTTAGAATGTTAGCTTTAAAAGAAATTATGTCTAATGCTGATAAATATGGTTTTGCTGTTCCAGTAAATCTGACCTATAAAAATATTAAAACAAAAAAAGTAGCGGTAGATTACGATATTGCTGACCTACCTTTATTTGCAAAAGAACAAGGAGTTAATTACAAATTATTAAAATTACACAACCCTTGGTTAGTGAGTAGCAGCTTCAAACCTAAAGGGCAAACGTATTATATGGAAATACCAATCCAATAATCTATCTACAAAAACAACGCTAATCTGACTTACTCAACATTGTATGCTTTTAGCGTTGTTTTTTTATTAGTACTTTTGTTCAAAACTTTTTCACATGGATAAAGAACAATACCTTAATCAAGCTAAAGAAATTATATTCAAAAAGAATTTTGTTGTTCCTTTTGAACTAATTCCCGGAAGTATAGTAACTAGCCTTGAACAGTATTTTAACAGTCTATCTAAAGCTTATTTAGCAAGTAAAGACAGTCGATTAGTTGAGCTATTTCACGATAAAATTGAACAGCTAAAACACTTTGACTTATAAATAAATACTGAGAAATGAAACAATCCTCTGTTTAACTTCTTCTTTAGACTCCTTATGAGGAGTATGCCCTACTCCTTCTAATATGTAAGACATTGAAATTCCCTGGGTTTGTGACACTGTTAGTCTCAGTTGATTGAGTGTACCATATTCATCAAGATCTCCTTGTATAAACAAAAGAGGACTCTTAATCGCTATTAAGTCTTCAACCATACTCCAATCACTATACCACTCAGAAAGCCAGGTGTCCACCCACGCATGTACTAAGTCATCAACTTTGCCTCCATGATACTTTGTTAATCGCTGCTTGAGATCTGTTGTTTGATAAGCTAGCCAAGATGCTTTTACACCTTCTAAAGTTAATTCTTCGACGATAACATGTGCTGCTTCACTAACTATTGCTTTTGTCTTATGACTATACAAAATTCCATACCACAACGCGATGGACGCACCATCACTATGCCCAAACAAAGCCACTTCCTCTAGTGCTAAACTTACCAGTAATTGGTCTAAAAATATAGCTTCTTGTTTTAAATAGTCCTTTGTTCGTATGGGTGTATCCATATTGTCTGACAACCCATATCCTACGCGATCATAAACTATTATATCGCAACTCAATGCTTCAGCTAATAACTCTGGCCAATCTCTCCAAAGTGTAACACATCCTAGTGAATCGTGTAAGAGTACAAGTGTTCGACCAACGTTTTCTGTCTGTCTAATGTGTTTTACAAATACTTTTTTACCTCCTATATCAATAAATTGTTTTTCGATTTGTAGCATACCTCTTTTATTTTACTTTTCACCCTTTCACTATTCCTTTTTTTCACTAAAAACACTACATCCAAGCCTTTTGTTCTTTTTCAACGATTGCCAACCATTTATCTCTTAACTTACATAAAGCGCAATAGTCTGAAGTGCTAAATACTAAACTCCCCCCTGCAGTATACAGTCGAATACTACCTACGTTATAAGGTCTCTGCCAAGCTAATTGAGATACTACTATCTTCTGTATTTTAAAGGGCTCTAACACTGAATAACTGATATCCCATACTCCTGAACGAATAACTATATAATCATTGGTATATATTAATCCTCCATTGTGATAATATCGCCACACCAACATTGTCATGAAAACAAAGTAGCCCAATATTGCTATTACTAACCAATTCATCGTTAAAATATCTTGTAATATAAAGCTTCCTACAAGCGTAGGTATAATCACTAATAAGAAAAATCGAAACCCAAAATAGCGATAATTGTGTTTTATTTTTTCTCCTTCCCACTGTAGTGGCTGTGTGTAAATCATATCTACCAATGCCGCTAATTCTTCTTGTGAACATCCCGGAATATCAAGTGCCGTCTTTTTGTTTTCATTTTCATTTCCTGACACTTGATAAATTCTAAAGTTTGTTATGTTCATTAGCTTTTGAAAGTAATTACGCGTCAGACGAATAAACTGTACTCGCGTAGGACGTATAATCGTACTCTTTGTATGAAATAGACCATAAGACAACAGTAAGCTGTTGTTTTGAAGTTTTATTTCAAAGTTGTAGTAGCGAATTATTGTTCGTACAAGATTGACAAATAAAGCTAATATTAAGAAGGAGACAACCAAACTTATCGTCATTCCTACTGAAATAGCTGTTGTCTGAAACTCTTCTAAAAGCTCTCGCTGAAAAATCCCCTTGTACAAGCGTGTCCCTTCATAGTATAACGTATTAAAAAACACTACTACTAACCCTATCGTATATAAATAATTAGCTGTAAGTCCTATCTTAAACAGTGTAGTTAAACTTATCTTTTTTAATTCAACAGTAACATCTTCTTCTCTTTGTGCTGTTTCTACTTCTTCCGTATTGTTTACATCAGTATTTTCTCTATAAGCTAATAAAGTCTCTTTTAAAGATTGCCCTATTAATAAAGACACCGCTGGAATTACCCCTTCTTTTGCACTACTACCCGCTGACTCTACCTCTACAGAATACACTTCCAAAATCTTATCTAAAAAAGACTGATTAATATTCACTTGTTGAATCTTGCTCAATTGTATCGTTGTTTTACTCTTAGTGATTACACCTTTCTCAATGACCAATGATGCTGTCCCTTGGTCAATTGAAAAAGTAAAATTGCGATAGTTCAAATAGGCATACACAAGCATTAACAGTAAACCACCAATAGCAACTAAGCCAACTGTAGTCCACCATTGACTATCTTGTCCTGATAACCTACTATACAGAATAATCAACAACGGAAAAAATGCGCGTACTGCTTTTCTCATTCCATTAAAAAAACCGATCACTATCCCTACTGGATCCTGTCGCTGAGGTTGATAAAAGTCAATTGGTTTACTCATCTTCTCCCAATGTTATTTCATGTTTTACTTCTGCTAATGGCTGTACTTTTGTGATTACAAAAGTTTTAATCTTTTCTGCATCATTAAGCGTAAGCCCAGGAATACACAAATCGCCTAATTGTCCTCCTGCTGTAAAGAATACTAATTCACACAAACCAAACATACGAGACACTGCTCCCTGATAAACTTCCACATGTTGCACTCGATTATAAGGTACGACCAATTGCTTTCTGTTTATTAAACCGGTTTTATAGATGATATCGTGTTGTCTAATGGCATATCCTTTATAATGAAAACCATAGACACCAACAATTGCACTGATTACTCCAATCAGAAGACAACTCAAAAAAATACCCCACTCTAAAGTCTTACTGATGGCTAACCCAGTAAAGTAATTTCCAACAAAAAATGCTCCGATACCTATTCCAAAAAATACAACCAGCCTAATGGCTGCCCATATAATCTCTAATCGAAAATATTGATGATCTAGTTTACTAAATACAACTTCTTCTACGGAAGGAAGCTGTGTTATTTCTACTTGTTTGTTACTAAAATTGTCTTCCATTCCTCTTTTTTTTGTTCTTGCTTTGGGTACTAAATATACTATCACGGCGTCATATTACCTAATAATCGGACAAATATCCATATCAACAAAACGAAAATACAATAACAAACTAACTATCAAAAACTTAATCCTAATCTACGTGCTTAATACAGTCTGTATATTCTCATAAAAACGGCTCTTCTATTAACGAATAGGCTTTTACTTTAAGTATTCGCTAACATTTCCATACAACTTCAAAAGATTTTAATATTTTTGCCCCTATAATTTTAATACATTATTTTATGTTCGGAGACTTAATGGGAATGATGGGTAAGCTACAAGAAACCCAAGCAAAAATTGAGGAGACTAAAAAAAGATTAGACACTGTATTAATTGATGACCAAAGTAGTGATGGTTTATTACAAGTGACAATGACAGCTAACAGATCGATTAAATCTCTTTCTCTTGCTGACGAACTACTAGAAGATAAAGAACAACTAGAAGACTACTTAGTGATGGTACTAAATCGCACTATCGAAAAAGCATCAACAATCAACGAAGCTGAATTAGCAGCCGCAGCTAAAGACGGAATGCCAAACATACCAGGACTAGACCTATTCAAATAATTATGAAAAAAATAATATACTCAATTTTATTAGCTTGTGGAGCCTTAGTTGCTGCTTGTTCTGACTCTCCTTCTACCAAAGGTAATACGACTATTACAGGTGAAGTTGCTGGACTAAAACAAGGTAAACTCTACTTATACCAGATGAAAGATACATCTTTTGTCGCTATTGACTCTCTTATTGTCAATGGAGCTAAAGATGCTAAGTTCGCTTTTGGATTAGACCTTGAAAGCCCAGAAATGTTATTCCTTACTTTAGATAGAGGGCATACGAAATCTAAGGATAACCAAATCGCTTTCTTTGCAGAACCAGGTAATATAGAAGTCAATACTACCTTAAAACACTTCTATGCAGATGTGGAGGTAAAAGGATCGAGCAATCAACCTGTTTACCAAGAGTATTTAAAAACGCGTGCTGCTTTGTTAGATGTTCAAAATGCACTGATTGTCGATATTTTTAAAGCACAGAAAAGTGAAAACACCAAAGCTTTAGACAGTTTACAGAAATTAGATGAAAAACTAACCACGCGTAGATATCTTAATGCTATCAACTTTGCGTTAACCCACCCTTCTAGTGATGTAGCTCCTTATGTCGCTTTAACGGACTTATACAATGCTAATACCAAGTATCTTGATACGATTTACAATTCGCTTGATACAACTATTGCTTCAAATAAATATGGCAAGCAATTAAAAGAGTATATTGCTGAACGCAAAGAAATGGAAAAAAAATAATTCCTATATAAATACAACGCCTTTGTCTAAAAGGCGTTTTTCTTTTCTACTATGGCTGATCTAATTCAAGAATTACAAGACTCCTTATGTCTTTCCAAAAAAGATAGTTTACTGGCTAGTACTTACTTTAAAAGAGTTGTTTACCCAAAAGGAACTTATTTACAAGAAATAGGTAGCCCTTGCAATAAATTGTATTTCTTAGTACAGGGAAATATTCGAATTTTCAACTTAGTTAAAGCAAAAGAAATCACCCAATGGATTAGCATTCCTGGATACTTTGTTACTAACCTCTCTGCTTGGTTGTTTGATTACCCAAATACTTGGAACTTACAAGCACTCAATGAGATTGTCGTCTATGAAATCACAAAGACAGACTATGCTTCACTTCCTCAAGTAATCAGTAATTGGTATCAAAAAGAACGCTTCTTTATCGGACATTGCTTCCTTCAAATGGAAAGCCGTATCAATCAATTCTTATCACTCAATAGTGAGGAGCGTTACCTTGCTTTTTGCAAAGAGCACCTATTCCTGTTCAATGAAGTACCTCATCAGTATATTGCTTCCCTTCTAGGTATGACCTCAGAGACCTTGAGTCGCCTCCGAAATACTCGTGCTAAACAATAGATTTCATCTGTTTTTTTGTTGATCTAAATCAAAAAATATCTTTTTTTTATCAGCCATCTTTGCTGTATAAATTATCAGATTATGAAACTACGTACTGAAATTAAGATTATTGGAACACCTGAACAGATTTGGGAATGCCTTACTGACTTTACTTCTTATCTAGACTGGAACCCTTTCATTAAAAGTATAAAAGGTGAAGCAAAACAACACGCCAAACTACAAGTACAAATCGATACTATGACATTTACCCCTATAGTAATAGAAGCTATTGCTTGTGTACGCTTCAGCTGGTTGGGCAAACTATTCATCAAAGGATTATTTGACGGATTGCATAGTTTCGAAATTACTCCATTGGCAAATGGCACTTGCTTATTAGTCCAGCAAGAAGAGTTTAAGGGAATTCTTGTCCCTCTACTGGCTAAAAAGTTAAAAACAGAAACGCTCGCAGGATTTCACGCGATGAACAAAGCGCTTAAACAAAGAGTAGAGCAATCGGAGTAATACATTGTGTTTTTTTGTATATTGAGGCAGTTATTAAAACAAGCCTTTAGCAATTCCAATGACTAAAAAAACACCAAACAAATGAATTTTGAACAAGCACTTCAACAAAAGATTGACCTAAAAACAAAACCTCTAAAAGCACTAGGTAAGCTCGAAACCATCGCCTACCAAATCGCTAAAATACAACAGAGCTTAACCCCTGAGCTATCCATGCCTCATCTGCTAGTCTATGCTGCTGATCACGGACTGGCTAAAGAGGGAGTAAGTGCTTACCCACAAGAAGTAACCCCACAGATGGTCTATAATTTTCTTAATGGTGGTGCGGCAATCAATGTGTTTTGTAATCAAAATCATATTAATCTACAAATCATCGATGCAGGAGTAAACGCTGATTTCCCTCCTCATCCTGCTTTAATCTCTTCCAAAACAGCCTACGGTACAGCTAATATGCTCAAAGAAAAAGCGATGAGCAAAGAACAGTTGGACTACTGTTTTCGTGAAGCAGAAAATCATATCCTAGCGATTGCAGAGGCTGGTTGTACGATTATTGGTTTTGGAGAAATGGGTATTGGCAACACATCTGCAGCTTCTCTATTGATGAGTAGTTTACTAGATTTACCCATCGCTGACTGTACTGGAAGGGGAACAGGTGTCGATGACGCTCAATACAAACGCAAACAAGCCATCTTACAACAAGTACTTGATACACACAACGAACTGAATTCTCCACTGGATAAGTTACAAGCAATGGGTGGATTTGAAATAGCGCAAATATGCGCTGCTATGTTAACCGCGTATAAACACAATATGATTATCCTAGTAGATGGTTTTATCTGTTCTAGTGCTTTCTTAGTCGCCTATCATTTAAATCCTGCTATTGTTGATAACGCGATCTTCTGTCATCAATCAGATGAGCTAGGTCACCGTACTTTATTGGACAAATTGGGGGTATCACCTATATTAAACCTTCAACTTCGTTTAGGAGAAGGAACAGGATGTGCTCTTGCCTATCCTATTATTCAAAGTGCAGTTAATTTCCTCAATGAAATGGCTAGTTTTGAATCTGCTAATGTATCCAATAAATAATGAGAAAAGAGCTAACCTATTTGGGTACTGCTATCATGTTCTTTACACGAATCCCTATCCCGTTTAAGCTACCCTATAGTACCGAAATAATGAATAAGTCACAAAAGTATTTTCCCTTTGTAGGAATTATTGTTGGACTATTTACAGCATTAGTATATGCTGGAGCCATGACCTTTTTTTCAGTTCAAATCAGTATGATCATTGCTACAATAGCGAGTGTACTCCTGACCGGGGCTTTCCACGAAGATGGTTTTACAGATAGTTGTGATGCTTTTGGTGGAGGTTATGGCAAAGAAAAGATCATGACCATCATGAAAGACAGCCGCATTGGTGCTTATGGAGTGATTGGTATTATTTTATTGCTACTGTTAAAAATCACCACCCTTACAGAGATAGGTACTCACAGTACTCCTCTAGTCATATTCACTCTGATTAGTGGACATGCTGTTAGTCGTTTCCACGCTGGTATGGCTATCTACACCCACGAATATGTTCAAGATATAGATAAGAGCAAATCCAAACCACTTGCCAGCAAAAGACTACCATGGGCAAACGTATTGATCGGTTTCGGGACAATACTTATTCCCTTTGTCATCTACCAACAATGGCTATTGCTAATGGCTATTCCGATTAGTTACTTGGGTAAAATATACTTAACTTATTACTTCAAAAAACACATTGGAGGCTACACTGGCGATGGCCTAGGAGCAATCCAACAAGTTAGTGAAGTCATCTACTATCTAACCATTCTTGCCCTATGCTCGTATATGTAATTCGCCACACCCCCGTTGACCTGCCTAAAGGATATTGCTATGGACAGACTGATGTACCCCTGAGAAAAGATTTCGAATACAACTTAAAACAAATATCAGCAACATTGCCTAGTGAATTTGACCAAGTGTACACGAGTCCTCTTCAGCGATGCCAAATATTAGCCAATACATTCTCTAGTCCTGTAGTTACTGACCCTAGACTGATGGAACTTCATTTTGGCGATTGGGAAATGAGGACATGGGACACTATACCCAAAGAAGAAATTGACCAGTGGAGCGCTAACCTAGAGGTAGTATCTCCTCCAAATGGGGAAAACTTGGCTACACTCAATCTTCGCATTCATGATTTCCTCCATGACTTAAGAAGTAAATCTTACAAAAAAGTACTTATCGTTACTCATGGTGGACCTATCCGCTGTATTTGGCAATATCTTTTAGGCTTTCCTATTGAGCATACATTCCGGATTCCAATTGGGTTCAATGAAGTACTTGTATTTCATCTAGGAGAAAATCAACAAGCTGACTATATGATACAAAAACAATAAGTTTTTGTATCAAAAAAAGAGACGTACTCTAATTAAATAGATTACGTCTCTTTTTAAATTTTTATTGTCGTGCACAATACTATTGTGCTAATTCTTCATTTACTTCAGCTACTTTTTTTACAGCTAAAGGATTATAAGCTATTACTTCTAATTCTTTTTTCATTAAATCAACATAGTAATAATTCACATTATCATCTTTGTCAAAAGCACCATTCTTATTGATGTCTTCGACAGTTCGGAAATACAAACGGTGTTGTGCATCGACCACTGTCCAATCCAAAAACTCTTGAAGATCAACGGTTAATTTCATAAACCCTGTACCATCAACTTCTGAGATATACAACGTCTTAATATCATTCGCGTCAATTAGACCGTCTTTATTAGTATCCTTGTCATATACGCGATAGACTATATAGTGTTTTTTATAGCGCTCGGCGATTGACTTCAAATAAGTAGCAGAATAAATCATCACCTTCTGCTCTGTCAAAGGACGAATATCCAGCGAATCCTTGTGCTGAAACATTATATTAGCCAAATTCCCTGTTAGTTCATCTGGCGAAAAATTTGAAACCGTATATGAATATTGATTAATTTTCCCGCTATACTTTGATCCTGTACTATAAACGCGTACTTCGCCCACTGGATGTAATAGATAATCTGTCTCCCCCATAGTGATAGGCAAATCTGAGATACGAATATCCTCCACACTACTTAACTCTCGCTGATTATCCTTTGTATCTACAGTAGTAACTTCTGCTTTGTCTGGATAAATTACTTTTGGCTTCTCTTCCTGCTGACATCCCATCGCTACAAAGCCCAAAATCATTGATAATACACCTATTTTTACTTTCATAATTCGAAAACTTAAACACTTCAAAGATAACGGATTTTTCAGATATTCTGAATGTATATTTATCACACACCATTCCCTTGACTAAATTCAATTTCAAGACCTTACTCCACAATACAAAAAATTCTTTTTCCTCTATTTAGATTGGTCGTTTTCTAATAAATGTAACTTTGCTTATCAAGTTATATTCAACTTCATAAATAACAACAACTATTACTTTATCCATTCCCATTCGACCACTTACTTCCTCTTGATCAATAACTTTATTGTCAAAAACTATTCTATTTTTAATAACTGCGTGAAGATTGGGCGATTGCTCAAAAACAGTGTTATAAATATTCTCTAAATCTTGTAGCCCATCAATAAAAGGCACTTCTTCGCCAAAGTTATAAATCTTAATATCCGCTGTATAGAGCGATAAAAAGTCTGCTAAATTTCTTTGATTATAAGCGTCTAATTGCTTTTGAACTATTTTTTCTGCTGTATTACTTTGTTCTAACATATTACCTTACTTAAATTTATTTATTCAATAATTCATTGTAATTCACTAATTATCAATTAATTTATCGCTATTTTAAAATACGAAAAGCTAATGAACTTGACAATCTCAAATTAGCTAAAAAATGTATTCATTGCGAATGATCAGGCATCCCTATGCTGCCAACACGCTCTCTTCAAAAAGTTTCTTCTCTTTTTTTAAAAAAATCTAAGCTGACTATACGGAAATTGTAGTCTTTTCCCTCTCATTTGTTGCCAAGGTTGAGCCATTCGTGCAGTATTCGTGCAGAATACAAGCCCAGAAGCCAGAAGCAAGTTCTTGGCAAGAAAACCTCAAGCATACTGCACGTATTCTGCAATCATCAGCGAATAAAAAAAAACACCAGGTCGATTCTCTAGCATAGTGTGCAAAAAATAGGATTACCCCAGTGGAGTAATCCTTATTTTAATTTTTTATTATTCCCAAAATATTGAAAATACACTTTCATCTACTTTCTAAAAAAATGCGTAGTGAATACGGCTACATTATCCATGCGGTCAGTTACGCGTATTTCAACTTCATTTTTTCCAGACACCACTACTCCATCACTAAACTGATGAATAATCTTCTTAGTCTTGTGATCGTAATCTAACAAAATCCACTTACCGTTGATACTTCCCTCGATTGTAGCAATTCCGGATAAGTCATCACTAACCATAAAAGATATTTGCTTTTCATTACTCAACCATTTACCTTCAGGAAAACTCTCATTGTAAATCCTAGGTGCAGTATCATCCACCATCAGCTGGTATTCGCCAAACGACTTCGTATAAATTGTATATTTAGAACCCTTCTTATACGTTTTATAAAAGTCTTTACGTCCTTTATCGTCAATTCTACCAATAAACGTTTTTGCAGGGTTCTCAATAATCATATCAGTCGTATCAAAAGAAACCGTCATTTTCTTTTTAAACGCTACAACAGGCTCTCCTACTTTTAAAACCTGATTATCAGCACTTATATCAATAGCTAAATCATGATAAAAAGTAGAAGCGGGAATACTGATACTTGCGAACCCGCGTTCAAATATATAATCGCGATCTGCATTAATTTTAAATTCCCCTTGCTCAGGTGTACGAGGAAGAGAAGCAGACATTGGACTATACTCAATTGGTATAACTACCGTGCGTTGATTACCGTGAAAATCACACAATACAATCTTATACGTATAACTTTCGCCAGGCTGCACATCAATAATCCCTTTCGTTTGATTGTATTTTAAGACCGACAATTTATAAGGGCGTTCAATAAAAAGCTTTTGCACTTTAGTCCTTGTCTTGACATAGCGCTGATAGTCAATCAAGGCATTAACGGTACCTGACTCCGAAAAAGAAAAAGTATCAAAACGGTAGCTAAATGTACGCTGGCCATTGATATACGTCTCTAAAGAATATACACCATTCTTATTAGCATTGAAATTTGCCTTATCAATAATGTCAATTCCAAAACCTATTTTACCTTTAGCTTTCACTGTAGGAGCGACCAAAGTACCATCAGCTTCTGTCGTGTAATCCAAAAGTAAAGGATCACCACTGCTATTAGCAACTGCCTGCTCACTAATCGGGTAAACAAACAAATTATTGACCGTCGGTGGAATATTATCTGTCACGAGTTTATCATAACCTTCTTTAAGAGGATTAATGATATTTTGCGATTTCGTATCTCTTACTTCATAGTGTAAATGTGGCCCACCTGATCCTCCAGTATTACCAGTATAGGCAATAATTTGCCCCTTCTTTACAGGAACCTGATTACGCTTAAAAAACATCTCGATTTCAAATGACTTCTCCGCGTAATGTCTCTGTAATACCAAGTCAGCTATATCACCTGCATACTCGTTAAGATGACCATATACAGTCGTTTGACCATTGGCGTGATCGATATACAACGCCTTGCCATACCCCCAAGTAGAAACTTTCAATCTCGAAACATAGCCATCAGCAGGCGCGTAAACCGGTAAGCCAATGCGTTGCTGGGTTTTGATGTCCAAACCAGCGTGAAAATGAGTTCCACGAAGTTCACCAAAATTACCAGACAAATGAATAGGAATCTGTAAAGGATTCGCTAATTCAAGTGCCTCTTGAGCAGTAGCAGCGTAAAAACTACTACCAAGCAAAAGAGACAATAATAATTTTAATCTCATACTAACATTCATTTTGGCTAAAATACATATTACCGTATAAATAATAGGTAAAAACATTAAAAATGAAAGACATAACAAAATAAAGGGTTACAATCAGAAATAATCATCTAATTTTAATAAAAATCGTTTTTAAATTTGAATACAAATTGTAACTTTGTACAAAAGGTATTTGAATAAAAGTATAATGAGTGAACTTACTAACATAATCAGCTCTTTGGAGGTTAAGTTTGCAAAACTTGTACAGCGCCTAAACAAATTAGAAGCTGAAAACAAACAGCTAAAAGATCGTTTAGAGCAAGCAAATGAAGAGATTGAGTACAATGAGAAGCAGTTAGATGACATTTATAAGAAGTACGAATCCCTACAATTAGCAAATTCCTTATTGGGCAGTGAAGAGAATAAACGAGATATGAAACTCAAAATAAATTCATTAATTAGAGAAATAGATCAATGTATCGCTTATCTAACTAAATAGTACTGTACGATGAATAATGATGATCAATTAAGAATAAAAATATCAATTGCAGATAGAATCTATCCGCTGACAGTGAGTTACTCTCAGGAAGAAGCCCTCAGGAGCGCCTCAAAAAAAATTGATACAATGATACATCAATTCGAAGAGAACTATGCCGTACGAGATAAACAAGATGTTTTGGCTATGTGTGCACTACAATTTGCCTCACAGACAGAACAGACAACAATAGATACATCAGAAGGGTATAACAAAGCCCTGGATCGACTACTCAAATTAGACGAAGCTATTGAGCGAATACTCAATAAATAAGTAATGAAAACGCTTGCTAACAATAGCAAGTTTAAAAATACTGCTCACATTAGTATCTGTTTGATAAACTCAACACTAACAAATTAAAATGGGTGAATCTTTGCAACTAAAGCACGCTGCCTTGCGCAGATCCTTGAACAGCAAGCTAACTCAAAACTTGTTTTATCCAGAGTTTATGCAACTCAACTCTAATGTGGGCTTTTTTTATATATAATTTTGAAACATTTATGGAAATATTATTTGTCGTAGGAGGACTTGTGATTGGTTTAGCAATAGGATTTGCCATCGCTAGATACATCGAAAAAAATCACGCATCTTCTATCTTGCAAAGTGCAAAAAACGAAGCGAAAACGACATTGCGTGACGCCAAAGCTGAAGGAGAAGCTATCAAAAAAGATAAGATACTACAAGCAAAGGAAAAGTTCATCGAACTTAAATCAGAACATGAGCAAGTAATCTTGTCACGTGACAAGAAGATGGCTGAAGCAGAGAAGAGAACAAGAGATAAAGAATCTCAAATCTCTAGTGAACTTTCTAGAGCTAAAAAGGCAGCAGATGAAAGTGAGAAAAAGATCAAAGAATACGATCAAAAACTAGAAGTAATACAGCGCAAACAAGAGGAAGTAGAGAAACTACACCGTGCGCAAGTAGAACAACTTGAAGCTATCTCTGGTCTTACTGCTGAAGAAGCTAAAAACCAAATCGTAGAAAGTTTAAAAACAGAGGCTCGTGCTGACGCAATGGCTTACATCCAAGATACAATGGAAGAAGCTAAGTTAACTGCACAACAAGAAGCTAAAAAAATAATCATCAACACGATCCAACGCGTAGGAACAGAAGAAGCAGTAGAAAACTGTGTATCTGTATTTAACATTGAATCTGATGATGTAAAAGGTAGAATCATTGGTCGTGAAGGACGTAACATTAGAGCGATAGAAGCAGCCACTGGAGTAGAAATCATCGTTGACGATACACCAGAAGCTATTATCCTTTCTTGTTTTGACCCTGTAAGAAGAGAGATTGCTCGTCTATCACTACACCGATTAGTTACTGATGGACGTATCCACCCAGCACGTATCGAAGAAGTTGTAGCAAAAACAACGAAGTCAATTGAGGAAGAAATCATCGAAATAGGTAAGCGTACGGTAATTGACTTAGGTATCCACGGTCTTCACCCTGAGCTAATCAAGATTGTTGGTCGTATGAAATACCGTTCATCATATGGACAAAACTTACTACAACACTCTAGAGAAGTAGCTAAACTATGTGGATTAATGGCTGCTGAACTTGGATTAAATGTTAAGTTAGCTAAACGCGCAGGATTACTACACGATATCGGTAAAGTACCTGAAACAGAAACAGAACTTCCACACGCTATCTTAGGTATGCAGTGGGCTGAGAAATACGGAGAAAAACCAGAAGTATGTAATGCTATTGGAGCTCACCACGATGAGATAGAGATGAACACATTAATTGCTCCAATTATCCAAGTGTGTGATGCTATCTCTGGTGCTAGACCAGGTGCTAGACGTCAAGTATTGGATTCGTACATTCAACGATTAAAAGACTTAGAAAGCATCGCTAATGAGTTCAACGGAGTGAAAAATGCGTACGCTATCCAAGCAGGTCGTGAACTACGTGTAATCGTAGAAAGCGAAAAAGTAAACGACGATATGGCTGCAACCCTATCCTTTGACATCTCTCAAAAAATTCAAACAGAAATGACTTACCCTGGTCAAGTAAAGATTACGGTAATCAGAGAGACAAGAGCAATCAATATTGCTAAATAAAACAGAGACAATACAAGCTTATAAACAAAAAGACGATTGATTAATTCAATCGTCTTTTTTATTTTGATATAATCAAATGCTTAAAGCACAAACAACGATCTAATAGTTAGAGCTATTTAGCCCGCGGATGAAAACTAACCATCACATTGCGCAAACGCTCCGTACTCACATGAGTATAAATCTCTGTGGTAGTAATCGACTCATGACCTAATAACACTTGAATAATACGTATATCAGCACCGTTTTCTAATAAATGGGTAGCAAAAGAATGCCTGAAAGTATGCGGACTCACTGTCTTCCTTAAACCAGCCTGCTCTACTAAGCGCTTAATTATAGTAAATATCATCACTCGAGTAAGCCCAGCTCCACGACGATTGAGAAACACAATATCCTTTGCCTCTTTCTTAATCGCCATATGACTACGTATGCGCTGTATATAAGAAGTAATGTACTCCATAGTCTGCTCATCGATAGGTACAAAGCGCTGCTTACCCCCTTTCCCCAACACCCGAATAAAGCCTTCTTCAAAAAAGAGATCAGAAATCTTCAGATTAACCAATTCACTCACACGCAATCCACAACAATACAAAACCTCTAGCATCACTTTATTGCGATACCCCTCATCCGTCGATTGATCAATACAAGCAATCAACAGGTCTATTTCCTCCAAACTCAAGACATCTGGCAGCTTTCTTCCCGTCTTTGGACTCTGTATAAGCTCGACAGGAGAACGCTCAATATAACCCTCCAAAATGAAGTAGTTAAAAAAATTCTTTAAGCCTGATAGAATACGCGCTTGTGTAGTAGGCGCCACAAGATCACTAAGCTGATAGACAAAAGACTGCACTACTTCTTCGTCAATATCTTCCAAGCGATACGCTGTATCGTAACCTGCTAAATACGTCAGAAACTTATCGACATCACGAGAATAACTCTCTATCGAATTAGCAGACAACCCACGCTCTAAGCGGAGATAATTAACGAATGACTGTATTTTGCTTTGCCAGTAATCTGTACTCATATTCCCTTGTTAACTTAAGTACCCAAAGATACAAAAACAAGAAAGCCTCTCACAAAGAGAGGCTTTCTATTATAAACTTTTAAACTACGTATTCTAATTAGAATTTGTAAGTTAAACCAAATTTAGCTTCTGTAAAGAAGTTGTTGAATACATTTACATTAGCATCAACATTTGATAATGTTCCTTCCTTCTTACCATCAAATTTAACATTGTAGTTAGAATAAGACAATACATCTCCTAAGTGGAAAGAAATCGCTAATTTAGAAGTAACAAAATAGTTCATACCTAATCCTAAACCAGCTTTAACACCTGTTTGCTTAAGATCTTTATTAACAACATCTGCAACTCCTTGGTGGAAACCTACTCCTACTTCAGTATAAGTTTTGAAACGTTGTCCTAGTTCTAAGAAATAGTAACGTCCAAATACTCCAGCATATGTTTCCTTAACATACTTTTTAGAAGGAGAAGCTTCACCTAAAATTTCAGTAAAAACTCCATCATAATTATCTCCACCAACTTTACCGAAACCTAACTCAGCTCCAACAGCAAATTTGTCAGTTAACATATAACCTGCTTTAGGAGTGAATTTATAAAACGTAGTTTTTGTTTTAGAACCAACTTCTGGTTTAGTTGTTGAATTATTAATAGAGAACATTCCTTCAACGAAGATGTTAGACTCTTGGAATCCAAATGTTGGTTTTTCTGTTTCTTGAGCGTTAGCTGCGAATCCGAAAGCAGCTACAGCCATAACTGAAAGTACTAATTTTTTCATATTTAGCTATTTTAATATTTAACAAGTCAAAAGTACAGAAGGTTATTAGAATAGCGTATATTTTTAATAGAAATATAACATTAAGGAAACACTTAGTTCTTCAAAATTAACTTACCCGATTAACTTTCAATGTGTTATAAAAAAATAACGTATTCATAAAAAAAAGTTAAAACAGATTATATTCACATAGTTTTCATTAAAACTATAAAATTACATTACTTAAATATCTTAAATTAACACTTAAAATATATCTAAAACAACATTCTTAAAAGAATAACAATTCAATAATTGCTATTTAATTAGAAACTTTTAAATTCTTATTGTTACCGATCAGTCATTAAACCATTTCTACGGCAATTGACTAATAAATATCATTATATGTAATATATTTGCCTTACCAAAAGTAATAACTATGAAGATTATCATCATTAATGGACCAAACCTCAATCTATTAGGTAAAAGAGAACCGGACGTTTATGGTTCCTTAACCTTCGAGCAGTACTTCATACAATTGGAAAACAAATATCAAGAGATAGAACTTACCTATTATCAGAGTAATATAGAAGGAAAGCTAATTGATAAACTACATCAAGTCGGCTTTGAATATGATGCCATAATCTTGAACGCTGGAGCCTATACACATACTTCCATCGCATTAGCAGATGCGATTCGCGCTATTACGACGCCCGTAATTGAAGTACATATCTCAAACACATTTGCTAGAGAAACGTTTAGACACCACTCTTATATATCTCCAGTCTGCACAGGTATAATTGTCGGTTTTGGGTTAAAAAGTTATGATTTAGCTATCGCTAGTATCCTAGACTAGAATTCACGTGCAAACAAAAAGAACCTACATATACTACCTTCTATTCTTGTTGCTGTGCCCGTTTCTATTACAAGCACAACAAGTTAATGTACTAAAAGGTATAATTGTCAATGAAGACAACACGGCGATCGACAAGACAAATATATTTGTCAAGAATACCCGCTTTCACACACAATCATCAGTTGATGGTCAATTTGCCTTAAACCTAGAACAAAAAACCAAAGGCAAATTATTTATACAAAAAGAAGGTTACCTCAATACAGTCTTAGATTTCAACTTTAAGAAAGAAACCTTTTTTAAAAAAGCGATTGTACTACATCAGCTAGACCCAAATAATGTCTTCGACTATCAAGATCCACAAGATGAATATGCTGTATTTCTAGTCAATCTAGCCAAACAACACTTCATCGATCATAAATATACTGTTGATTTTTACTCTAAAGCAAATATACAATTGGTCGGAGAAAGACAGACTTTTCTAGGTCAAAAGCGCAAAGACCTTGATGCAACACTAGACTTAAACCACTCGGATAAATACGTATATTTAGGAGAATTGGTATCAGAAATCACCTATGCCAGTCAAGATAAAATAAAAGAAAAAGTGACAGCACAAAGAGAAGCTGGTAACAATAAAGACATCTTCTTTCAGACAGGTATCGATAGTGAATTTAATATCTATCACAATCAAGTCAGCAACCAACTTAAATTACTATCACCCTTAGCCCCATATGCTAGTTCCTACTACACATTTAAGTTAATCAAAAAAGAACAAAACGAACTAGGACACACCTTGTACACGATAAGCTTTGAGCCAAAGCGCAATCGAGAACCAATCATGGAAGGTGAACTCATTCTAACAGATGACGGTTGGCAAATAACCGACTTCTATGGAGCGATGAATGGAGAGAACATCGGCTTAGACAAAGTCAAACAACTTGTAGTAATACAAAAATACGAGTACAACAATACACTCAACCGCTACGTAAAGACAAAGCAAAACTTATATATTAAAGGTAAATTCATAGTCTTTGACTACATAGGCCAATACAACGCTTTTTACACGAATTATGCAAAAGCAGAAGAATTAAGCAAGAAAGACTTCTCAACAGAGCTAATCACCTATACTGAAGATTTTCTCAATAGAAGTTCAGTGTACTGGGACCAAAACAGACCTACCCCACTCTCGAGCAAAGAAATTGAAAACTTTGCTAGAAAGTCTATTTTTACCCGTGAAAACACAAAGTCTATTTTAGACTCTATTGATAGACGAACAAACAATTTAACCCTTTTTAAATTTATCAAGGGATATGAATACTTAAACTCATACCAAAACAGAAACTACCACTACAGAGGGTTGTTATCAACATTTGCCTTCAACGCTGTACAAGGATTTAACGTAACCACGGGTATTGACTTTACAAAAGAATACGAAGACTTTAGACAAACTAAAGCAGGGACAATCGTAAATTATGGTACTTCGGAGAACAAGTTTAGATTCTCAGGTTATTTAACCCATATTTTCAACAAGCGAAATTACAATACACTTTCCCTATCAGGAGGTAGTACAATCCTACAATTCAATCAAAGCGATCCGATCAAAACTCCGATTAACTCTTTCGCAAGTGCTTGGTTTGGGAAAAACTACGCAAAGTACTTTCAGAAGAATTATGTAAAAATCACTTATTCACAGTACGCCTTTACAGGAATTAAGTTTGATTCCTCACTAGAGTATGCCTTTCGTTCAACCTTGAGAAACTCAATGGAAACACCACCTTTTGCTCCTAATCAAAGTTTCACATCAAACAATCCGTTAGCTCCTGATGACTTTGACCATGAGCCTTTTATAGACAATAGTATGTTTAAATTAAAGCTAGGAATGAACATTGTTTTTGACCAAAAAATAATTAGCTATCCAAACCAGAAACAATACATACCTTTATCACGATATCCTATCATTGCCATTAATTTAGAAAAAGGACTAAATGCAAGTACATCCAATTACAACTATACCTACCTATCACTCTCAACCTATTTCAACAACAATATAAAAAACTACGGAAACCTATTTGTCGGTATAAGTGCAGGAAGCTTTTTAGAAAAGAACGACATTTCTTTTACAGACTACAAACACTTTAACGGAAACCAAACTTTCGTAGGTTCGACCCCAATTTACAATAGTCAGTTTAACTTATTGCCATATTATCAATACAGCACTAATAAATCATATATAGAATTACACATGGAACATGACTTTAGAGGTTATGTAATCAATAAAATTCCATTACTCAACAAAACGAGGTTTTCTTTCGTATTAGGTTTCCACATGCTCGAAGTTCCAGATAGAGATGTTTACCAAGAGTTTAGCATTGGACTAAACAACGTTGGCTTCAAGAAATTCAGACCTTTTAGAATAGACTATTTCACTTCCATATCACCTGATGCACCAAAAAAACACGGTATCGTATTAGGTATAAAAGTATTAGACCTTATCCAAAAATAATAGACCTGTATTCCCCATACACTTCAAAGCTTTCCACTTTACGACGAACACTCTACAAAGATACGGCCAAATGAATTAAAAAAACGGAAGCTGTTAAACAACTCCCGTTTCTTTTATATCTATTATATATTATCTCTATATTAAACTATGCGTCTACACGCTCAATATGAGCACCAATAGCACGCAAACGCTCATCAATACGCTCATACCCTCTATCGATTTGCTCGATGTTTTGGATAACACTAGTTCCTTTAGCAGACAGTGCAGCAATTAATAGAGAAACCCCAGCACGTATATCTGGAGATGACATATGCGTCGCTTTTAATTGAGACTTAAAATCATGACCGATAACTACAGCTCTGTGAGGATCACACAAGATAATCTTAGCCCCCATATCAATCAATTTGTCGACAAAGAAAAGACGGCTTTCAAACATTTTTTGATGAATTAACACCTCTCCTCTAGCTTGTGTTGCAACAACTAAAATAACACTCAATAAATCAGGTGTTAAACCAGGCCAAGGTGCATCAGCAATAGTCAATATCGAACCATCAATAAAACTTTGTATTTCATACCCATCTTTATGAGCAGGAATATAAATATCATCACCTCTTTTCTCTATTGTAATCCCGAGTCTTTTAAACGTATTAGGAATAATACCTAAATGCTCCCAACCAACGTTCTTAATAGTGATCTCACTTTTAGTCATCGCAGCTAATCCGATCCAAGAACCTATTTCAATCATATCAGGCAACATTCTATGCTCACATCCCCCAAGTTGCTCAACTCCTTCAATAGTCAGCAAATTAGAACCAATACCTGAGATATTAGCCCCCATAGCATTAAGCATTTTACACAATTGTTGAAGATAAGGTTCACAAGCAGCATTGTAAATTGTAGTGATCCCTTCAGCCAAAACAGATGCCATTAAGATATTCGCAGTCCCTGTCACAGATGCTTCTTCAAGCAGCATATCAGTTCCAATCAACTTATCCGCTTCTACTCCATAGAAGTACTCTTCCTTATTGTATCTAAAAGTAGCACCCAATTTTAAAAAACCTTCAAAGTGTGTATCTAATCGACGGCGACCAATCTTATCTCCTCCTGGTTTTGGAATATATCCTTTACCAAAACGAGCAAGTAAAGGACCTACCATCATAATAGACCCTCTTAAAGCCTTACCTAACTCTTTAAAGTCATCTGAATACAAGTAATCTAAATCAACTTGATCAGCTTGAAAAGACATTTTATTAGGTCCTAAATTTTCAATCTTTACTCCTAGTTTTCCTAGTAACTCAATTAACTTATTTACATCAACAATATCAGGAATATTATCTATAACTACTTTCTCTGGTGTTAAAAGAACAGCACACAAAATTTGCAATGCCTCATTCTTGGCTCCTTGAGCTTGAATTTCTCCTTTGAGCTGATGACCTCCTTCTATTTTAAAAACACTCATTACTTTTTACTCTTAAACTGGTGGTTATTATTTTTGTTGTATTTTTTATTATTGTTGTTCTTCTGGGTATTAGAATGATTTGTTTTATTGGATTGTTTTTTATTAACCTGCATTAAGTTTGCAGTAGTAGACAATTCCTCTTCTTTTTTAAACAAATTAATCTTCCCTTTAGACAACTCATACAAGTGTTCAAAGATCACATCATCCTTAACTGTATCCTTATTCCAGCTTAAAAAACTCTTCTTCATATGATTAGCAATAACCATAATCAGAGCGTCTTTCATATCTCCATCTTCAAACTTTAAAGCCTCGTTAATCATATAAGTAATATTATTACCGTAGAAACGATATTTAGGATGATTTTGAGGATAATTAAGCTTTCCTGGTTTCAGATAAATAGTATCCTTAGTTGCAATAGGAAAAGGACAATCTACATCTAGTTGAAATTTAGACATCATAAAAAGCTGATCCCATAACTTATGCTGAAAGTCAGGAACATCTCTCAAGTGAGGGTTCATACTCCCCATCACACTGATAGCGTATTGTGCAGCTTTATTTCTCTCTTCTCTATCTTCAATTAAGCAAATCTGATCGATAAGGATTTGAATATGTCTTCCGTATTCAGGGATAATCAGATGTTCTCGATTAGTATTATAACCTAATTGTCCAATAGCATCTTTGGTGTTAAATTTCATATACTTGAGTAGTTCAAAATTAAGAATAGTGTAAAAACACATGAATAGTATAAAAGTAAAAAAACTTATAGAAGTAACCTAAAAAGCTTCGTCTAAAGCAAGCATTATTTTTACAAGGAAACAATTCCTTCAATTGTAGACACAGCTAAGTACTTATCAATGATAGCCTGAGATGATGGCATAGTTACTCGAACAGAAACACTAGTAAACTTACCTGTGCTAGAATTTCTAGTTAATATCTCTGCTTTCATACCGTCAAAAGCCTCTTCTACTTGAGCAATTTTGTGTGAATCACTAGGTACAATAAACTTATAGAGATAAGGCCTAGGCCAAGTCTTATCATTTTCTAAACTTTCTTTTAATCTTGCGTAGAAATCTTTTGTTTTATCGTCCATAATCATATATTTTTTAATCGACAAATATAATCAATTTTAATTTTAGTATTTTCAAAACTTGGCGTTAAAACACTTTCTACATTGACAATTTATTGTAATTTTGCACCTTTGATATTTACAGCAAAAATGAATAAAAAAATCATCTTAATTATAGGAGGACCAGGTTCTGGAAAAACAACGTTAATAGATGAGCTTACTAGATTAGGGTATATTTGCTATCCAGAAATATCTCGTGAGGTTACTAAACAAGCACAAGATAAAGGAATTACAAACTTGTTTTTAACTGAACCTTTATTATTTAGTCGATTACTGCTAGAAGGCAGAATAAAGCAACACGTAGATGCTATCAATGAAAACACCAATATAGTGTTTATAGATAGAGGAATACCTGATGTATTAGCTTATATGCATTACAAAGGCGATAGCTACCCTGAAAGCTTTGACTTAGCGTGTAAAAATCACGTTTATCACCAGATATTTTTACTTCCGCCGTGGGAAAACATCTACGAAAGCGATGAACAACGTTACGAAGACTTTGACCAAGCTAAAGAAATTCACAAACACTTAGTTGACACGTATCACAACTATGGCTACGAACTTATAGAAGTACCAAAAGATACAATTGACAATCGAGTTAAATTCATATTAGAACATATCTAATAAAAATTATATCAAGGGTTATAGTTTAAACTATAACCCTTTTATTTTAAGTATTTTCCTTAAATTAGTTTACAAATTCACATTGCCCTTAAGTTATGCCTAATACCTTAGACATTTTACAAAAATATTGGAAACACCAAAGTTTCCGAGAGCCGCAACAGGAAATCATTAATACAATAATGAAGGGCAATGACACCTTTGCTTTATTACCTACAGGAGCCGGCAAAAGTATTTGTTTTCAAGTACCCGCCCTTGCCCTACCAGGAGTGTGTCTAGTAATCTCACCATTAATTGCACTGATTGAAGATCAAGTTAACAATCTAATGAACAAAGGAATTAAGGCCACTGCAATATTTGGAGGAAATAGTTTAACTGATATAGACGCCGTGTTTGACAATTGTCTTTATGGTGGGTATAAATTTTTATATATATCGCCTGAACGATTACAACAAACTTGGATCTTAGAGCGAATCGTCAAATTACCTATTAATTTAATAGCTATTGATGAAGCACACTGTATATCTCAATGGGGAAATGATTTCAGACCAGCTTATCTTCAATTAGGAAACCTAAAAGACTACTTTAAAACCGCACCTATTGTAGCACTTACAGCTTCTGCTAATCAAAGAGTTATTGATGATATCTGTAATATTCTCAAATTAGACAATCCTGCACTGTTTAAGAAAAGCTTTTATCGGTCAAATATACTTTATGGGGTTTATACTGTAAATAGCAAGATAAATACCTTAGAAAAAATATTAAAAAAGAACTATGCCCCAACTATAGTCTATGCTAGAAACAGAAGAGAAACGCAACTCTATGCAGATCAACTAAACAAACTTGGTTATACAGCTACATATTTTCACGGAGGACTAACCTTACACGAAAAAAAGAAAAGACTACAACTATGGCTTGAAGAAAAAAGCTTAGTTATAGTCTCCACTAATGCCTTCGGTATGGGGATAGATAAGCCAAATGTCAAAAATGTTGTACACGTTCAAATCCCTGAGAACTTAGAAAACTATTACCAAGAATCAGGAAGAGCTGGACGAAACAACGAAAAGGCATTCGCTACAATTCTTATCTCAGGTGACGATTTATTAGAAAACAAGAAATACTTTCAATCAGGATTATTTGATAAAGATTATCTAAAAAAAGTCTATAGAAAATTAAACAACTATCTTGATATAGCCTATGGTGAAGGATTCAACACTTCTTATAGCTTTAATTTTAACCACTTCTGTCTACACAATCGATTTAATCACAAACAAGCACTCAATGCTTTACAGTTTTTAGACAGACAAGGAATAATTAAGTTCACTCAAACTAACAATAATACAACCAAGCTATTATTTACAGCCAGCAGTAGTGAATTATTAGACGCTATAGAAAATGAAACCATAGAGGAAACCATCCTCTTATTCATCCTTCGATACTATCAAAATATTCATGAAACTGAAACTAACCTAGACCTAGCACTTATATGCGAGCAAACAGAAATTGCTATTGAATTAATAACTAAAACGTTCGATTCTTGGCATGAACAAGGTTTATGTACCTACACGCCAGAAAAAAATGATATGACTATTGTATTCAATGAAGCTTGGGAAGACGATAGACCTCTTTACAGAACTTTTCAATTCTTAAAACAACAAAATGAACTCAAGACAAATCAATTTGAGTCTATGCTATTTTATGTTGAAAATACAGATATTTGCAAAAACAAAATACTATTGAAATACTTTGATGAAGACTTTCCTGAGGACTGTGGAAGCTGTTCAAGTTGCCTAGCTAAAAACAAAGACAAGTCTACAGTAAATATCACAACACTAAAAGATAGCGTATTAAAAGCACTTCAGGCACAACCATCAACCTTAAAAGAGCTCGCTTCATCATTAAACAGCAATACAAGTGACTTAATACTAACTATACAGATACTCTCTGAGGAAAATAAAATAACAATTAATACTAAAAATCAATATTCTTTAATCATATGAAAGACCTACGTATCATTTTCATGGGAACACCAGACTTTGCAGTTGGTATCCTAGATGCTATGTATCAAAATAACTATAATATCGTAGCCGTGATCACAGCTGCCGACAAACCTGCTGGAAGAGGACAAAAAATAAAGCACTCTGCAGTTAAACAGTATGCACTAGAAAAACAATTGCCTATTTTACAACCAACAAACCTAAAAGATGAAGCTTTTATTGAAGAGCTAAAATCTTTTAATGCTAACCTTCAAGTAGTCGTTGCCTTTAGAATGCTTCCTGAAGTTGTTTGGAAAATGCCTGAACTAGGAACTTTTAACCTACACGCTTCTTTATTACCAGATTACAGAGGGGCCGCACCTATCAATTGGGCAATTATCAATGGAGAAGAAAAGACGGGAGTAACAACGTTTTTTATTGACGAGAAAATTGACACAGGCGCCATTATCTTAAAAGATGAAACGACAATTGACAAAAATGAAACAGCTGGAGAACTACATGACAGATTAATGAAAATAGGAGCTGGCACTGTTCTTAAGACCTTAGACTTAATCGCTAAAGAAAAAGTAGAAACATTCAACCAACCAAGTGAAGAAACTAAAACAGCATACAAGTTAAACAAAGACAATTGTAAAATAGACTTCAGTCAATCAGTTCGACAGATACACAATCACATCAGAGGACTTAGTCCCTATCCTGCTGCTTGGTGTATCTTTAAAGATGGTAACGCAGAATTACCTGTTAAGATTTACTTATCAAATTTTGAAATAGAACCTCATAACTACACCACTGGAAGTATCATCAGCACTAAAAAAGAATTAAAAATAGCAGTAAAAGACGGTTTCTTACATATTTTAAGACTTCAACTACCCGGAAAAAAACAAATGAATACCAATGAGTTACTAAACGGAATCACTTTCTCAGTAGAAGCAAAAGCCTTATAATCAACTGACAAACAATCATTTGCAATAATTCAAAATTAAAGCTAAGATTATAATAATTATTCAAAAGCAAATTTTTAACTTTTTTTTCTCAAATAACTTGCACAATAAGAGAATAACCTTAAATTTGTATAGGATGTTAATGAAGTTAACCTTTTAAAAAAAATTATTATGAACAAAACAGAATTAATAGATGCTATCGCAAAAGATGCAGAAATTAGTAAAGTAGCAGCTAAAAAAGCGCTTGAGTCTTTCTTAAAAAACGTAGAAACTACATTAAGCAAAGGAGATAAAATTGCATTAGTAGGATTTGGATCTTGGTCAGTTTCTGAAAGAGCAGCAAGAGAAGGTAGAAATCCTCAAACTGGTAAAACGATTAAAATTGCAGCTAAAAAAGTTGTTAAGTTTAAAGCTGGATCAGAATTAGAAGGAGCTGTAAACAAATAAGAAATTAATTTCTTTATATCAAATAAAAAAGCCTCATTGAATACAATGAGGCTTTTTTTATTATTTTAGTTCTTGATAACAATTACACACAGTATGTCGAATTATACCAGAATCAACAAAGGCAATCTTTTATTAGCTACGCCTTCTAGCAATCCTTTAGATTTACAATTCTCTAGAAGTACTATACTAATTGCAGAACACAATTTGGAAGGAACCATTGGTTTTATCCTAAACAAACCATTAGACCTCACCTTAAACCAACTTATACCGACCACTACTTCTTCACTATCAATATTCGAAGGAGGTCCTGTAGAAAGTGACAAATTATTCTGTATTCACAATCGTCCTGATTTAATAAATAACAGTATACACATCATCGATGACCTTTATTGGGGCGGTGATTACAACCAAGTATTCGCTCTACTGGAAGAAAACCTTCTCACCAAACAAAACATACGTTTTATTCTAGGATATACTGGTTGGGAGTTTCAACAATTAGAAGATGAACTTGAAAACGATTATTGGATTATAGCAAAAGACATAAAGGTCCCTGAACTAATATCTACATTATCTTCTTACAAATACTATTGGAAAAACTGCTTAGCTAAACAAGGCAAACAATACGAATTATGGGTCAATACACCAGAAAATCCGAACCTTAACTAAGGAGTCGGATTTTTGCGTTTAATCGATTAATTAGATCACTAGCTACTTCTGTTGCAAATACTTTCTTTCTATACTTAGTGATTGGCTGTATTCCAATAATTGCATTGGTTAAAAACAACTCATCTGCTTTTTGAAGTTCAAAAGGAGATATCGACTCTTCAATCAAAGTATACTCCGGATGCTTAGTAATTAACTCGATAATCTGCTTGCGCATTACACCTTTTACACAACCATCAGTCAATGGCGGTGTTTTAATTACTTTATCCTTTACAAGAAATAGGTTAGCATTTAATCCTTCTGCAATATTCTTACTGTCGTTAATTAATAAACAGTTTTGATAATTATTCTCTTCAGCAAAGATACTTCCTGTAACATTAATCAATCGATTAGTCGTTTTCAAGTTAGACAACAAATGTGCAGTCACATAAAAATCTTTGTATAATTCTACTTCATATGGTGCATCAGAAAAAGTATACACTCCTTGGGATAAGCTCTCATATGTAGCGATAAATCCAATATTTCTTGTAGTAGGTAAATATTTACCTTGCCCATCTCTATATACCGTAAAACGTACTTTAAAAGCATTGTGATTTGACGGATTATTTGCTTGAACAAGTTTTATTACTTGTTCTTCAAAATATTCCATGGTAAATTCCATCGGAATGCGCATACGCAAAATACGCATTGATGACATTAGACGAAAGTAATGGTCTTCTAAGAACAAGACTTTGTCATCTAATACACGCAGTGTTTCGAATACTGCATCGCCGTAAAGAAATCCTCTATTATTTTCTAATGATAGGTCACTTGTAGAAACAATTTTGCCGTTAACATTAATCATATTTTACTTTTCTGATTACTATTAACGGCAAATATAAGTTTATTTGAGAGAAATTAAGCAGAACCTAACACTTGTTTTAGATCCATAATCTGATTTTCCCATAATTGCTTTGACTCTTCTACTTCATCTGGCTCAGCAAAATCAACTACGATTATCGTAACATCTTTAGTTAATTCATCTCTGTGTATACGAAGTTCAAAATAATACTCACTCTCCTTATCATCTTCATCTAACCATCTATATCTGACACGCTCATCAGCCTTGCGAGTTACTAACTTCGCCTTCTCTTCTGAGTCACCCCAAATAAATGAATAGATTTCTCCACGAGAATTTACATTCTCCGCAAACCACTCGCTCAGCCCTGATGGGTCTGATATGTATTGATATAATAATTGAGGAGATGAGTTAATCGAAAATTCTAATTCGTATTTTTCCTTCATAGCCATATCTTAAAATAATTTTTTCGAATATAAACATATTTTATAAATAAAAAAATCTTTTTAAATCAAATCAGTATTTGAATTATACAATTTTTGTTTTATATTTGCACCCGCATTACACAAGTAATCATAGACCAATAAATGGCGAGGTAGCTCAGTTGGTTAGAGCGCAGGATTCATAACCCTGAGGTCACGGGTTCAACTCCCGTCTTCGCTACAGCAATAAAAGGACATAGTCAAGTAACTATGTCCTTTTTGTTTATATACACATATCAGTTTCTCTCTTGCCCAATTTCCTTTAAAAATTATTGATTAAAAATTCGCTAAATTTGTGAAACAACAATTTTAATCTTCTATCACTATGAAAGATTTAACTAACTCAAGTATTGAGAGAAAAAACATACTAAATAACAACCAAGCAATAGAAGAAATATACATAAATCTTGGTTTTTATGGTTTGATGTTTGAAAACAAATATCGTTTTACTAAAAGTCAGGTAGCACAATATTTTGACGTTGATACTCGAACAATTGATAGAATCTTAGAAAACAACAAAGAAGAGCTTATCTACAGCGGATATGAGGTTTATAATGGCGTTAAGCTAAAACAATTTAAAGACCATATTTTATCATTTTTAGCAAAAGAAGATGGTAACGACATCGATGTCGTTACCATAAAACAAATTTATGGAAATGAAATAGATAGCCTAAACAAAACTTCTATACTTGGTACATTTACATACAAGGCATTTTTAAATATTGGAATGCTACTTACAGATTCAGAAAATGCACAAAGATTGAGATCTATAATCTTAGATATAGTAATAGATTTTCTAAATAAAAAATTAGGAGGAAAAACTAAATTCATTAATCAAAGAGAAGAGGATTTTATTTCAAGTGCTATCAGAGAGTATAATTATAGACAAGTATTCACTAACTACCTTGATTATTATATTACAGATAACAAATTTAAGTATGCACAATTAACTGATAAAATATATAAAAGTTTATTCAAAGAAAATGCAAATGAATATAGACAAATCTTGAATCTAAAATCCAAAGATAGTGTTAGAAGCACATTATATTCTGAAGTTTTAGACTTAATTGCATCATATGAAAATGGCTTCTCTGATTACTTAAAAAGAGAGTCTGTCTCGTCCTGAAAAAACTTTACAGTTTTTAATAGTANATGCTTGTCTCGTCCTGAAAAAACTTTACAGGTTTTAATAGTAATCCTAAAATAGCTTTACAGTTCTACATTCTAGTCCTGTAATTACTTTACAAGATACAATATTTTTAATATTCTTGTAATATGATTTAATAGTCTTTTACAACTTCACTGTAACTTTTTTTATAGTTCTTCCATCTTTTTTTGATCTCACCACTTTTTAAGTGAGCTTCTTGAGGAGTTAAGTAGTCTATACTACTATGTGGTCTTTGTAAATTGTATATTTTAACAATCTTAGAAATGTTGTTTACTGCATCTTGATGGTTGATATACACTCTTTTAGGATAAAATTCATTCTTTAGGATTCCATTGACTCTTTCAGCTAGTGCATTGTCATAAGGACTTCCACTCTGAGTCATACTAATTTGAATATCATGCTCTAATAATAATTTAGTGTATTCAAAACTACAATATTGAACACCTCGGTCAGAATGATGTATTAAACTCTGTCCAGCTTGCAATGGGTTTAATGCAATAGCCATTTTAAGGGCATTTAGACAGCCAACAGCCTCTAGGGAAGGATATAAACAATAACCCACTATTTTACGCGAATAGAGATCAGTTAAAAGACTTAAATAACTAAATCCACTTACTGTTCTTATATATGTTATGTCGCTAACCCAAACTTGATTCGACCTAGTAACTTCAAGGTTTTTAACTAAGTCAGGGTAACGTTTGTAAGGGTGATTAGAGTTTGTAGTTCGGGCAATCTTTTTTCGACGACGAATCAAAAGACNGTAGTTCGGGCAATCTTTTTTCGACGACGAATCAAAAGACCATGAAATCGCAGTAAATTAAAGAGCTGGTCTCTGCCTATTTTGATTGTATGTTCTTCAAGTTTAGGTTCTAAAAGATGTAGAAGCTTTCTAGTTCCTATAAAAGGCATATCCTTTCTAATCTCACTAACTAAACAAAGTACAATACTATTGGAGATAAGCTCAGTGTTTCTCCTTGTAATTGCTTCGTAATATGCTTGTCTACTAAAGCCAAACAGCCCACAAAGATTTTCTAAGCTAACTTTTGGGTGCTTGTTTTTCATAATTTGGACTGTTTGGCTCCAGACTTTTTTCTGATTTTTATCTTTAAATCCTGCTCACTAACTTTAATCAAAGTTTCTAAAGTTTCAAGCTTCAAATTTGCTTTTTCGAGTGCTTTTTGAAGTTCTATAACTTGTTTATTAAGCTTTTTTACAACGGTTTCTTGCTCAACTGGTTTTGCCATAACTTCTTCTCTTAAATTACTGAGTTTAAAAGTTAGTAAAGAATCTTCAATTACCCAAGAGTTAATTGTATTACGACTTATTCCATATCTTTTTGCTGCTGACCTATTACTAAAAGCACCAGACTTTATCTCTGAAACAACCTTTTGCTTAACTGATAATGGATACGAATTCCCGTAAGTTTTTGATTGATTTGTTTTTTGTTCTGTCAATTTTCCCATAATTATAACATTTAGAGTGTAAAGCTATTTCAGGACGAGAC
>NZ_WMJY01000016.1 GCF_009711055.1 Myroides pelagicus
ACCGAAATAGGTGGCATGGTCCGACCGAAATAACCACGTATAAAAGAACGGAACTAGATCGATATAAAAGATTATTTGATAAAGGTGTAATTCCTAGTCAAGAATGGGAGACTAAAAATATGGAGTTTCTGCAGCAACAAAAAAGTATTAATGATTTGGAGTCACAAATAATATTGATACGTTCTTCTCTGAATAATTTGAATAAAAATAAAAAAACGACTGTATTGAGTGAGTCGAAGGATCAATTGAAACTGAAAAGAGATGTTATTTTATCATTTAATAAATTGGAAAAGTCAATTTTTGATTGGGAACAGAGCTATGTAATTCGGTCTTCTATTGATGGAAGAATCTCCTTTTTACAGATATGGAAAGAGTATCAAAACATTGTGGCTGAAGAAAATGTGTTTGTTATTATTCCTCAAAATAATAATTTTATTGGAAAGGTGAAAGCGACAGTGCATAATTCTGGAAAAATAAAGGAGGGACAAACAGTAAATATTAGATTAGATAATTATCCTGACAGAGAATTTGGTATAATAAAAGGTAAAGTGAAATCATTCGCTCTTATACCCGATAAAGAAAACAATTTATTGGTCGATATTGATTTACCAAATGGCTTAAGAACATCATATAATAAAGAATTAGTATTCCAACAAGAAATGTCGGGTAGAGCTGACATCGTTACTGATGATTTAAAGCTTATCGAACGATTATTGTATCAATTTAGAGATTTATTTAAACGACAATAGGATGAGAAAGTGTATTTTATTCTTTTTGTTTTTTCAATTAAACTTAATGTATGGACAAGATACATTGACTTTTAAAGATTGTTTGAATTTAGTTCTAGAAAATAACTTAGAGCTAAAAGAAGCTTTATTAGAAGAGGAACTTGCAGTAATTCAATATCAGAAGACTAGAAAAGATATTTATCCAAGTTTAAATGCTAGTGCTTCTAATAATAATGCTTTTGGAAGAAGTATAGATCCTTATTCAAATTCATACATTGATACAAAGTTTAAATCTTATTCTGGAAGTCTAGCAAGTAATCTTGTTTTGTTTGAAGGTTTTTCAAAACGCAACAGCATAAAAATGGCGAAAGCTGGGATTGATATTCAAAAAACTATAATTGAAAAGATTAGAGATGATATAACCATTGAAGTGGCTTCATTGTATACGGCGATACTGTATACTGAAGAATTGATAAAAAGCTATAAGAAGCAAAATGAAATTTCAAAACGACAAAAAGAATTTTTGCAAGTAAGGTTTGAAGAGGGTGTAATAGCGGAAAGTGAATTATTCAAGCTTGATGCACAAATAGCATCTGAGTATTCAAATTTGATAACAACTGAAAATACATTGAAGATGTATTATTTAAATTTGCAACAGTTGGCTAATATTTCAATCCAATCTAGCATTCATTTGCAGGCTTTAAACGTAGAGGAGTTTGGAGAAATTGATGATGATTATCAAATTGATGTAGAAAAAAAATATGAGGAAATTCCAGGTTTTTTGATGGTTAAAAAACAAGAAGAGAGTGCAAAATTAAATATTAAAATTAGTCAATCTGCTTATTTACCATCTTTAAATCTACAGCTAAATTATGGATCTTTTTATAGTGATAGTAATAGCAATTTTAGTTTTAATGAACAATGGAATAACAATAAGAATTATGGATTTAGTTTATCCTTATCTATTCCTGTATTCAATGGTTTTGCTGTTCGCTATAATGTTAAAAGAGCTAAAGTTCAACATAAGCAGAGTTTGGTTAGAACCGATATAGAAAAAAACAGATTGATTAAGGTCTTAAGTCAGGCAAATAATGATTTAGTCGCGTCTAAAGAGAAATTGAAATCAGTGTCTAGTGCTCTACTATTTGCTCAAAAATCTTTTGAAGCTGATCAGTTGAAATATGAGTATGGCAAAATTAGTTTGACAGAATTGTTATTGACACAAAAAGATTATTTTAATACTCAAGGAGAGTTAATCAAGGCAAAATATGAATATGTTTATAACAAGGGAGTTATAGGATTCTATAAGGATAGTGTTTTTTCGATGTAATAGAATGACACGTTTAGTAATTTTTACTTCCAAATGTAAATTTCAAGTGACACTATACCGAAAACTGTGTAAGTATAAAATTCTGCTTGGGTTAAAACTGAGTAGAATTTTTTTATATATTTAATATTTACATAGTTATGGAAACAAAAGAACTATTTCCGGATGAGTTTTTCAAACAGTTTAAAACTGGAGAAGAACTCCAAAGCTTTCCAAAAGACTTGTTTTTTAGCAGCCACTCATTAATTTCAGACTTCTGAAAGAACAAGTATTTACCATTCGGTTTAGAGTAGGGGATTTTACTGTAATGAACCAGGTGATAGATATACGATTTTTTAAAACCAGTGTATTTCTCTAGTTCTTCCACAGACAGAATTTCCTTATTATTAGAGATGATAAGTTGCTCTAGATAATCAAGTTTTTCAAGTATAAGTTTAATAGTTTCCATAATCAATTGTTTTTAGATTTTGAAGCAAACTACTATTATATCATAAACGACTAAAGCCAAGTGTACTTTTAAGTACCACTTGGCTTTAGCATAATTATAATCTGTAATTAATCCTTTGGTTTAAAATCCAAATTTAAGCTCTGGAATAAGCTCAGAGGCTTCTTTCATTTTACTATCTATGATTTTAGCATAGATTTGAGTAGTTCTAATTTCACGATGTCCTAAGCGCTTGGAAACCGTATAAATATCCGCTCCATTCTCTAAGAGTAGTACCGCATTAGTGTGTCTAGCACTATGGAAGGTAATATGTTTGTGAATACCTGCTCTGTTACACCAACGAACAATTTCGTTATTGTAAACTGCTGAGTATTTAAGACCAGTGAAAACGCGCTGGTTAAGTGATTCTCTTTCTCCTAAGAGTTCTCTTGCCTGTTTGGAGATATAAAGGTATTCAACACCTTCTGTTTTCTCTTGTCTATAGATGACTCTACAAACATGATCTTCATCTCTTACTTCAGACCAAACTAGATTATTAATATCAGACCAACGAAGACCAGTTAAACAAGAAAATAAAAAGGCTCGTTTAAGTACTTCGTATTTACAATCAGTTTTTACCAGGCTTTGCACTTCATTAAACGTAAGGTACTCTCTCTGACTTTCAGCTTGCTTAAAACTCTTTACTTTTTGAGCATAGTTAATTGTTAGATAACCTTCTTCAAAGGCTAATCTAAGAGCAGCTCTAAACTTATTGAGATAAGAGTATTTTGAGTTTAATGATAAAGGGAGTTTACTTTTAGTAAGCGCCTTTGTATCAAAGTAATGTCTGACTTTTTTTAAAAATTCATCATCTACTTCATCAAAAGTAAAAGTAGGGGAGACACAGCGTTTTAAATGAAGAAAAGAAGCTGTCCAATTTCCGTAGTTTTTAGGACTTTCATATTTCTCTTCTGTTTTTTCAAGAAAGAAATCCAGGAAGCAACGTTGCCCTTTATGCTTATTCTTAATTCCATATTTACCTCTAAGGTTTTCACTTTGTCGAATAGCTAAGATATTCTCAGCCATTTGAAGGGCTTCTTTGTTTTCCTTTCTCTCCTTTGGACTATTAGGAGCGCCATGTAAAAAGAGTTTTAGGTTTTCAAATTCTCTGATATACTTCTTCTTTCCAGTAGAAGTAACTTCAACTCCTTTTGTGTACTCAATTAGAAGACTTATTCTTCCACTAGGTAGTTTTCGTTGTTTAAGTGTGATGTTCATAATATCTATATTAGGTTAAGGGAGACCGATTTTTCACAACACTTTCACAACACTTTTTTATTATGTTGTGAATATGTTGTGACTAATATAGAAAATAAGGACATCTTATAAAAACATTTAACACACAACTATTTGATTTTCAAAGCATTTTAAATCAAATAAAAGTATTAAAAAGACAGGTTATTTACCGATACAAAAGTTCGCAAAAATATTCCCTAATAACTCATCATTGGTAACTTGTCCTGTTATTTCACCGAAGAAGTATAAGGCTTGGCGGATATCGATAGCCATAAGGTCTGCAGATAAATTCGTCTGAAGCCCCCATTTTACTTTTTCGATTTCCTCTAGAGCTTTCAGCAGAGAGTCATAGTGGCGGGTATTAGTCACGATAGTCTCGTTATTGCGAAGAGCACCTGTATTGACAAAGCTTAATAGAGCTTGTTTTAATTCCTCCACACCTATATTATCTTTAGCAGACATTAGCATTAAATTCTCAATGTTTGCTTGATACTGAGTGATTTGATCAGCAGTTAGTAAGTCTCTCTTATTACATACGACAAGAAGAGGTTTTAGAGGGTATTTATTTTTCAGTTTTTCAAGCTCAAGTTTGATTTCTTCTAATGAACTACTATTTAATTTGGCACCATCAATTAAATAGATGACTACCTGGGCAGCCTCTATCTTCTCAAAAGTTTTTTGGATACCAATACTCTCGACAACATCTTTTGTTTCGCGAATACCTGCCGTATCGATAAATCTAAAGCCTATACCATCGATGACTAATTCATCTTCAATTGTATCACGGGTAGTTCCAGCGATATCTGATACGATTGCGCGTTCTTCGTTCAGTAAAGCATTTAATAGGGTGGATTTACCTACATTTGGTTCTCCTACGATAGCAACTGGAATACCGTTTTTGATTACGTTACCTACTGCGAAAGAGTCGATTAGTCGTTTTAAGACGAATTCAATGCGATCAATTAGTTCTTTGAACTGAGTACGGTCAGCAAACTCTACGTCTTCTTCTGAGAAGTCTAGTTCTAATTCGATTAACGAAGCGAAATTTAGCAATTGCTCACGCAGTTTGGCAATCTCACTTGAGAACCCTCCACGCATTTGCTGCATTGCGATTTGATGGCTTGCCTCGTTATCTGAAGCGATTAAGTCTGCTACAGCTTCTGCTTGTGAGAGGTCTAACTTGCCGTTTAAAAATGCACGCATCGTAAATTCTCCAGCTTGTGCCATTTTTGCCCCTTTTCGAAGGCATAGTTGAATGATCTGCTGTTGAATGAAGGTTGATCCATGACACGAAATTTCAATTGTATTTTCTCCTGTATAAGAGTTAGGCCCTTTGAATACAGAGATTAATACTTGATCTATTACACGGTCTCCATCGACGATATGTCCCAAGTGGAGTGTATGCGTTTTTTGCTTTGTTAGGTCTTTATTTTTTATCGATTTAAAGATGCCATTTACCAGTGTGATTGCGTCTTTACCCGATACCCTTATGATGGCAATAGCTCCTGCTCCTGATGGGGTAGCTAGAGCTACTATAGTATCTTCTAATATCATATATTCATCTATTATGGAGCAAAGATACTATTAATTCACTAATCTAAACGGGGTTTACCTGTTAAGCATTAATCGATTTATTTGTATATTTAAGGGTATATTTGTATTTATGTTTAGAGTTTTGAGTATTTCTTTATTGGTCTTACTACCTGTATTGGCTCAGGCACAACCTTATCGAATGAGTATTGAAGACCAACAGCAGATCAAGACAATATCTGATAGAGTGTTACCTTATCTCTTGCGAATTGAACAGACACTTGATCAGAATGCCGTACAGTTAAAACAAGGTCAGATAGACTTACTCAATCCAGCAATTGACGAATTAGTTAAGCAAGGTCTAAACAAAGCGACATTGGAGAATCGAATTAGAGTTAAAGGTATTGTGTGCCTTTTGTGTTACAAGGAACAATGGCAGGATCAGTTGGCGCAGAGGGAAGTTTTGTTGCAAAAGCAGAGTGATTCATGTGATTCGATAAAGGCAAATCAATGCAGATTGAGTCCTTTTCACCTGCGTAGATAGTAACGAAAAAAAGCAGTACAAAGGATTAACTCGATACTGCTTTTCGCTGTGTATTTGGTTTGGCGTATTAAGCGAATTTTTTGCTACCTGCCACACATAGGATAACCCCTAGGGTTACCAATAACATATTAGAACTTACCTGTTCGTTTAGTAAAAATGCAGCTAGTGCTAATCCAAAGAATGGTTGTAGTAATTGTAATTGTCCTACTTGGGCTATTCCTCCTTGAGCTAAGCCTTTATACCAAAAGACAAATCCAACAAACATACTAAACACCCCTAAGTAAGCAGTTCCTACCCATGCACTTACTGGTACTAATGTAGCTGCTATTGGCAGTGTTGTTACTACACAAGCAATTGAGATGGGAAGTGATAACACGACTGCCCAAGAGATAACTTGCCAACCACCCAATGATTTGGATAGTTTTGCTCCTTCTGCATAGCTTAGTCCACATAGTATGATAGCGAGTAACATGAGTACATTTCCTATTAGTGAACTCGTACCTCCCTGTAAAACGGCAAATCCAATAACTAATAGACTTCCCATAATTGAAAATAACCAAAAGATTGGTTTTGGTTTTTCTCCTCCTCTTATTACCGCGAATACGGCTGTACTCATAGGTAGTATTCCCAAAAATACAAGCGAATGTGCTGAAGTAATGTGTTGTAAGGCTAAAGCTGATAAGAGTGGAAAGCCTATAACACCCCCTATTGCGACGATTAGTAAAGGTAATATTTGTTGCTTCGTTGGTCGTTTTTCTTTGAAGGCTAATAAGCAGATTAGGGCTAATACCCCTGCAATAGCTGCTCTTGAAGCTGTTACAAACAACGGGTCTAACGATAATACCGCTATTTTTGTCGCTGGCATTGATCCACTGAATAGCAATACACCTATAAATCCGTTGATCCAACCATTAGTATTATTGGTCATCGCTGATGTATTGTCTAATGTACTTAATACTTGTTTCATTTTTTTTCATTTCTTTTCAGCAAACTTCGCTTATTATAGTGGTAAGTACAGTATCAATTTTGTATATTTATACGAGTACAGTTGCAATTGTTATGGAACAAGAATACATTTATCAGCGAATAGCCACTTCGATAGCTGATCAGATTAGAGGTGGTGTATTAAAGCCCGGGGATAGATTACCTTCGGTGCGAATGCTTTGTACCACTTATAAAGTGAGTATGAATACAGCTTCGCGCATTTACCAAGAGTTAGAGGCTAATGGATTGGTAGAGGCAAAACCGCAATCGGGTTATTTTGTCACTAATCTTTCTTTTGTAGATATTCCTTTGCCGGAAGTTAGTAAGCCGGTTTTGCTCGCCAATAATAAGGAGCCTAAAGAGATTATTCGAAAAGTATATAGTAATATGGGCAATCGCTCGTTGACTTTATTTTCTTATAGTACACTTTACGACGATTTTTTGCCAGTGATGAAAATGAAAAAGGAGATGCTCGCTGCTTCTAGGACACTGGTTAATGGAGGAATTGAATATGATTCTGTTTCGGGAAATTTAAACTTGAGAAGAGTGATTGCTCAGCGATCTATCACGTGGGGAGGTTCATTGATGGAAGAGGATATTGTTACTGCTAACGGGAGTATGAGTGCTATATCCATGTGTCTATTAGCACTTGGTAAACCTGGAGATACCATTGCTATTGAGAGTCCCTGCTATCCAGGTGTGTTTCAGTTAGCGATTGATTTAGGGTTTAAAGTGGTCGAGTTGCCTACAGATCCAGTCACTGGGATTAAGGTTAGTGCGCTTAGAGAGGCTATAGATCATATTGATCTTTGTTTACTTATTTCTAATTATAATACCCCTATGGGGAGTTGTATGCCTGAGTCCCACAAAAAAGAGATAGTAGCCCTATTGGATCAGCATAATATTCCTTTGATAGAGGATGATGTTTATGGTGATCTATACTTTGGGAATCAACGACCTAGTTGTTGTAAGGCTTATGACAAGACAGGTAATGTACTTTGGTGTAGTTCGGTATCTAAGACATTGGCGCCAGGGTATCGCGTGGGGTGGGTGGCACCAGGTAAATATAAAGAGCAGATCCTTCGCCAAAAATTGTTGCATGAGATTTCTACCCCGGGATTGATGCAGGAGGCAGTGGCTAGTTTTATGCGTACGGGAAAGTACGATAAGCATTTGAGAAAACTGAGACACGGTCTTTATGAGAATTACCAGAAATATCTCAATACAATTATTACCAGTTTTCCTGTACATACCAAAATCAATCGTCCACAGGGAGGATTGTCTCTATGGATAGAACTAGATCAGCGTATCGATGCTTTAGCATTATACGATTTGGCTATTGCTGAAGGAATTAGTATTGCACCAGGACGGATGTTTACTGTACAAGAACAGTTTCAAAATTGTATTCGTTTGTGTATTGGTCTTCCATGGTCTATATCAGTTGATCAAAAGTTACAGCGATTAGGGGAATTGAGTAAACAGCTTATGAAATAAGACATTTTTGTTTGACCTTAATGCAATGTTTTATAGGTGTTGTGGTTTTTTTATTTAGTCAATTGTAAAAAAAATAGGTTTCATTTAATAAAAGGTGGAAAATGATAGCTTTTTTGGTTTACTTTTGTCGCATAATTTTTATTTGCTTTATAACAAAATGCCACAAGAATTACAGTTACAAGTTCTTCCTGAAGTAGCAGGTACTGCTGATCTATTGACTCAGTACGTTGCCAACCAATTAAAGTGTCCAATTAGAGACATTAAGCATATTACAATCCTTAAACGATCGATTGATGCTAGACAGCGCACCGTAAAGGTTAATTTGAAGGTAGCTATATTCTTTGCAGACGAAGATATTGTGCATAGACACATCGGCTTTCCCGAATATAAAAGTGTTCAAGACGCTCCAAGAGTAATTGTTGTAGGGGCAGGACCTGCAGGATATTTTGCTGCTTTACAATTGATTGAATTAGGGGTAAAGCCCATCGTTGTAGAGAGGGGAAAAGATGTTCGAGGTCGTCGTAGAGATTTAAAAGCTATTAATAGAGATCACATTGTGAACCCTGATTCGAATTATTGTTTCGGAGAAGGAGGTGCAGGTACCTATTCAGATGGTAAGCTCTATACGCGTTCTAAAAAGCGAGGTGATGTCAACCGTATCTTAGAGTTGTTGGTGGCTTTCGGGGCTACCCAAGATATCTTAGTAGAAGCTCATCCACATATCGGAACGAATAAGTTACCAAAGATTATGCAGGATATGCGCGCTAAAATTATCGAGTTTGGCGGAGAAGTTTTGTTTGAAACAAAAGTAGTTGACTTTATTATTAAAGCAAGTGAAATACATGGTGTAGTAGTCAATGGAGGAGATGTCATCGAAGCGAAGAAAGTAATCTTAGCTACGGGGCACTCTGCTCGTGATATATACGAATTGTTGGATCGTAAGCAAGTACTAATTGAAGCGAAGCCATTTGCCTTAGGGGTACGTGCAGAGCACCCACAGTCTTTAATTGACAAGATACAGTATTCATGTGACTACAGAGGGGAGTTCCTACCTCCTGCACCATATTCTATTGTAAAGCAGGTCAATGGACGTGGAATGTACTCATTCTGTATGTGTCCGGGAGGGGTGATTGCTCCTTGTGCGACAGCTCCAGGGGAAGTAGTAACCAATGGATGGTCACCGTCAAAACGAGATCAGCCAACTGCTAATTCAGGTATCGTAGTAGAGTTGAGACTAGAGGACTTTAAGCCTTTTGAGAAACACGGTGCCTTAGCAGGTATGGAGTTTCAAAAAGCGATAGAGCAGCGAGCTTTCTTATTGGCTGGAGAGACACAGCGAGTACCAGCACAGCGCATGGTTGATTTCTCACAGTCTAAAGTGTCGTCTTCTATACCGAAGACGTCTTATGTGCCAGGGACAACTTCTACAGAGTTGGGTGAAGTGTTTCCTGGATTCTTAACGCAAATCATGAGAGAGGGCTTCCAAGAGTTTGGTAAGTCAATGAAGGGGTATTTTACCAACGAAGCTATCCTTCATGCTCCAGAGAGTAGAACTTCTTCTCCTGTACGTATTCCTCGTGAAGATTACACCTTAGTCCACCCGCAGATTAAAGGACTTTACCCTTGTGGAGAAGGTGCAGGTTATGCAGGTGGTATCATATCAGCTGCTATTGACGGAGAAAAATGTGCCATCATGTGTGTAGAGAGCATGCAATAAGAAAAAAAAGTTTTATGATATATCAGCCTAACTACAAGTGTAGTTAGGCTTTTTTTTTTGAATAGGAGCAATACATTGTATTTGAGTTCTCGAATTTTTAACGATAGAAAGCTAATTGATAGTTATTTATGACTTTCCTGTCAAACTTGATTTTACTTTAGAGAAATTGGTGTTGAATTAAACAATTAATTTTAAAATAGATGGAATATTGTTCGTTTACTTGGTCAAATATAGGTATTAATAGAAGAATGGTAGCACGATAATTGATAGTGAGGAGGATAGAATTAAATAATTTTATGAAACAGACTTTAAAATTAGTTGTTGTATTATCAGTAATCTCACTTTTGTTTTCTAGTTATGCAACCAAGTATAGCACAGAGTTAATTCCAATCATGAGAGGAATATATATAGAATATATTGATCAAAAGGGCAATACCGTTTTAAAAAACAACTATCTGAAAGGTTCTCTTTTTAGAGAGGGACTCGCTCTAGTGCAGGCTGATAACAAGCAAAAGACGTGGGGGTATATTGATACAAAAGGCCAATATGTAATTCCTCCAACCTATGTAAATGCTTCCGTTTTTTCTGAAGGGATTGCTTGGGGAACAAGAGAGGATAGTCGCCCTATTGCTTTAAACCAATCAGGGGAAGAATTGTTCACAATGGACATTGCAGAGGTAGTAGGGAATTACACCAATGGTTTAGCTAAGTTTGCGGTGTATAACGATGAAGGTCTCTTGCGCTGGGGATTTGTTGATAAAAAAGGAGAGGTAGTTGTGCAGCCTATTTATGAGCAGGTAAAGAGTTTTAATGAAGGGCTAGCTCCAGTGAAGGATCAAGAGAAAGGGTGGGGATATATTGATACAAATGGAGATTTTGTCATTCAGCCTCAATACTATTTCGCCAAAATGTTTAGATATGGCGTAGCAGTCGTGTACCATAGTATAGATAGTGTAGCTGTTATAGATAAAGAAGGCAAGGTCTTATTGACAGATAATTTTGTGGATTTGCATGTCGATGGAGACCTTTATATGTTTGAACAAGGGAATAAGTTTGGCTGGTTAGACAGAGAAGGTGCCGTTGTTATTCCTGCTATCTACCAAGAGATACATCCTTTCTCTATCAGAGACCTTGCCTTAGTGCGTCTGGATAATTTGTTTGGGTATATTAATAAAAAAGGAGAGATGATCATTGAGCCAAGATATACAAATGCGTATATGTTTTTAGGCGATATTGCACCAGTGACTCAAGATGGCTATACAGGGTTTATAGGCAAGAAAGGAAACTACGTAATACCACCTGCTAGGATAGAGGTTCCGTTTGATATTGCTACTCAGACATATTTATTAGATACACATTTTCGAATGGTATTTAGCGAATATATTAATGTAGGTGAAATTCTAGATAGAATGAAGCTAGAGAAATTAGAAGGAGTGACACCAATAATGACCTATGAGGCTATTTTTGCTTTACTAGATTTATCACCAAAGAACTATGAGAATTCTTCAAGTCAGTTGTTGATTAACAAAAAAACGGTGTCTGTTGATGTTTCTTATTCCTTTTCGACAATTGGTCATCTAATAGATTCGACAACGTTAGCTAGCAAACCGACTGGATTAAAATACGATATCTACCTAACAGGTAATATGAATAAAAGAATAGATTTACTAGAAGAAGAGTTATTGTTGAAGTTGACAAATTTCGTTAAGACAGCGACTGATAGTTATGAAAGTGATCAGATGAGACTCAGTATTCAAAAAGAGTACGGTCTATTAAGCCTTGAAATTACGTATAAGTAGTTTTTAGAAAATATATCATAAGCATGAAATAATGTAGGGGCGAATTGCAATTCGCCCGTATGAGGGATATCAATTCGCCCGTCGAGGAATCGTATGTGCGAAAAGGCATTCGCGAAATAATGTAGGGGCGAATTGCAATTCGCCCGTATGAGGGATATCAATTCGCCCGTCGAGGAATCGTATGTGCGAAAAGGCATTCGCGAAATAATGTAGGGGCGAATTGCAATTCGCCCGTATGAGGGATATCAATTCGCCCGTCGAGGAATCGTATGTGCGAAAAGGCATTCGCGAAATAATGTAGGGGCGAATTGCAATTCGCCCGTACGAGGGATATCAATTCGCCCGTACGAGGATTAGCATTTTTTTGCACATGGACAAAAAGCGCTGAAATACGAAATAGTTAATAAGATAGCTGCGATTAATACGAAGCCCAAAGAGCTTACAGGTTCCCCGATAGCAAGGTGAGCAACGGCAGCGGATACGATATTAATGACAAAACCTGCGTAGGCAAAGCCTCTCAGGGTACGCGGTAGCATAGGAAGTAAAAGCACCACTGAGCCAATAGCCTTCGCTACGGCTAGCTCCACTCTGAAGTAATCAGGGAATCCCAGGTGTACAAAGGCTTGCTTCATTTCTTCTGAGGCGATATAATTGTAGGCACTAAATAGCATGAATACTGAAAACAGTACAGTCGATACCCAAAAGGCAATTTTTTGTTTATTCATAAGATTTTATTTTATTGTTTCCAATGACAAACTTAAAGACTCTCTGTATAGATATTCCTATAAGTTCCCTTTTGGAAACTACTTTCCTTTTGGGTACTGCTTACAAAAAGCGTAATTTTAGCCAATTAATTAAGTGTGATATGAGTAAAAAAGAGCTGTTGAATGCTTCGCCTCAATGTCAGGTGAGAATAGTAGCGATAAAGGATACAATGAGTCTACTTTCTGGCAAATGGAAGGTATATATCTTAGGAACACTCATGCATGGTGGAAAGATGCGCTTTATGGATCTCAAGCGAGAAGTAGAAGGGATTGGCACGAAGATGCTTTCTAAAGAACTTCAAGATCTAGAAGCTAATCACTTGATTAAACGTACAGTATTAAACACAAAGCCAATTTCGGTAGAATACGAGCTGACCGAATACGGACAGACTTTGGAGAAAGTAATCAAAGAGATTATGGACTGGGGACAACAATATCGCCAAACCATTTATAAAAAATAGCTATCGGATTGTGAGATCAAGCAGACAATCAATAACACCAGAATACAGACCATGGATAATACAATAGATTTTGACAATTTGGACAGACCAATCCTCTTGCAGTTTTACGCAGATTGGTGCGCGCCATGTCGTACGCAGACCGGGGTAGTTAATCATATCAAGGCTGATATAGAGGAGTATGTAGACTTGCGTATGGTCAATTTAGACAAGGATCGCGAGTGGGTAGAGGAGTTCTATATACGCAGTGTGCCTACGCTTATTTTGCTTAACAAACAGGGGGATATCTACTGGCGTCAGAGCGGTGTGACCCCTCCTCAGCTAATTGTGAAGTACGTCATGGAGGTCAGCGAATTAAACACTATTGAGTAGGTGATAGTGGCATCGCTTTTTTTCGAATAAACATAAAAACAGCCCCCAAGGTATATGATTCTTTGGGGGCTGATGTATTTAGAAGGATTGCATAATCTCTGCAAACAATGCAATGCTTTTTACGCGATCATCAGTATGATAAATAGGCGTTGTAATCATGACCTCATCAGGCTCGACGATGGTAAAGAAATTTTGAAGCTCTTGCTTGACTGTTTCTTTGTCGCCGATGAAAGATAAAGACGTTTTTTGCAAAACATGGTATTCTTCAACCTCCGACCATAGCCCTTGCATAGAATCACAAGGAGGTTGCATAGGCTTTCGATCATTTCGAATAATTCCCAAAAACATTTGATAGAAAGAAGTAGCCAAGCGAAAAGATTCTTCCAAACTATCAGATACGATGGCATTGACACAAGGCATAAAATAAGGTTTGTCCAAATGCTCAGAAGCCACAAAGTTTTTGCGGTAAATATTGGCAGCTTGCATGATCTGTTCTGGGGCAAAGTGACTTGCAAATGCATACGGAAGACCTAATTCGGCAGCTAAGTAGGCACTATCTGTACTAGAACCCAGTATCCACATCGGTACCTTCGCTCCCTCGCCAGGAAAGGCTCTTACCTTAGCCTGATCATCACCTCTAAAGTAACGTTTGAGCTCTTCTATTTGTTGAGGAAAATGATTGACTGCATGCATGTCATTTCTGCGCAGAGCCATGGCTGTTGCTTGATCAGTACCAGGAGCTCTACCGAGTCCTAAGTCAATGCGATCAGGATATAGGGCATCTAAGGTACCAAACTGCTCAGCGATGACTAATGAGGCGTGATTTGGCAGCATGATCCCACCAGAGCCTACACGTATGGTATTAGTTCCACCCGCCACATAGCCGATAAGTACAGCTGTAGCAGACGAAGCAATATGCGGCATATTGTGATGCTCGGCAAACCACAAACGCGTAAAACCTACTTTTTCGGCTTTTTGTGCTACTTTTAGAACATCTTGTAAAGTTGCTGTTGTGCTCTTGTCTTGGCCTATGATTGCTAAGTCTAAGAAAGAGTAGGGTATTTGTGTTTTCATAATATTTATGGCTTTCGTTCTTAGAAGGAAAGTTACTGATTATTTGAAAGAGCAATGTTTAAAGAAATGATAAAAGATAGTAAAAGGAGGTAAAGGGGAGTAAATCGAAAAAATATCCTTTTAGTTTTTTTTCTGATTAAAGCAACTAATTAGACCCAGTAGAAGAAAAAGTCTAAAGGGAATTCTTGTGGTACTATAGCCTACTTCATAAAAAACTAGACTAAGGGCTTGAAAGAAGAATCAAAAGAACTGCTTTTGGGTTCCTGTTTGGTTTTGCTCTTGTTCGTAACTTGTTTCATTAAAAGGCTCTTTTTCGCAACAAATAGAGAGACTAGTGTACTGAATGGATTGCCTATTTTTTAACTTCATGAATATCTAAATACTTTACTATTATCTTAATCCCTAAATAAGTTGGAGAAATATTTCAAATTATTGTACCTTTATCGAGTATCATATAACAAACATTTCAATTCCTAAATGGTATGATTAGTTGTGAATTGCTTTCAAATTATTGTAACTTTATCGTGTAATCACACAACTGGCAATCTATTAGCAATCTTAGGGGTTTGGTTGTGAATTGCTTTCAAATTATTGTAACTTTATCGTGTAATCACACAACGGGAATAATCTATTTATACAAGCATTAGATGTTGTGGTTGTGAATTGCTTTCAAATTATTGTAACTTTATCGTGTAATCACACAACTTTTCGAATTTTCACAGTCTGTCAACCACTGTTGTGAATTGCTTTCAAATTATTGTAACTTTATCGTGTAATCACACAACAAGGAAGCATCACATAAAACCAACCCCATTGTTGTGAATTGCTTTCAAATTATTGTAACTTTATCGTGTAATCACACAACACTTATGTTAAAACATCAAAGAGGTTATTAGTTGTGAATTGCTTTCAAATTATTGTAACTTTATCGTGTAATCACACAACTAATAATTTTAATAAGAAGGTTTAAGCATGGTTGTGAATTGCTTTCAAATTATTGTAACTTTATCGTGTAATCACACAACTCATGCTGCTATATCTTAACTACTGGTAATGTTGTGAATTGCTTTCAAATTATTGTAACTTTATCGTGTAATCACACAACAAAACGTATTACATTTTCGCTACGCTTCATGTTGTGAATTGCTTTCAAATTATTGTAACTTTATCGTGTAATCACACAACCCACCGGCATTACCGGTTCCCTTTTCAATGGTTGTGAATTGCTTTCAAATTATTGTAACTTTATCGTGTAATCACACAACACTCTATCACTTTGATAGCTACATCTAAAGGTTGTGAATTGCTTTCAAATTATTGTAACTTTATCGTGTAATCACACAACAACAGAATAGTAGGTATGCCAGATGTTACAGTTGTGAATTGCTTTCAAATTATTGTAACTTTATCGTGTAATCACACAACTCATTGAGAACGAATACACGGTGATTGGAGGTTGTGAATTGCTTTCAAATTATTGTAACTTTATCGTGTAATCACACAACTGTTGAACTAAACCACCCTACAGTTGAACCGTTGTGAATTGCTTTCAAATTATTGTAACTTTATCGTGTAATCACACAACCATCGCTATAATCTACATAGTTATTTAAAGGTTGTGAATTGCTTTCAAATTATTGTAACTTTATCGTGTAATCACACAACAGCTATATTAGCAGGTACAACAAACGAAGTGTTGTGAATTGCTTTCAAATTATTGTAACTTTATCGTGTAATCACACAACCAGAAACACTTCTTACCAATGAAGTGGGTAGTTGTGAATTGCTTTCAAATTATTGTAACTTTATCGTGTAATCACACAACGGAGTGATAACTCGGTTACTTTACTATCGGGTTGTGAATTGCTTTCAAATTATTGTAACTTTATCGTGTAATCACACAACTCAGGATATGACTAAATCCATTAATGGTATGTTGTGAATTGCTTTCAAATTATTGTAACTTTATCGTGTAATCACACAACGACTTACGTTATCTTGTGTAAAATCAATAAGTTGTGAATTGCTTTCAAATTATTGTAACTTTATCGTGTAATCACACAACAATGTGCTTGGGTTTGTCTACATTAAAGATGTTGTGAATTGCTTTCAAATTATTGTAACTTTATCGTGTAATCACACAACGTTCCGACAAAGTATTATACACAAGTAAATGTTGTGAATTGCTTTCAAATTATTGTAACTTTATCGTGTAATCACACAACAAAATATGGAAGGAATGTTTTGGAATAACTGTTGTGAATTGCTTTCAAATTATTGTAACTTTATCGTGTAATCACACAACAAAAAGTTATCAGAAAAAGCAGTAATACCGGTTGTGAATTGCTTTCAAATTATTGTAACTTTATCGTGTAATCACACAACATAACTATTAAAAATAATAATAATACATATGTTGTGAATTGCTTTCAAATTATTGTAACTTTATCGTGTAATCACACAACGAGGAAGATAATGTATATGATGTTAAGGGCGTTGTGAATTGCTTTCAAATTATTGTAACTTTATCGTGTAATCACACAACCTCCAAAGGCTTTCTTCATTGCCTAAGCGAGTTGTGAATTGCTTTCAAATTATTGTAACTTTATCGTGTAATCACACAACAAATAATCAAAAAAGATTTGTTTGTTAATCGTTGTGAATTGCTTTCAAATTATTGTAACTTTATCGTGTAATCACACAACACCATACCCCTATTATACACATAAAGGAATGTTGTGAATTGCTTTCAAATTATTGTAACTTTATCGTGTAATCACACAACAAAATATGGAAAGAATGCTTTGGGATAACTGTTGTGAATTGCTTTCAAATTATTGTAACTTTATCGTGTAATCACACAACCACTCTCCATCTTCCATTATCTCAATACCTGTTGTGAATTGCTTTCAAATTATTGTAACTTTATCGTGTAATCACACAACTACTTACGCTGTTGTAGATCGTGCGAGCGCGTTGTGAATTGCTTTCAAATTATTGTAACTTTATCGTGTAATCACACAACTAAAACAGGAGGGGTACATGGTACTTTTCTGTTGTGAATTGCTTTCAAATTATTGTAACTTTATCGTGTAATCACACAACCCCTAATAACTCAGATAATACTCTTGTAATGTTGTGAATTGCTTTCAAATTATTGTAACTTTATCGTGTAATCACACAACAAACAACTCATTTTTTAACATTTATATAGTGTTGTGAATTGCTTTCAAATTATTGTAACTTTATCGTGTAATCACACAACTAATAAAAAGCATGAGTCATTTTAGTTTAAGTTGTGAATTGCTTTCAAATTATTGTAACTTTATCGTGTAATCACACAACTTCACGAGTTATCAAATGAGTATATAGCGTGTTGTGAATTGCTTTCAAATTATTGTAACTTTATCGTGTAATCACACAACGAAGTAAAAAATCAATAGAAAAACTATTTAGTTGTGAATTGCTTTCAAATTATTGTAACTTTATCGTGTAATCACACAACTAGTATTAGAATCTAACACTAGTATATCGTGTTGTGAATTGCTTTCAAATTATTGTAACTTTATCGTGTAATCACACAACAAATGTACAGACAATAACGAGTGTGTGTATGTTGTGAATTGCTTTCAAATTATTGTAACTTTATCGTGTAATCACACAACTTTTGTTGCTGTTAAGTTACGTAAAAAATCGTTGTGAATTGCTTTCAAATTATTGTAACTTTATCGTGTAATCACACAACACAAGGCAATCACACAAACCCTATAGTTGGGTTGTGAATTGCTTTCAAATTATTGTAACTTTATCGTGTAATCACACAACTGAAATTGCAAACCAATGGAACAGCTTATAGTTGTGAATTGCTTTCAAATTATTGTAACTTTATCGTGTAATCACACAACTTGTTTGTTAATTTATTTATTACGTTATACGTTGTGAATTGCTTTCAAATTATTGTAACTTTATCGTGTAATCACACAACCTTTAGCCTGCCTTACCATTTGGTGCCTTAGTTGTGAATTGCTTTCAAATTATTGTAACTTTATCGTGTAATCACACAACTTTTTAGGATGGGATAAACAAGACTTGCAAGTTGTGAATTGCTTTCAAATTATTGTAACTTTATCGTGTAATCACACAACCTAATTTACGCCCATCCTTAACCGCTTCCGGTTGTGAATTGCTTTCAAATTATTGTAACTTTATCGTGTAATCACACAACTAAAAAAATAATTATTGTTTATTGTAACTAGTTGTGAATTGCTTTCAAATTATTGTAACTTTATCGTGTAATCACACAACCGTTATTACTTCGTCTATCGTTATCATTTGGTTGTGAATTGCTTTCAAATTATTGTAACTTTATCGTGTAATCACACAACGATGCGAGTATAAATACTCATCACAATAAAGTTGTGAATTGCTTTCAAATTATTGTAACTTTATCGTGTAATCACACAACCTCATGTTAAAGTCTATTATAATAGTGCTTTAGAGTGGATTATACGATAATAAAAAACAAAAAAATGCTATATCTCTAAAGAGAATTATAGCATTTTTTTGTTTCTATTAAAAGAGTTCTAATTGCTGTGGCATAATCGGTAAGTCCGTTTCTTTTTTTGCAAAGAAGAGTTCCATTTGTCCAAATTGCTTATCAGTAATGCATAATATACCTACTTTTCCTTCTTTTGGTAGCTGTCTTTTCGTTCGTTTAATATGGACTTCTGCGTTTTCTTTACTGGGGCAATGCCTTAAGTAAATACTAAACTGAAACATGTTGAATCCATCGTCTATTAACGATTTTCTAAATTTTGTTGCCGCCGAACGCTGTCGCTTGGTCTCTGTTGGTAAATCAAAAAATACTAGTACCCACATGATTCTATATGCATTATATCTACTGAAACTCATTTGATCATTGGATAATGTATAACTCTACTTTCTCCTGTAAAGCATTTGTACAAAGAACTTGTCGTAATGCTTAGTGCTGTCATTAAAGGGCGTGTAAGACCATTAATGTAAACGTCTTTTGTGGCAATTTGTAGTAAATGTGCTTTTGCTTCTTTGGTAATTTCTAATGGATTAAGAGGATTATTAATCCAGTGTATGACTAATTCATCCACATAAGGGCGATAAGGTTCCATTAAATCATCAGCAAGGCAGTAGGCATTGTATTTATTGCGGTGAAAGATACCTATAGTAGGGTGAAGGCCACTACATACAATAGCCCTTGCAACCATACTTCTAAGAATGGCATAACCGAAATTGAGAAAATTATTAGGGGAGCTACCTTTTCGTTCTCGCGTAAAGTTTTCAAAGAGTTGGCTCCAATAATACTGTGCGGCTATCCCTTCCATGTTTGTACTATCTCCCGACTTTACATCATTGAGGTATTTAAGCATTGGGGCAACTATTAAGCCTTGTTTACATAATACTTCTTTTTGTTGATATATTTTAGCCTCAACCGTTTGTTTCCACAACTGTTTTCTTAAGGGTTCTGAGGTGTTTATTTGTTGTTTTAATCGTTCTGAATGCTCAATATGACCACTAATGGGTAACATTAACCCTAAGGGTAAATGCGATTCATCACAACTGATAATAGCTACATTATGCTGCTGTAGATATTGTATAACGGGGTGTGATATTGTTATTTGCGGATGGTCTAATACTAAGAAGCCTATATCTTCAATAGGAATACTTCCTTTTGTATCTCCTGTTAAAGCATCGTCAATCTTAAGTTGACGATGCGATAATTTTAAATAGGAGGGATTACCAATATAGATAGTTCTTTTGAGCATAGTATTAATTTAGGTTAATATTCGCCTATATGTATGATTTCTCCAAGATGGTTAGTTCGTACTTTTAGTATGTTACGTAGTTTTTCAGGAGTTTGAACAAAATAATAATTTTTTTCAGCCAGTGCTTTTTTGCTTTTTAGAGTTTCACCATCAATAGCTTTTGTTTCTAAATGATGAGTAAACATATAATTTTTTGTAGATATTTTTTGTACCCTAAACAAATACTTACTAATTGTGTGGTAGTTATTTTTATCAAATAAGTCAATTTCATTTGGATTAAACTCATCAGAAGCAAACAAGAATAATTCATTCTGCTTCATTGAGAATAAAAACTTCCAACCTAAATGTTGATTATATGTTTTGTCAATAATCGGCAACTGTTGATTAACTCTACTTACTGCCTCAAATAGCGAAACAACACTTTCTTGAAGGTTACCTTTTTCATCTTCATATATTGCTACATGGTGGTTATTTCCGGTGTTAATGAAATCTACGGGGATTTCACGCCCTTTATTGTCTAAAATAGGCTTTCCTAAATGGTCTTTTTTAGTGTGTAATGGTAAAGCATTTTTGACACCAGATATTGTTACACGCTTTATAGTTATTCCTTTTTCTTTATTTAGCCATATAGGGTTTCGGTCTAAATCAGCGAATGCTAATTTATAGTTATTATCATAAGCTTTTAGTCTTTGTTGTAAGATTCGCTTTACCCCCTCATCAATCACTTTGTCTATTTTTAAGTCTGGAGAAATTTCCTTGCGTATTGTATAATTGTCTTCTAGCCAAACTAATTTAACTTTTTCTGGAATAGTAATATTCTTTTCTAAGTTTACATAAATAGGAGATTTAGCAAGAGCATTTTTTCCTCCAAAAGCCTTTTTCGGATCATTATTGTTCTCTTCTAATCGTTTTAATAATAGTTTTTTATAAGTTGGATTACTTACTAATTGTATAGTTTCTATGCCAAATTTAGGTCCTACTTTTTCTTCTTTAGAAGCGTATTGACGTATTTTACCATATACCGTTTCTTTGTGTAATTGCCCTCTAGGAGTTAGTGTTTGTTGTCCAATCTTTCGCCCTGCTATTTTATTAACATTTCTGGTTACAACCTTATTTTTAGCTTTATGAGAAACTAAAACACTTTCTAAGTGCTGTTTAGCAACTTGTCTAAAGTTTGGAATAGGTTCTTTAAACACTCTTTTTATATTCCCTAAATCATCTTTTACAATGTGAGTCTCTTTTGTTTCAATAGCAATGATATTACTATGTTTTTCAGTGTTTTCATTTTTTCTAGCATTAAGATTATTTAGATATTGAATGTGATTGTGTTTAGTAAAAGCAACAGTCAAAGCATCCATAGCGTGATGGCGATGATCATTTCTTTTTGTCCAATCTATTATAACTTCCTTTTTATTACCATCTTTCATCTCGATAAACTCTGTAAGGCTTGCATCTCGATATTTTGGAATATTTAGCTCCTTCATCACATTAATTAGCCCCCAATCGTCACGTAAACGATCTGTTATTCTACCTGAAGTAGAAACTACTCGTCTTGTTATATCGAACAACATTGACTTAGCCTTTTTCGCAATGTATTGAGTGTCTCTTAAATCTCTCTCTATAAAGCCCTCTCCAATTTCATTTTCCCGCATTAAAAGTTTTTTATACTTGCTTCTAGAAATACCTTCTGATTGTCCAAGGTTAAATAAGTCAGTAACTCTTTGCTCAAAGTCATTTGCTTTTTCTTTACCATATTCGGTAAGAATAAAATCATATGCTGTTTGATTGCCTTTTTTTAGGTTTATATTTCGACGCACTAATGTTTTATTGGAAAAACTATCATCAAATAGTTTGGATTGGGGTATGATGTGTTCAATATCATATTCTTTAGTGAAAATATCTTTACGTTCGATGTATTCATTGGTGTATAAATCTTTATACCCAGTGTTTTTTAATTCTTGATATAATTTATATCTAATAATGTCATTTCGGCTAGGGTTCTTAATTCCATCTTCTTTTTGTAGAATCTTGATAATCTTTTCATGATCTGTTTTTCCTTTATTAATAGAGTTTGTGAATTCTTCACGTTCTTTAGCGTTCTTCTTTAGTTCACGTGCTAATTCTATTCTAATTTCATCGAATTGGAAGTTAGGTTTTTTGCCTTCTGCAATTAGTTTATTGTTTTCAGAATCAATTAATGTATTAATTACATTAATCATTTGATTTAGTATCTTTTCTACAACAGGATTTCTTAGGCTATTTTTAGCTAATAAGTCTAATTTATTCTTTAGCTCTCTATTCTCAATTTCTTCTTTGGTAAGAGAGTGTTTGGAATGTCTATATCCTGCTAAATTACAAGCATCACTATATTTATTGTCTTTAATAAAAGGAAATATTTTTCTAATAGCTCTTGTTGATAAATTACCGTAGTCATCCTGAAATAAGATATTACCCAATCGTTTGGCTTGTGCTAAAGTAAAGCTGAATTTGTTCTGTAACTGTGTATATAGTCTCTCTAAGCCAGTTGGTGAGTCATCTTCTTCATAAGAATAAAGAAGGTGCCATAACTGGTAAGATTGTTGTTTCTCAAAGGTTTTATCTTCTAACAAAGCATTAAACTCTAAGATAGTAGTGTCTATACCTAAATCTTTAAAAATTGTGTAAATCATCTCTTTGATTTGAGATGCATCGACATCTAAATCAGTTAATTCTATATCATCTTTGTTTAGTTTTATTTTTAACTCATTTCTCACATCATATCCTTCATCATCGATGATATCAAGATATGCATTGTATAACACCTTATTAGTGTTGTTTCCCTCTAATTCTGAATAGTTTAATTCCCATTTTTTAGGTTTACTTTCTATTAGTTTTAGAACTTGGGTACTTGTTAACTTTCCTTTCAAGTTTAGTTCTTCAAATAAATGAACCTTCTGTTCTTCTGCTAAATAACAAGTTTCATTAGTCTCTTTATTTCTTAAAGTTACGTTGTGTAATTGTTGCCATATTTTAAATTCTTGGAACAAAGGTGAAGATTTAGGAATGACACGGTTACCAACTATTTTTACTTTTCCATTAATAAGTTTTTGTGTTTGTTCAAATTCACAAAAACTTATTAATCCCTTCTGTGATTTTAGTTTTCTTTGATAAAAAATGATGGTATCCCTTATATCTTTTTTGAGTACAGAAGTTAGTTGAGTTGGATAGTACTTAGATTGGGTATTCCATATTGTTTCAAATTCATCTAAGTAATCTTGTCTATAAAAAACTTGACTTTTAAGACGGGTGTGAGGGTTTTCTTGTAGCTGCTTATATAAGTATTGACCTACAGTCCATTTATTGAAGTATAATATCTTACTACGATCACTTATAGCTCCTAAATACCCAGATGAATTATGTATTTGTCCATTGATTTCAGCAATAACAAAGGCTACTTCTTCTTTTGTTAGTTGTTTACTTAAAGCTTCAACACGCCATTGGTAACTTTGTGTTTTTTTCTCCTCTCTTGTTCCTTTGTTTTCAGCAGTATTAAAGTTATAGGTAACCCAGAATAGGGCAGAGGTTGCTCTTGAACCTTTGTTCTTTATGTTATCTTTAAAAGCTTTTGTAAGTATATCAGGATAAAACTTTTGTTGAAATGACCATATTAAATCAAGTTCTTCATTTAAATCGGAACGATAATAATCTGGTAATTTCTTTATACCTTTTTGAAGTAATTCAAGAGATAATTGACCAGGTGTTAACTGTTCGTGGTAAAGTTTTTTAGCAATAGCCATACCGTCAATTAATTGACCATCTTCCGTATTATTAACTTTACGACTGCTCTTATACCCTCGTTTTTTATTAATCATTAAAAGTACACGTGATAATTCTTCTAAGGATATTTGTTCAGAGGCAGCTTTATTTCTTAATCGAAAGGTTTCAAATGTAGATTGGTTCCCAATTTCAGTTAAAATAGAAGCTTCACTTATCCAATTGTTCTCCGTAAGAATTTTTGTTAGATGCTCTCTTCTTAATTTGTATCGCTGTAGATTGCGACGTGCAGAACGTGATTCTGTTCTTGTAGCATTAGTAGTGATAGGTTTACCTTTTTCAAAGTTGATTTGTTCGTCAACGGTTAAGGGATTTACTCGAACGCCCAGTTTTTGTATTGAAGAGGTTTCTTTTTCATTTTCAGCTTCATGTACGTAAGCCCAGCCTATTGACGTTGTCCCTAAGTCTAAACCAAGTATTTTTTTCATAATTGCTAATTTTTGTCAGTAAAATATTGAATACTATATAATATTACAATAAATTATTTGAATAATTATACTTTTATATTGTAAAAAAGATTATATATTTGTAACACAATAATGAAAGCAATTCACAATAAGGATTATTCCGTTGTGAAAACATTTAGTGCCTCGACTATCTTCGGGGCAAACCTTTAAAATTATTAACATTCAAAATACAAAGACACCCTTCGGTGTCTTTTTTGTTAATAGACCTTTTATTATCAAAAGTGATTTGTTCCTTTTCATGAACTTTTCTTCTTCGATTTTATAATAAGGCTAAAAGAGCCTTTTTCCCTTCTTTTTTTAGTTGTAAATAGCGTTTAAATGACGAAGTATATTGTCCTTTTTATTAAAACGAAACAGCGAGTTAGCACTTGTTATACTTTGGGTTGCTAAAATTTTAATAGAGTATTAGGTTTGTTTGAATGTTAGTATTTTTTAGTTTGTTGTCTTTGGTGTTGATTTTTTTATGTTTTATAACGAGTAAGTTTGAATAATGTAAGTTGTTTGTGATTAATCTTTGAATTTTTATTGATAAAAAAGATGAGTAATGTTTGTAGGTGTTAAAACTATTTTTAACTTTGATCTATACAAAAGAAAGAAATGAGAAATTTAGTTAGCATTCTAGTGGTCCTAATTATTGTGATTGTGATTAACACATTTGCACGGGAGCCGCTATGCTAATTTTTGTTTTTATATAGAGATACAGTATTACTAAAGCCTCCCGATATCGGGAGGCTTTTTTTGTACCCAATAGTCTAGTAATACCTAATTAATCAAGCAATAACAACCAATTAAAAAATAAATACAATGAATAACCTAAACAAGTACAGTCGGGTAATTACACAAGATGTAACACAGCCAGCCGCACAGGCGATGCTCTACGGAATAGGGCTTAGCGAAGAGGACTTGACAAAGGCGCAAGTTGGAATTGTCAGTATGGGCTATGAAGGCAATACGTGTAATATGCACTTGAATGACTTGGCAAAATACGTCAAACAGGGTGTTAGTCAGTGTGATATGGTCGGTCTGATCTTCAATACTATTGGTGTGAGTGATGGTATTTCTAACGGGACAGAAGGAATGAAATACTCACTAGTGTCTCGTGATATTATTGCTGATTCGATTGAGACAGTGGTTAATGCTCAGTGGTATGATTCGGTGATAGCTATTCCGGGTTGTGACAAGAATATGCCTGGAGCGATTATCGCCATGGGACGACTAAATAGACCAGCAATAATGGTGTATGGGGGAACAATCCATTCGGGGAAGTACAAGGGTGAATCACTAAATATTGTGTCTGCTTTTGAAGCATTGGGCAAGAAGTTTAGCAATCAGATTTCACAAGAAGATTACAAAGGTGTGATTAAACATGCTTGTCCTGGTGCTGGTGCTTGTGGAGGAATGTACACAGCTAATACGATGGCTTCTGCTATTGAGGCATTGGGTATGAGTTTACCACATAGTTCTTCCTATCCCGCATTGAGTCAAGAGAAAAAACAGGAGTGTATAGATGCAGGAGCCGCTCTTTATCATTTGTTAGAAAAGGACATAAAGCCCAGAGATATTATGACTCGTGAAGCTTTTGAAAATGCGATGACGATGGTTATTGCTTTAGGAGGATCAACCAATGCTGTACTTCACTTAATCGCCATGGCTCATGCAGTTGATGTTAGAATTACGCTAAAAGATTTTCAAGCGATAAGTGATCGTGTACCCGTTATTGCTGATCTAAAGCCGAGTGGAAAGTACTTGATGGAAGATTTACACAGGATTGGTGGTGTTCCAGCGATTATGAAGTATTTACTAGGTAAAGGACTTTTACACGGAGACTGTCTAACAGTAACGGGAAAGACTGTTTCTGAAAATTTAAAACAGGCAGAGGACTTACTAGCGGGACAGGAAGTAATCTTAGGTTTAGATAAACCAATCAAAAGCAGTGGACACTTACAGTTTCTCTATGGCAATTTAGCTACTAAAGGTAGTGTAGCGAAGATCAGTGGTAAGGAAGGTACGTTTTTTCAAGGAGCGGCTAGAGTATATGACGATGAATATGCCGTGATCGCAAGTGTTTCAGCTGGTGAGGTACAGGCCGGTGAGGTAATTGTGATTCGTTACTGTGGACCAAAAGGAGGGCCTGGAATGCCTGAAATGTTGAAACCGACTTCTGCTATTATGGGAGCTGGCTTAGGTAGAAGTGTTGCGCTGATTACTGATGGTCGATTCTCTGGTGGAACTCACGGTTTTGTTGTTGGACACATTACTCCAGAGGCGTATGATGGAGGAGTGATTGGCTTAGTAGAAAATGGAGATCAGATTTTAATTGACGTGGAAAAGCGCAAGTTAGAATTATTGGTCAGTGATGAGAAGTTAGCACAGCGCCGTGCGAAATGGAAAAGACCAGAATTGAAGTTTACCAAAGGGATATTATATAAATATTTAAAGAGTGTTTCTGATGCTTCAGAAGGCTGTATTACTGATAAAGAGGATTAAATAAAAGATTTAAGGACAGAGGTTCCTAAACCAAGACCAACAACACAAATAATAAATTATGCAACAAGAAAAAATAACAGGGGCTCAGGCAGTTATATCCGCTTTGTTATGCGAATCAGTACAGACTGTATTTGGATATCCTGGTGGGGCGATTATGCCTATCTATGATGCGCTGTATGATAAGATGGATGAATTAAATCACATCTTAGTGCGTCACGAGCAAGGAGCTATACATGCCGCACAAGGCTTTGCTAGAGTTTCAGGGGAGGTAGGTGTTGTTTTCGCTACTTCTGGACCTGGTGCTACGAACTTAATCACAGGGTTAGCAGATGCTTATATCGACTCAACTCCTGTGGTGTGTATCATTGGACAGGTAACTTCTAAGTTGTTGGGGACAGATGCGTTCCAAGAAACGGATGTGATAGGTATCTCTATGCCTATTACTAAGTGGAATTACCAGGTAACTAAGGCTTCAGAGATTGCACCAACAATAGCTAAAGCATTTTATTTAGCCAAGTCAGGCAGACCGGGGCCTGTGGTAATCGATATAACCAAAGATGCTCAGTTTGATCAGACGACATTTGATTATAAAAGCTGTCTGAATGTGCGAAGTTATGCACCTAGTCCCCAGCCAGATCTGGCAGGTTTTATCAAGGCTGCTGAATTGATTAATAAGGCAAAAAAACCATATTTGTTAATCGGACAAGGAATTGTCTTGTCAAAGGCTGAAGAAGAGTTAAGACAGTTTGTAGAGAAGACGGGATTACCAACAGCTTCTACACTTTTAGGGTTAGGTGCTTTGCCTAATAATCATGCTAACTTCTGTGGTATGCTTGGTATGCACGGGGACTACGCGGCTAATGTTAAGACAAATGAATGTGATGTGTTAATTGCAATCGGTATGCGTTTCGACGATCGAGTGACGGGAGATGTTTCTAGGTATGCCAAACAGGCAAAGGTTATTCATATTGATATTGATGCCGCTGAACTAAATAAGATTATCAAAGCAGAAGTAGCTATTCATGCTGATGCAAAGTACGCTTTACAAACATTGATGGGGTTGGTAGAGCCGAAGCAGCATACTCACTGGCTAGAGGAGTTTAGATTAGGAAAGGATTATGAACAAACTCAATTGGCTAAGAACAAACAATTGCATGATTCTACTAAAATTATGATGGAAGATGCCTTGAAAGTTTTAACGGAATTAACTGGAGGAGAGATAGTTGTTGTTAGTGATGTTGGACAGCATCAGATGATTACAGCACGTAATTATGCCTATAATAAGAATAATACAAATATTACCTCGGGTGGTTTGGGTACAATGGGGTTTGCTTTACCAGCAGCCATTGGTGCCAAGCTAGGTTCACCTGATCAAACAGTAGTTGCTATTGCAGGTGATGCTGGTTTTCAGATGAATATACAAGAGTTAGGTACTATTATGCAAAGTGATATTGGGGTGAAGATGATTATTTTAAATAATAGTTTTCTTGGTATGGTCAGGCAATGGCAGCAATTGTTCTTTGAGAAGCGATATAGCTTTACCGAGATGACTAACCCTAATTTTGTAGGTATTGCACAGTCGTACAATATTCCAGGTAAAAAGATTAGCGAACAGACAGAGTTAAGAGAGGCTATAGTAGAATTATTGGAAGCTCCTGGAGCTTATTTATTAGAGATTATTGTTGAAAAAGAGGAGAATGTGTATCCGATGATTCCTACAGGAGCAAGTGTGTCAGAGGTATTATTAAATTAGAAAATTAAAGCGATGAAAGAAGAATTTACCTTATCGGTATTTACAGAAAATAGTATCGGTATGCTTACCAGAATTACCAATGTGTTTACACGTAGACATATTAATCTAGATAGTTTGACAGTATCTGAGTCAGAAGTGAAACAGGTTTTTAAGTATACTGTTGTTTTTAAAAGTACACAGGAACAAATCGATAAGCTAATTGGTCAGTTGGAGCGGTTAGTGGAAGTATTTAAGGTGTTTGCTCATAAGAATACAGAAATTATTTATCAGGAATTAGCCTTGTATAAGGTAAAGACAGATCTACTTTCTAATGGCGCGGTAGAACAGATCATCAGAGAGAGTCAGGCTCGTATTCTTACAGTTGATAGAGAGTTTATAGCGATCGAAAAGACAGGATATATTGAAGAAATAGAAAGTTTATTTGCGAAGTTATCTAGCTTCGGTATCCTTGAGTTTACTCGATCAGGAAGAGTAGCAATTAATAAAGCTATGATAGAATAGCATTAAAGGGTTTTAATAATAAAAATAACACAATTAAAAAACATATAATATGGGACAAATTAATTTCGGAGGAACACTGGAAAACGTAGTAACAAGACAAGAGTTTACATTAGATAAAGCAAGAGAAGTATTAAAAGACGAGGTTTTAGCAGTAATTGGATATGGTGTACAAGGTCCAGGTCAAGCGTTAAACCTTAGAGATAATAAATTTAATGTTATCGTTGGTCAGCGTAAGAATTCGGACAGTTGGCAAAAAGCTGTAGCTGACGGATGGGAAGAAGGAAAAAATTTGTTTGATATAGAAGAGGCTTGTCAACGCGGAACGATTGTTATGAACTTACTATCAGATGCTGGACAGATACATACATGGGATACTGTAAAAGCACAACTAACTAAAGGGAAAGCACTGTATTTTTCGCATGGATTTGGAGTAGCGTTTAATCAGAAAACGAGTATTGTTCCACCTGCTGGAATTGATGTTTTTTTAGTTGCGCCAAAAGGATCAGGAACTTCATTGCGAACGTTGTTTTTAGAAGGGTGTGGGTTGAATTCAAGTTATGCTATTTATCAAGATGCAACAGGTCGTGCAGAGCAGCGTGCCTTGGCTGTAGGGATTGCCATCGGATCGGGTTATATGTTTGAGACGACCTTCCAAAAAGAGGCGTATAGTGACTTGACTGGTGAGCGTGGTGTTTTGATGGGAGCTATTGCTGGAATTTTTGAAGCGCAATACAATGTATTAAGAGGCAAAGGACATACGCCAAGTGAGGCATTTAATGAGACCGTAGAAGAATTAACTCAAAGCCTAATGCCTTTGGTAGCAAATAACGGTATGGACTGGATGTATGCAAATTGTTCAACTACAGCTCAGCGTGGAGCACTAGACTGGAAAGACAAGTTTAGAGACGCTACAACCCCTGTATTTGAAAATTTGTATGAAAGTGTTGCTTCTGGACGTGAAGCAGAGATTGTAATTGAGGCTAATAGTAAAAAAGACTATAGAGCGAAGTTAGAGGAAGAATTGAAAGAACTCAGAGAAAGTGAACTATGGCAAGCAGGCGCTGAAGTACGTAAACTAAGACCATCTAAATCATGAACCTAATCACTAAAATATACCAAGCTCAACAAAATATAGCACGAGTCACGGTAGAAACCCCCTTAATAAAAAACCTAAACCTCAGCGGGCTGTATCAGGCAGATATTTATCTGAAAAGGGAGGATTTACAGCCTGTTCGATCCTATAAATTAAGAGGAGCGTATAATAAAATAAGTACACTTACCCCAGAGCAGCAGGCTACTGGAGTAGTCTGTGCAAGTGCTGGAAATCATGCACAAGGGGTTGCTTTTTCTTGTAATCAATTAGGTATTCACGCTACTATATTTATGCCGATTACCACGCCAAAGCAAAAGATAGATCAAGTGAAGCTATTTGGAAAAGAAATGGTCGAGATTGTTCTAAAAGGAGATACTTTTGATGCTTGTTTTGTAGAGGCAAAAGCATTTTGTGATTTATCTAAGGCAGTATTAATACACCCATTTGATGATGAACAAGTTATAGCTGGTCAGGGAACTGTAGGGTTAGAGGTTTTACAGATGATCAAGCAACCAATTGATTACATATTTGTACCAATTGGCGGAGGTGGACTAGCCGCTGGTGTAAGTACAGTGTTTAAACAGTTGAGTCCACAGACAAAAGTCATCGGTGTAGAACCTCAAGGGGCTGCTTCTATGCAATTGTCTATGGTTAATAAAGTTAATACTACTTTGTCAAGTGTAGATACTTTTGTTGATGGAGCAGCCGTTAAACGAGTAGGCGAATTGACCTTTGAGATTTGTAAGGAAAATTTGCACGAAGTATTGACAGTAGCAGAAGGTAAAGTTTGTACAACTATCCTCAAATTGTATAATGAAGAGGCATTAGTGGTCGAACCTGCAGGAGCATTGAGTATTGCTGCTTTGGATTTGTATAAGGAACACTTGGTGGGCAAACGCGTTGTCTGTGTAGTTAGTGGAAGTAATAACGATATCACTCGTACCGAGGAAATCAAAGAACGTTCCCTTTTACACGAAGGGTTGAAGCATTATTTCATTGTCAATTTTCCTCAGCGCCCTGGAGCGCTAAAAGAGTTTGTTAATCAGGTCTTGGGAGATAACGATGACATCACATACTTTCAGTTTGCCAAGAAAACCAATAGAGAAAAAGGACCAGCTGTTGTCGGTGTTGAACTAGCTAATAAAGATGATTATAAACGCTTGATTAAACAGTTAGATGCTCACGCGTTTAATTATCAATACCTAAATGATAATCAGGCGCTATTTACTCATATTGTCGGGTAAGAGATAATCGGTTAGAAATGTAACTAGTATAAATTAAACAATAGGTTCCCTCGAATAAAGGGGACCTATTTTTTGCTATTATAAAGGGCAATTTGCATTGATAGAGCGCTTTTAAAAATAATTACATTTACGAATAATTTAAAAGGAATTCTGGTAAGGTAGATATGGAGGAAGAAATAATTAATTTAGAACAAATAGAAACCCCTATTGGTACAGTAGTGGTTTGTGCGAGTGCACAAGGAATATGTCTGCTTGAATTTGCTGATTTAGCAGACTTAGATAAAGAACTTCAACGTTTAACTCAGGCAAAACAAGCTGTAATTGTTCAACGTGATCATCCATATATTCAGCAGTTAAAACAGGAGCTTGAAGCGTATTTTTCAGGAAGGTTAACGGATTTTTCGGTTCCTTTAGATTTGATTGGTACAGATTTTCAACAAAAAGTATGGCGGGGGTTATTATCAATTCCTTATGGTGAGATAAGATCGTATAAGCAACAGTCAGATTACCTTGATATCCCCAAAAGTATTCGTGCAGTAGCTAATGCCAATGGAATGAACTCAATAGCTATACTTATTCCTTGTCACCGAATTATCGGAACCGATGGTAGTTTGACGGGGTATAGAGGAGGACTTTGGAGAAAGGAGTTTTTGCTAACACTAGAGAATAAAGAATTTAATCAAAAGGATCAACTTCAATTAAGGTTTGAATAATAAGGTTTGAAGTAATGAAAAGAATGTTTTTAGCGGCGTCTTTTAGTGATGTCATGAGTTTGTTTATTGAATTTGTAGGAGAACAGGTTAAGGGAAAGAGCGTAACTTTTATTCCAACAGCAAGTATTATAGAGCAGTATACAGGACATGTAAGCAATGACCAATTAGCATTTGAAGCATTAGGAATTAAAGTTGATGTGTTAGAATTAACCAATGCTACTCTAGAGGAGATTCTAGAAAAGCTTACGAGCAATGATTATATTTTTGTTTCAGGAGGCAATACTTTCTTTTTGTTACAAGAATTAAAACGAAGTGGTGCTGACCAAATAATTATAGATCAGGTAGCTCAGGGTAAAGTATATATAGGAACTTCTGCCGGAAGTATGGTGATGTCTCCAGATATTAAGTATATAGAAGCAATGGATGAGCGAGCAAAGGCTCTCTTATTAGAAGGTACCACAGCTCTTGGTCTTATAGATAAATATCCTATAGCTCATTTTAAGAATGCTCCATTTGCCGAGGTAGTCGATCAGATTATTGAGGATTTTATGGATCAATTACCACTTGTTCCACTTAGTAATCATCAAGTACTACTTATACGCGGAGAACAAATAGATATTAAGCAGATATAAAGGTGTATATATGTGAATTAGAAGTGTTTTTTTTTTTTTTGATTTTGTATTTATATTAAAATAGTAATATTGTTTATGTGTTTTAAGTTAAAATAGTATATTTGGTTTGTGTGAATAGAAAATTATTACACTAGTGTTTTACCATACCTTATTGAAACAGTGTATGGAGGTGTTTTTATTTTTTAATTGATATCAATAGCATAATAAAATATACTATGGCAATTTCTATACATACTTTTTATATCTTATTAGGAATATTAGCACTAACAGGGTTAGTTCTTTCTCAACGGTATCGATTCAGTAAAAGAATATTAAAAAGTAATTGGGTGTTTTTAGATTTTGCCTTGATTATTGGGTTATTGTACTTGTTTCCCCCTAGACTTTTGACCGTTTATTCTTGTACTGCATATAAAGAAGAGGTTATTTTGTTTCCCGTTTCTCTAGGGAAGTATAAGGCCGCTTTTGGACAGCATACTTATATTGTCAATAAGTCTTCACATACCTTGACATTTGAACATGTGTATTATGGCACTAATCACGCCAAACAAGGAGAACATTCTATTTTTATCAAACCCAAAGAAATTAAAGAAATCAAAACATTCCATATTGATTTCTTACTTAGCACACCTGCTTTATCTATCTCAAACAACGCGAAAGGAGCGACTAAAACAATGCTTACTTGTGAATAGTTGTTCTTTTATTTAGGGTTAGTGCATACTGTTATTATCGAAATGATTTAAAGAAGATTTAAACTACAATTTACTGTTGGTTTATTGTATATGTTGTATTTTGGCTTTGAAAAGTTAATCATCTTACGATATGGAAAAGTTAGCCTGTAAGACTTGTGGTCATCTAATATTACCTACGACAGCAAAAAAAAACGATGGTATGTGTGCTTTATGTGCCAAAGGTATGATTACTGAACAGTGTCAGGTATGTCATAAGGTTGTTTATGGTGTTAGTACTATTCACAATGGAACTCGAATGTGTCTATCGTGTAATCAAGATCACAGTTTAAAGCGCAGTTTGCAATGGCGTGAATTATGCAGTGATACATTGACCTATATAGCAACTGATAGTATTAAGATTAAATTGTTTCCAGCTTATACAGAGGTATTTGTTACAGAGCAGTGTTTAGGTTTTTATTACCCCTTGTGTAGTTTACAGTTTCAATGGAAAGGCGATCAAACCACAGAAACAGTCCATATTGTTTCACATAATGGTTTGTGGTTTGCAGAGGAAGGCGAGCCCAATAATCCCTACGAATCTTTTTCTATGTTTGATCGAATAGGTGACAAGTATAAATTAACTGGTTCGCTGACAAACTTTAGTGGTTGGAAATATGTGCAAGCACTATACAAATTTATGGAAAGAGAATTTAAGCATTTGTCACAAACACATGAGAGTAAACAAGCTTTTATTGAGGCTGTCTTAGCAAGTTACCCCCATAAGTTAGGAGATTTTGATAAAGAGTATTATATCGAGACTTACTATGAATACACAATGCGTAAACAAGCGTGTGTAGAGAAAGGCTTCTTACCTTATGATTCGATTGATAAGGCTGTTTTCTCTTTGTTCAATGAGGAGCACTTCATTGCAATTGGAGAGGAAATTATTGACTATAGAGAAGCTGGCGGAGTCGATCGTCCATTAGGAGTATGCTGGTCTGAGTCTTTTTTTGGTGATGGCAATCATATTTTTGCTTTTCTTGATGAAAATAAAGATAAGGTTTACTTGGTTAACCAATATTCTTAAGTAATAATTACTTTGTAATGTTTTAGCTCTCTGCCTGTTTGGTGTCAATAGTCAGTGTTATACTTGTGCCTTTTTGTATTTTGGAAGATAGATTTAAAGTGGCTTGTGCTACTTTTGCACGTTCTTTCATACTAGCAAGACCTAGACCGTTAATTTTGTTTTTAGCGATACCTACCCCGTTGTCTTTGATTAAGACAACTAAATGATGATCCTGCATCGCTATATCGATCAGGCATTCAGTTGCTTTTGAATGTTTATTGATATTCTGTAATGCTTCTTGTAATATATGGTAAATATTCACTTTTTGAATCGTTGTAATACAGTCAAAGGTTAAGTTTTGCTCAATGTGTAGATTGAATACTGTTTTAAATGAGTTGGATTGTTTTTGAACCAGTTCTACAATTAAGTTTTCAAAACTCTTGTTTTTAAACAAGTTACTTTGGGCTAAAGCATGAGAAATATCACGGACAATTTGCTCTAGTGAAAGTAACTCATTGATTAATAGAGTTTGCATATCAGTATTTTTAGACTCTAGTTGTTGCAAGTTAAACCGAATGGTAAACAAACTATTAATCACCCCATCGTGTAAGTCTTTTGCTACTCTATTGCGTTCGTTTTGAACGGCTTGTTGCTCTATGTTATTATTCTCGATTAAGAGATTTAGTATTTCTTGATCTTTTGATTTTCGCAAGTTCAGACTTTCCAATGCTTTATTACGGCTTTTTAGTCTAAAGAATAGAATAACGAAAACCAATAATATAGTAAGTACGGTAGCTACGCCTATGATAATAGTGATACGGTATTTAAGTTGCTCATTTTCTTTAGATAAAGTGAAACTTTCATATTCAATTTCAGTAAATTTCTCTCTAGTGGTCTGTTGTTGGAGGTCGAGTTTTCTGTTTAAGTGAATTAATTCGTCGATTAATAGGGCAGTCGCCTTATTTTTATCGTTGAGTAGAAGTAGTTCAATAGCTTCTTTCTGCAGCCTGAAAAGATTGTTTTCTTTGGCAAGAGTGTACGCCTTCATCGTCCAGTCCAATGATTCCTGTTTCTGCTTTAGGTCGTTGTAAATATCTCCTAGGGTTAAGCTTGTTTCTACTTGGTAATTTGTATAGTCCAAACGTTTTTGAATGTCGTAGGACAGCAGTAAGTCCTCAATAATGTTTTCATTATTGCCTTGATAATATTTAGCTAAGGCATAAATAGAGTGAATATAAGCATAGTTAATCGCTGAGTATTCTTTGTTTAAATAAGTTAATGCTTGCTGAGCTGTTAATTCTGCTTGTTTATATTCATTAATATTTAGGTAATAGGACGCAAGATTTGTGTATAAGCCAGTAAGTGCTGAATAATATTTTTGTTGTGTCAAAATCTCGAATCTCCCTTCGTCTTTTGTTAACTTATCTAAGGCTTGATCAAATAGTGTTTGTGCTTGATCAAGTGATAGTTCTTCTGTTTGACAAAAGATCATGAGTTGATAGGCTTCAATAAGTATTGGGCTTTTTGGTTTATTTCGGTCCAGATAGTCTATTGATTGGGTTAGTTTCTTTTTAGACTCTGAAAACAAACCAAGTCGATAGAGCAATCGCGATTGATAGTATTTATTCTCAGCCATGGCCAGGCTGTCTTGAGCGATACTATAGACGTTTTCAGCTTTTAGATAATAGTGATATACACTGTCAGACTGTTCAATGTTGTTATAAAAAAAAGCGATGTCTTGATAGGCTTTAGCCTCTCTATTTAAGTCCTTGTTTTTTTGAGCAAATTTGATAACACTTTGGCTAAGTGAAAGGAAAGCATTTTTATTGCCTGTCCAGCTCAATTGGTCAAGTACGCTATCAACTAAAGGTAGCGAAGATTCGATATTTTTTACTTTTAATGCACGTAAGGTTTGAGGTTCTATTGCTTTACTTATAGAATCTCTTTGACCCTCAGTAGGTTTAGTTGAATATAAATAATCTAAATCAGTTTGATAAGTTGTTTTATTATCCTGACAACCCGATGTACCCAATATTAATCCACTAAAGAGTAGGGGGTAAATGACAGCAGTAATTTTTTTAAGCATAGTTAACTGAATCTAGGGTAGTACATAATAATGAAGTTTTGACTAGGCTATTGTGTAACTTGTCAATAATACAAGGGGAAAAAATTTATATCTATAGTAAAGCTTATAACCTATGCTGTATAGGTTATAAACTCTTTGTTCTTTTTAATCGTTGAGATACTTATTAAATATTTTTATACTATCCAAGGGATCAGGCATACCCATCGGGGCATTTTCTCTTTCATAGTGCTCTAGTAAAATGTTTAAAACCTCTAATTCGTCCGCTTCTGGTGTATTATTAGCAGAACCTTCTAAATATTTGATCCTTATTAAGGCCATGTGGTAGTCCTCCTGTGTTCTTATTGGTTTTATAGTCATAATTGAATCAATTTGAATGAATAATTTGGTTTGAATATCTTCTTGGTACTGTATAAAGCTACTAATTATATTGTTATTTTTTAACTTTAAATCGGAAAATAAGTTGTTTTAAATTAAAAATAACATATAATTCACGTTTGGTCTTAAAATGGCAGTTCTTGTCTTGAGAATAGTAAAATCGAATAAATATCGTATTGCGAAAAAGGAAATTAACTAGATTACTTGGAGATAAAAACGCTTGGAAGGCTTATAAATAGTAGGATTTGTTGTGAAAAAAAACCAAAAAAAGGAGCAATTGTATTCATATTCTTATACATTTGTGATTATTAAAAATTAATGTAAAAAATACCATGAAAGAATTACTAGAAAAAATTTCTGCTGAGTACGAAGCTTTTCAAAAAGATGCAGCATTACAAGTTGAGAACGGAAACAAAGCTGCTGGTACAAGAGCTCGTAAATCATCTTTGTCTTTAGAAAAACTAATGAAAGAGTTTAGAAAAGCTTCATTAGAAGATTCAAAAAAATAATTTGTAGTTAATTATACAAGTTTAAAGGTCCTATTCACGAATGAATAGGACTTTTTTTATACCGAATAAATAAGTTGGTGAAGTATTTGTTTTTGTTGCTCAAGAAAAGCATGAGTTAGCTTAGTCTCAAAGAAATCAAAGGCATGTACAGCTTGATTTACCTGAATAAATCTAGTAGGTACACCAGCTTTTATAAGTTTGTCTGCATATGCCTTTGCTTCGTCTAAAAAGGGATCAAACTCACAGGCTACAATTACAGCAGAAGGAAGGTTTCTAAAGCAATTCTGTTTTAGTGGTACCCCGTAGTTTGGTGTATCCTTAGGTAGGTCTGCTAGGTAGTGGCGCCACATTAACTCAGCAGATGCTTTTGATTGCATAGGAGCATTTGCCAGGCGCTGCATAGAATCAGAGTTAAGGCTATCATCTAGTGGAGGATAGAGGAGGTACTGCTGTTGGATACTATGATTATTTTTATCCCTAGCATAGTGTGTAATAGATGCTGCTAATGCACCACCAGCACTGCTACCAGCTATTGTAATATTGGCTGTATCCATGTCGTATGTAGATCCCTTGGCTACAATCCAAACTAAGGCATCATAACCATCAAAAATAGCTGCCGGGTAGGGGTGTTCTGGAGCTAAGCGATAATCTACAGAGACGATGTTAATGGACAAGCGCTGGACTAGATCGATGCAATAATCATCATATTGTTCTGGACTGCCAAAGATGAAAGCACCACCGTGAAAGTACAACATGACAGGCTTTTGGGTAATATCTTTAGGGCTATAAATGCGCAAAGGGATTTGATGATCCCCACATTCACTATCAATTGATAGACTAGTGATGGTAATATCAACAGCTGTCGATGTGGTGGTGTTTTCGGCGGTAATACGAGCTTCTTCTATGCCTATTTTCGCGGGGTTGTGGGCTAATAAGTAATCATAATCAATTTGATTGAAATCACTCGCTGCAATGGCCTGTAATAGTTCTTGGTCAATATTCATAGTTTAATCTATTTCAATTATTATTTTTCCTTTTGTTCTTCCTGTTTCTATGGCTAGGTGTGCTTGTCGAATTTGATCAAAACCAAATGTTTGATCAACATGTGGTTTGATGATACCTTTAGCTAATAGATCAGCTATTTGATTGATATCGTGTTTGTCGGCATAGACCGACATAAAAAAGCAGGCGTGTAAGGACTTTTCAAGGGCAATTTCTAGCTCTTTGTTTGTTTCACCTGAGGGAAGTTTCACTAGTGTGCCAAACGGTTTTAGTACATTAATAGACTTGATAGTATTATCCCCTCCAATAGATTCTAGTACAAAGTCGATATCTGTCAATACTGCTTCAAAGTCGGTATTTTGATAGTCTAAGTATTGGTTAGCCCCTAACGAAAGTACAAAGTCTTTGTTTTTCAAAGAGGAACAGGCGATGACATAAGCGCCAAGATATTTAGCTATTTGTATGGCAAAATGGCCCACTCCACCGGCAGCGGCATGAATGAGTAGTCGGTCATTTGGACGCAGTTTTCCGTATTTAGTAAAGGCTTGCCAAGCTGTCAGAGCTGCTAAAGCAGAGGCAGCTGCTTGGCCATATGTTATGTTTTTGGGCTTGTGAGCTAAGTGCTCACTTGGAGCTGCGACATACTGTGCGTAACCTGCACCGTGTTTAGGGAAATTAACCATGCCAAATACTTGATCCCTAATAGAAAAGTCAGTTACATCACCTCCTACTTCAACAACTTCTCCAGCAATATCCCATCCTAGAATAAGCGGCTGCTGGTCGAGTAGTTGTTCTGCTAAAGGTGCCAATCTTGCTCTTACTTTTACATCAACGGGATTTATGCTAATTGCCTTTACCTTGATTAAAACTTCCTGAGGCTCAATTATTGGTTTTTCAACTGTTTTGTAAACTAATTGTTCTACTCCACCAAAGTCGTTTAATATAATTGCTTTCATAATTTCATTGTTTTAAAAACACAAAAATATACCGAGTTTTAGGTTTTTATAAGGTATAATTTCATTGTTTTTCGGTAGCTTTACACTATGGCAAGAGAAAATATGTACAACCCTTTAGAGGTATATTACGAAAAAGTGACGGTGTGCCCTTTGCGCAATAGACAATTTAACTTCTTTGAACTCGTCTATGTGATCTCAGGTATTGGTACCCATACAGTCAATGGTAATTGTATCGATTATCAGGCAGGTGATTTATTTCTACTCACCCCCAATGATTGTCATGAGTTTGATTTGGAAGGGGAGTGTGAGTTTATGGTTATTCGATTTGGAGAGCACTATATCCGTGAATACCAATGGAAGAGTATCGATCATATTGAATGTCTGTTATATTACGCTTCCGAATTATCTGAATCACTACTCTCTAATAGTGATGATGTGGATATTATCGCTCAGTTAATGCAAACTTTGAAGCAGGTGGTTACACAAGAAGCAATGTATAATGAGGATATTATTGGTCACTTGGTCAATGCAGTCATTGTCATAGCTGCGCGAAATATAGCTATTCGACAAATTGAAACTGCTATGACAGAGACCGATTCTAAAATTCGGGGTATTCTTAATTATATTCAACAATATATTCGCGAGCCTGATAAATTAAAGGTACAGGAGATGGCGGCTTATTTTTCATTAGCACCAAATTATTTAGGGAGTTATTTTCGCAAACATTGTGGTGAGTCTTTGCAGGTGTATATAGCTCAATACAAAATTAGGTTGATTGAGCACCGTCTGCGTTTTAGTTCAATGCGTATCGGTGAAATAGCAGATGAATTTGGCTTTACAGATGAAAGTCATATTAATAAATTTTTCAAGCGATATCATTCTGTTAGTATGTCTGTGTATCGCAAGCAACAATTCAAAGAAAGGAAGTAGTAAGATAGAAAACATCATTTGTTTTTGTGTAAGCTTCTTTATGTATAAGTACACTAGATGTTTTTTTGTCATTCGAAAGAATTATAGCTACTTATTTTTAACTATCACTTGCTTATTTAGAAGTGTATTTATGTGGTTATTCAAGTCTATTTGCTATTATTTTCTTGCCAAGCTAGTGCTATAAGTGCAGTATTCCTGCAGTATACTAGCCCAGAAGCAACTCCTCGGCAAGGAAAGTGCACGTATTCTGAAGGAATACTGCACGGAGACTTGCAGCTAATCAAAAGTTAACTAGTAAAAAAAGTAAGACAATTATTTACAAAAGTTTATTTTCAGTTTATAGAGATAATTGTAGTTCACTTTTATAGATACTAACGATATAAAATAAAAAAGCCGCTTTTTTAAGCGGCTTTTACTTAGTAGCGGGAACAGGACTCGAACCTGTGACCTTCGGGTTATGAGCCCGACGAGCTGCCTACTGCTCTATCCCGCGATATTGTGGTGCAAATATAATACAGATTTAATTAATACACAATTGTTTGAAACGTATTTTTTCGTTTTTTGTAAAAAAAATGTCTTGGATGTAATTTTAATGACTTTATGTGGTTGGTTTTTAGTTGTTTAAAAATAAATAATATAGTAGGGGGAAATGAAAAAATACAATCCAGTTGATTAGGTGAGTAAAACAGTTCATAGGTCTTGATATTTTTAGTAAGTTTAGCATTAAACTTAAAAAAACAATTAATATGGAACCATTGATTATTGATTGGGAGCAAATGCCGACGTATAATACTGTTATGGCTTTAGCCTCAGGAGCAGCATTACTTTCAATAGCAGCTATAGGGAAGAATTTGATTAGCAGAGAAAAAGTAAATCCTCAAGGTTGGGCAATCAATTTATTTGCACTAGCTATAATCTTAGTGACAACAGGATTACACATGACTGTAGTATGGCCTTTGGCGAAGTATTTTCCTTTTGATAATATCGTTTTTGGAGAGCCTAGTTTGGTTCTAGGAGTTCTTTTATTAGTTATTGCTTTTTACTTTTACAAAAATAGAATTTCTATTGTGGAGGATAGTGATAGTTTAAAACAAGTATCGGCTGATTTACGTCATTTCAAATACATTATGATAGGTATAGGGTTGGGAATGATAGGTATTGCATTTGCTGGTGTTATCTTCCAGTTGTTTGCAGCTCCCAAAGAAGAACCTATTTCTGGAATGTTAGCAGATTATCCTATGGTAGAGGCCGTTTGTATTTCTCTTGTTTATGCAGGAATTGGAGTTGCATCGATTATTACTCCTTTTATATTGGAGCGATTTGCAACAGGAGACTATGAAAATCGCTTGGCTAAATATGGATATATCTTATTGCAATTAGTAGGGTGGACATGGTTGTTGTTCGGTGCTCTTAATTATTTCACACATATTGGACTAATCGTCAATACGATGGCGTAGTTATAGGTGTCTCAAAAATTAGGGTAAAAACATGGAATTAGTTGGAATAACAGATTTACAGCACAGAGAGGCTCTAACAGATATAGGTAAGACGCATTTAGGAGTGTTGAAGATTCTTTATGCGTGTAAGGGTACTTGTGTGGAGGTTGACTTTGAAACTTATAGTTGTGAGCAAGACACTCTATTTTTTTTTAATGAGGATCAACTCTTTGGTATTGATGATAAGGCTAGAGGAGAATTACTCTATTTTCACGGTGATTTTTATTGTATAGAAATACACGATAAGGAATTAGCCTGTGATGGAATACTGTATAGTAATGTGCTATCTCTTCCTCAAATAGGTTTGGGTTCAAGGCAGACCCTCTTATTTACAAATTTGTTTCAGCAAATTAAAGAAGAGCTGATTAATAAGGATATGTGGAGTCAGGAGAAGATACGTATTCTTATAAAGTTTATTATGATTGAATCGACCAGGCTTTGGGTAAGCCAGTCAAAAGATGAAAGACAAAGAATAGTCGAGAAAAGAGAGTTTACTAGACGGTTTAGTCAATTGGTAGATAAATATTATGCCAGTAAGCACAAGGTGTCAGACTATGCAGCACTTATGAATGTATCAACGGCAACGCTCAATAAACGTATTAGCAGTGATGAGGAGCAATCGCCAAGCTGTATTATTGTAGGTCGAATTATGCTTGAAGCAAAGCGTTTACTAGTTTATACCGATAAGAGCGTGAAAGAAATAGCACATAGTTTAGGGTACATTGATACCTCGTATTTCAATCGCTATTTTAAGATACAAAGTGGGTGTACACCTTTAGAATTCCGTGATAGAAGAAACTAAATGTTTCTTGAAATTTAGTTTATGGAGTAAGAAAAGTCCTATACTTTTCGCTTATGTCCATTGAACAGCAGTGCCTGTGGTGATAATTTTGTCTTTTAATTAAATCACATAGATATGAAAGCAACTATTAGTGCCAACTGGTCAGAGAGTTTTAAAAAAGGAGAAGGAGTATATACATCGGAGAATCCATTGCTCAATGGAGTGACCTATCACTTTATGAATCGCCCAAATAAACAGGCAGTATTGCCAGAGGAGTTTTTAGCAGCAGCTTATTCGGGGTGTTTTAATATGACATTAGCGATGTTATTGACAACTGAAAAATATGAGATTACAAGTTTGGACACGTCTTGTGATATTCATTACGATGAAAATAAATTGCTAAAAGCTGTACTAAATGTACAGGCAAAAGTAGCTACTATCGATAAAATTACATTTGAAGAAACAGCAAAAAAAGCAAAACAACTATGTCCTATTGGTCAAGGATTTGCTTTTCCAACAGAGCTGAATATAAACTTTGAGTAGTATTAGGTATACTTAGATAATAAATAGACAGGGATTCTTATTTTGAGAATATCCCTGTTTTGTTTTTTAAAGAATGTTAAGTTTATACGAAAAAACATTTTTTTGTTTGCTTTTCTATTGTGTTACTTCTTTAAAATTGTACTTTCGTGAATAAGGAAATAACCATAGAATATGGTTCCAATTAAAATAGAAATAAAAAACTTATGAGTCAAGTTAAACAAAATGACACAGTACGTGTACACTACACTGGAAAATTAGCAGATGGGCAAATCTTTGATAGCTCTGTGGAAAGAGGAGAACCAATTGAGTTCACTTTAGGACAAGGGCAGTTAATTCCAGGGTTTGAAAATGGAGTAATCGGTATGGAAGTAAACCAGAAGAAAACGATTGAAATTCCATTTGGTGAAGCTTACGGTGATGTTCAACAAGAAATGTTTATGGAAGTACCAAAAAGTCAACTTCCACAAGAAATGGAACCACAAGTAGGAATGGGATTAGTTTCAAGAAATCCTGATGGATCAGAAATTCAATTACGCGTGGCTGAGGTGAAAGAGGATACAATTATCGTTGATGCTAACCACCCATTGGCTGGAAAAGATTTAATTTTCGAATTAGAAGTTGTGGAGATTAAATAATTGACTATAGCTTTTTTAATAAGCAATTAAAGTCTGATATATATTAAAGCGTGTTAATCATCTAGTGATTAACACGCTTTTTTTTATATTTTCAATGTTTTTATTTAGTGGGTAAGTTTTTGGTTTCAGACATATTTACCCAAACAATAATCCCTGAAATAAACGTGATTAAGCCCGCTAGGTGAATAGCCCAAGTAAGGCTCAAAGCGTTAGCTACAATTCCTGCCATTAGTGCACCAATAGCATACCCCATATCGCGCCAAAATCGATATACGCCAAGTGAGGAAGCACGCCATAGAGGGTTTGCTACATCACTTACTCCTGCCAACAAAGCAGGGTAAACCATAGCAGTACCTAATCCCAATAGGATCGAACCTATCAGCCCTGCAGTTAGAGGTTCTAACCATTGGCTTCCAATAATTATGTGACCAAATACTTGAACGAACATTCCCCAGACAATGAGCGGTTTTCGTCCAATTTTATCTGCCAGAGGACCTGTAATTATTTGTCCAGCCCCCCATACAATAGGGTAGATGGCTTTGATCCAACCAATACCCTCTAGCGATACATTTAACGATAGGAAAAACAAGGGAAATACTCCCCAAGACATTCCGTCATTTAGGTTATTGATAAGGCCTGCTTGTGAGATGGAAAAAAGGTTTTTATCTTTATAAGAAGTTTGTTTAAATACCCACCAAAGGCTTGGTTTATCTTCTGTAAGGTCTGAATTAGATTGGGTTGCTTCTAAACTAGTATAAGCTCGGGTATCTTTAATAACGAAAATAGAGAGTAATAGTCCGGCAATAGTATAAACTATTCCAACATAAAAGGGCTGGGGTCTTAGGCCGTAGTTGGCTGCTAAGTATCCCGTAAGTAAGGCTGTAAGACCTACTGCTCCATACCCTGCCGCTTCGTTTAGCCCCATTGCAAGGCCACGACTTTTCTTACCTACAAGGTCTATTTTCATATTTACTGTCATACTCCAGGCAAGTCCTTGACTCATTCCCAATAAGATATTCGCTAGTAGTATCCAGTTCCATGTAGGGGCAAAGGCTAATAAAAAAGGGACAGGTAATCCTACTATCCAACCAGCGATAAGTACTTTTTTGCGCGTGTATTTATCAGCTAAGACACCAGATATTAGATTTGTAAAAGCTTTTACCACACCAAAGGCAATGATAAAGGAGAAGATGACAAGGTCTGATTGTATATTAAATTCCTGTGTTCCAACCAGAGGAACAACAGTTCGCTCAAGTCCGACCATTCCACCAACCAACATGTTGACAAGGATTAGCAAGGCAAATTGTTGCCAGTTTTCCTTTAGTCCTAACGCTATTTGTTTCATTTGTTTGTATGCTTGATTTTGTTAGACAAAATTGGCTCTAATACAGGAGATATTCTTTAACAAATGATAAAAAATGATCAAATAGAAGCTCGTATTCTACTTAAACTAACTTGGGTAATGCCTAGATAAGAGGCTATGTGTTTGAGTGGTATTTGATTGATTAAATTTGTTTGTGTAAGAAGCTCATAATAGCGCTCAGTAGCGGATTGGAACTGAAGACTTTCTACGCGTTTGGTAGTTTGTATATAGGCTTGTATAAAGATTTTATTAAATAGACGCTCTACTTCAAGGTTTGTTTCAAATAAACAGAAAAGTTCTTGTGCTGGGATAGCCACTACAGTTAAATCCGTTAATGCCTGTATTGCTTTAGGTGTTGTTCTCTTAGTAAAAAGACTTTCAGCTCGAATAATGATATTGGCATCAAAGGCAAAGTGTTCTGTGATGTCTTTTGCGTCTTTAAAATAATAAATACGCGCCACTCCTTTAGTGACAAAATATAGCGTTTTACACCGGCTATTTGGCTGTTGAATTACTTGGTTTTTACGATAATTTCGTATTTGCATAATATTGCTTAGTAAGCTACGACTTTCTGGGTTTTTGAGCAGGTAAATCTTATCAAAGTAGGTAAATATAGTACTTAGCATCGCTTAGAAATTAAATAGTTTGTATGTACTTATAGTAAGGAGAATAAATGTAAGAGAAATGAGGGAAATAAGCTTGAAAAGTTTTTGAAAAATTTCACGGGCAGGAAGTTGTTGATACGAGTATTTAAAAGTAAGAAATGGTAATTAAACAAAGATAAATAGCGTATTTAATACAAAGTCTTTTTCATAATAAAACAGGTCAGTATTCTTTTATTTGATTGAATGATTGGTGTTTATCTTTGCAATGCTGTTGCAAAAAGTACAAATTATAGCGATAGGATTGTTTTTGTATGTTAAATATACCTACCTTTATACCATGAGAAATTCACAGAACATTTTGTCTATCCTAATGCTATTACTTGTTGTAGCCTTTACTCAGTACCCATGTACGGATAGGTATTTTGTGTCTGAGTCTTTGGCAGAGCGTGTTTTCTCAGAATCATCAAATCCAATAGAAAAGCAATCCACTCATACATCGTCAGATATGTGTTCTCCACTTTGTGTATGTGCTTGTTGTGCTGCTGTGTCGAATGCAAAAGTCTATGTATTTCAACCTGTAACAACCTCTTTGTTGTTTTTTCAGGAGACACCCACTTATTCGGATAAATTGCCTCAAAAGGTAGATATTACCATCTGGCAACCTCCTAAGATAGTCATATAGTTTTACGGTATTTATAATTGATTATAGACAATGTATAATCATAAGACGTATTTGTTTAGAATCAATTGCGTAGCCAACTTAATTGGCTAGGTTATAAATACAATTGTGTTTTAAAATTACCTAAAATCAAATATGACATTCAGATGTTAGATAAAATCATAAATTTTAGTATTCGAAACAAATTTATCATAGGGTTATTTGTTGTAGGATTACTAATCTTAGGGACGTATTCTGTAGCAACATTGCCAATGGATACGCAGCCTGATATTACCAATAATCAGGTGCAAATTATTACAACTTCACCAACATTAGCCACACAAGAGGTAGAGCAATTTATTACCTACCCAATTGAGTTGGCTGTAAAACCAATCCCAAATATCAAGGAGTTGCGCTCAATTAGTCGCTTTGGACTTAGCGTGATTACTGTTGTATTTACAGAAGATACAGATATTTATTGGGCAAGAGCACAGATCACAGAGAAGTTACAGATGGCTCAAGAGAATATTCCAGCAGGAGTAGGAGTGCCAGAGTTGGCTCCTGTAAGCACAGGGCTAGGAGAGATTTACCAATATGTCGTATATCCAGAACAGGGATATGAAGATAAATATAATAGTATGGATTTACGTACTATTCAGGATTGGATTATCAAGCCTCAATTGATTGGGGTAAAAGGAGTAGCAGAAGTAAATACCTTAGGAGGTCAGCTAAAGCAGTATGAAATTGCTGTTAAGCCTGATCGTCTAAAAAGTATGGATACTTCTATTTTGGAGATCTTCAATGCACTAGAAGCTAATAATGAAAATACGGGAGGCGCCTATATTGATAAGAAGCCTTATGCATACTTCATTCGAAGTGTAGGAATGGTGAAGAGCCTTGTTGATATAGAAAAGATCGTAGTGAAGACCAATAATGGTACACCTGTGTTGATACGAGATGTAGCAGATGTTCGTATTGGTAGCAGTATCCGCTATGGAGCTGTGACTAAAGACGGTAAAGGGGAAGATGTGAGTGGAATGGTTATGATGCTTAAAGATTCCAATACTCAGGAAGTCGTAAAAGCAGTTAAAGAGCGCATGACTCAGATAGAGAAGACACTTCCTGAAGGGGTCACAATAGAGCCCTTTATAGACCGAACCAAGCTAATTGATAAAACAGTTAGTACCATACAAACCAATTTAATTGAAGGGGCATTGATTGTTGTTTTTGTGCTTGTGCTTTTATTGGGTAACTGGAGAGCGGGTCTTATTGTAGCTTCGGTTATTCCTTTGGCCTTGTTGTTTGCTATTTCGATGATGAAATTATTCGGGGTTAGTGGTAACTTGATGAGTCTAGGGGCTATTGACTTTGGGTTAATTGTTGATGGAGCGGTTATTATTGTCGAAGCTATTGTCCATAGACTTCATGCTGGTAAAAATAGGAAACTGACGCAAAAACAAATGAATGAAGAGGTTTACACAGCAGCGTCAAAAATCAGAACTAGTGCATCTTTTGGAGAAATTATTATTTTGATTGTATACCTTCCTATATTGGCTCTTACAGGAATTGAAGGTAAAATGTTTGGTCCTATGGCCATGACAGTATCATTCGCTATTTTAGGAGCTTTTATTTTATCCCTTACTTATGTGCCAATGGTTTCTGCTTTGTTTTTATCTAAGCAAGCAGGAAAAGAAAAACCAAACTTTAGTGATAAGATTATTGATAAACTATATAGTTGGTACAAGCCATTGTTAGAATCAGCGTTCAAAGTAAAACGATTAGTGTTGTTGATAGCTTTTGGTTTGTTTGCTTTTGCAGTGTTTGTATTTGGACGAATGGGAGGGGAGTTTATTCCAACTTTAGATGAAGGTGATTTAGCTACTCATCTTATTATTTCCTCAGGTAGTTCTTTGTCACAACAAATAGAGACGACAACTCGCGCAGAACAAATCTTAAAAGATCGTTTTCCAGAGGTGAAGATGGTTATTTCTAAAATTGGTAGTGCTGAGATTCCTACTGATCCGATGCCTATGGAAGCCGCAGATGTGATTATTATATTAAAAGAAAAAGACCAATGGACCTCGGCTAAGACAAAAGAAGAGTTGATTGGGCTAATGGAGGAAGCTTTAGAAGAAATACCTGGTGCAGGAACAGAGTTTTCTCAGCCTATTCAGATGCGGTTCAACGAACTCATGACTGGTGTTCGAAGCGATGTAGCTATTAAGATTTTTGGTGAAGATCTAGATCGTTTGGCTAGTATAGGAGATGAAATTAACGCAATAGTCTCTAAGGTTCCAGGAGTTGCAAGTACTAAACTAGAACGCGTAACAGGATTGCCACAGATATCGATTAAATACGATCCAAATAAACTAGCCTTGTATGGCTTGAAAGTGTCTGATATCAGTCAAATAGTACGTGCAGGTTTTGCAGGAGAGAAAGCAGGTTCAGTCTATGAAGGAGAGAAGAGATTTGACTTAGTTGTTCGGCTTAATCAAGGGGATAGAGGAGATATAGAAGATATTAAAAATGTATTTATCCCGCTGACTAACGGTCAGCAAATACCGCTAGGTCAAGTCGCTAGTGTCGACTATGAAGATGGTCCGCAACAGATCAGTAGAGAAGATGGAAAAAGACGTATCGTTCTTGGATTTAATGTACGTGAGAGGGATGTAAAAAGTGTAGTATCCGACATTCAGGCTTTGTTGGATAAAAAAGTAAAACTTCCAGAAGGGTATTATATCACCTATGGCGGGCAGTTTGAAAACTTAGTAGAAGCGACAAATCGCTTGATGATTGCCGTACCTATTGCTTTAGCGTTAATATTTGTGCTGTTGTATTTTACCTTTAAGTCGGTCAAACAATCATTAATGATTTTTACAGCTATTCCACTTTCAGCTATTGGGGGAGTGGCAGCCTTATGGCTAAGAGATATGCCATTTAGTATTTCTGCTGGGGTAGGATTTATTGCATTATTTGGTGTGGCTGTGCTTAATGGTATTGTACTGATAGGACAATTTAATCAATTAAAAAACGAAGGTATGGAATTATACGATCGAATTATCGAAGGGACAAAAATACGTTTGCGTCCAGTACTACTAACAGCAATGGTTGCTTCTTTGGGGTTTTTACCAATGGCTTTGAGTACAAGTGCAGGAGCTGAGGTGCAAAAGCCATTAGCTACTGTGGTTATCGGTGGTTTGATCACGGCTACATTCTTAACTTTAATAGTATTGCCTATCATCTATTATTATGAAGAAAGAGGTTTAGGGCTTGGAAAGAGAAGTAAAGCAGCTATAGCCTCTGTCATACTATTGCTGGTAAGCGTAGGAATGCAAGCACAACAAGTAAGAGAATTAACACTAGAGCAGGCATTAGCACTTAGCAAAGCCAATAACAAAGGTGTTAAAGCAGCTGAGTTAAACACTAAAGCGAAAAAGCAGATGGTGGGTAGTTACTTAGACTTGGCTAAGACAGATATAACTACAGGTTTTGGCTATTTGGATACGAAAGAGAATACCGATATAAATCTTTCAATAACTCAATCCTTTTCACCATTTACCTATGGCAAGAAAAAGCAAGTATTAAATAAAGCTTATGAGACAGCTGTTTTGGAACAGCAAACCATGGTCAATAATACGGATTATGCTGTCAGACAGGCTTGGGAGAATTTGCTTTATGGTTTGTCTAAAGAAGTGCTTCTAACAGAGCAAGCTTCTTTGCTAAAAGACTTTTCAAAATCAGCTAAGTTGCGTTATCAGACCGGAGAGACTACGCTGATGGAAAGTAATGTGGCTTCAGCAAAAGAACAAGAATTAAGGGTAATGATTACCCAAAACAGAACATTGATAAATAATGAAACTTCAAAGTTAAAGGCTCTTTTGAATTTAGAAGAAGACTTTGTACCTGTTAACCCTTCGATTGTTTATGACAAGCACGATGCGGATATGTCGTTTGATTTACACTTAAATAATACAATTGAGCTTGCCCAGAATAATGTAGAGACGATAGAAGCAAATAGAAAGTTAGAGAAATCTACACTTCTTCCTGATCTATCCGTAGGCTATAATATTAAGTCTAATTCAGCTACTATAATAGGGACAAATGGAGAACCTTTTTCTTATGGAAAACAGTTGAGAGTACCAAGTTTTACTGTTGGTATCTCTATTCCGATTTTCTTTGGCAGTCAATCCGCCAAAATACGTGCGAAGAAGTATGAAGTTCAGCAGGCTATGGCGCAAAAAGAGTATTTATACAAACAGTTAGAAGAGGCTGTTCAGCAGCAATTAGACATTATTAAAGCACAAGAACAAGTAATTGATTACTATCAAGACAATGCTTTAAAGAATGCTGGCTTGATCAAGGATCACGCAATGAAATCATATAATAATGGAGATATTTCATATGTAGAGTATATTCAATCTGTAGAGACAGCTTTGACTATACAAATGAACTATTTAGATGCTGTATTACAGTATAATATCAGTCATAATACCCTTCATTATTTAGTAAATCAATAACATTAGAACAGATGAAAAAGTCAATTATATATCTATCTCTTATTAGTAGTTTTTTATTGTTTAGCTGTAAAAAAACACAAGAGAATAAGGCAGAAGAAAGCAAAGTAGAAACTACGGAACAAAGTAGTGAGGCTGTAGCGGAAGGTGAATCAGGTAACAAAGAAGTCGAACTGACTCAAGCGCAGTATAATGCTTCAAATATCCAATTAAGTATATTGGGGAAGAAGAATTTAAGTGATGTCATTCGTGTAAATGGGAGTACTGAGTTACCTGCACAGAGTCAGGCTGATGTATCATCTTTTTTGAGTGGTACTATCACGTCGATTAATGTGAACTTAGGGGATTATGTAAAAAAAGGACAGACGATAGCATTAATAGACAGTCCTGAGTTTATTCAGTTAAAAGAACAGTACACTATATCAAAGAGTAATTTGGAGTATTTAGAGTTGGAGTACAAACGCCAACAAACCTTAAGACAAGAAAATGTAAATTCAGAAAAGACTTACCAGAAGACCAAGTCTGACTTAACGATAGAAAGGGCTCGATTTGAATCGTTGAGTAATCGGTTGAATTTAGTTAATGCAGCAGCAAATGCTAAGTCACTTAGAGTAGTGTCTCCTATTAATGGTAACATTTCTGCTATTCCTATTAAAATTGGGTCTAGCGTGATGGCTGGACAATCGCTTTTCTCAATTGTAGATAACTCTGAGCTACACTTGGATTTAATGGTGTATGAGAAAGACTTACCATTAGTGAAAGTAGGTCAGAAAGTATCGTTTAGCTTTACCAATATTGATGAAACTGTCGTGACAGCGAAGATATTTAGTATTACTAAATCATTTGAACCAGGAACCAAGACTGTAATTGTCCATGCTAAGATTGATAATGTCTTAGATACATTGATACCAGGCTTATATGTGAATGCTTTGATACACATCGGAGAAAAGACAGTTGATGCACTGCCTAATAAAGCCATAATCAAGGCTGATGGTCGAGAGTTTATCTTTATTCTAGAAGATGAGGTAGAGGAAGCAGGAGGAATGAGTTATCACTTTGAGCGTGTAGAAGTGAAGTCTGGCGTATCCGAATTAGGGTATACACAAGTAACGATTTTAGAGTCTATACCAGCAGATAGTCAAATTGTCATTGATGGTGCCTACTATGTGCAGAGTCATTTAGCAAAAACTTCAGGAGGAGCACCTGAACACGCACATTAATAAGTCAATAAAAACACTTTGACATAACTAAAGGCAGAGCATTTGTAGAAGTGTCTCTGCCTTTTTTAGTTACCTTATAAGGTGTATTTTATTGTTCAATTGAGTAAAGCACGGCTTGCTTTCCATCAAATAGAACATCTTTCTCGTATACTAAACCTATTTTTTGAAGAACCTTGATTGATCCGATATTGTCTTTCATCGCACGACCGATAATTTGCTTTAGGTTTAGATGTTTAAAGCCGTAGTCTAAACACACTTTAGCACTTTCAGTGGCATACCCTTTGTTCCATTGCTGTTCAAAGAAGCGGAAGCCGATATCGGTTTCCCCTTTCATTTCATGGTATTTGAGACCACACCAGCCTATGAACTGTTTGTCTTGTTTATTGATTACAGCCCATCTTCCATATCCGTTTAGTATATAGTCTTGGTAGTTTTCTAAAAAGACTCTAGCATGTTCAATGCTATCAAAAGCCCCGTCTCCTGTATATCTTGTGACATTTGGATTCTCGTTTAGTTTATAGAAGTTCTCTGCATCCTCAGGAGTCAATTCGCGTAGTAATAGACGCGGGGTTTCAAGAATTACTTTCACAATAAATAGTTTTGTTTAAAGGTAATAATTTTGAATTAATAACTGTTCGGTTTTTAGGGAAGCCTACAAAATGGGGAAGAATACATACCAACTACTTTTTCTAATTAATGAATTTCCTTCATCAAGAGCAGAAAAGGTTGTTTATATTCGACCTGAGTATCACGAAGTATTTTTTTTGTGCACCGAATCCCGAATCTTTTTAGGTGCACTTTTAAAAATAATGCGATACCCCTAAAAAAGAAAAAACCGATAATAAATGTTATCGGTTTTCTTAGCGGAGAAAGAGGGATTCGAACCCCCGGACCTGTTACAGTCAACAGTTTTCAAGACTGCCGCAATCGACCACTCTGCCATTTCTCCAGTCGAACGCTCTTGTTCGGTATTGCGAGTGCAAATATAGAGGTTTTCTTTGATTATGCAATAGAAAATAGAAGGAATATAAAAGAATTTTCACAACTATTTTCTAACTGCTTAATCTTTAATTATTTGTTGTAGTACTAATATTTAGTATATCCATCAATTTCTAAACCATATCCAGTCATTCCAACTCTTTTGGCATGTTCTGAATTTGTCATTAAGTTAATCTTACCAATCTTTAGATCGTGTAAAATCTGTGCACCGATACCGAAATCCTTTTGATCCGTTGCTAATTTTGGTGTATCCATAGTCAATGATGCTCCTTGATCTTTGATTAAGGATAAGCGTTTTAGAAGGCTAGTGCTCGATTCTTCTTGATTGATGAATAGAATAGCTCCTTTTTCCTCTTGGTTGATACGATCGAAGGCTGCTTCGATACGTTTGTCAAGTTTACCACTTAGAGCATCAAGGACATCGTTATTACCTAACATAGAGTTGATACGAGTAAGTACTACTTCATCTTCATCCCATGTTCCTTTTGTAAGGGCAATATGTACTTGGTGATTAGTATTTTGTTGGTAAGCTCTTAGTCTGAATTTACCAAAACGCGTATCTATTTCGAAGTCTTCTTTTTTCTCAATTAAGCTATCGTATTTCATGCGGTAAGCCACAAGATTTTCGATAGAGATAATTTTAAGATCCCATTTTTTGGCTACTTCTATTAATTGAGGTAGTCTAGCCATGGTTCCGTCTTCGTTTAGTATTTCCACTAAGATACCTGCGGGTTTTAATCCAGCTAGGCGAGCTAGATCCACAGAAGCCTCTGTGTGCCCTGTTCTTCTAAGTACACCACCTTCTTTAGCGATTAGCGGGAAGATATGTCCTGGGCGTCCTAAATCGTCTGCTGTGGTCTTTTCATTCACTAGCGAAGCTATAGTTTTGGCTCTATCGTGAACAGAGATACCTGTAGTACATCCGTGACCTTTTAGGTCAATAGATACGGTAAATGCTGTTTGGTGAAGCACTGTATTGTTGCTTACCATTGGGTGCAAATCAAGTTCTTTACATCTTGACTCAGTTAGGGGAGCGCAGATTAGTCCTCTACCATGAGTAGCCATGAAGTTAATCATCTCAGGGGTTACCATCTCTGCTGCGGCGATAAAATCACCTTCGTTTTCACGGTCCTCATCATCGACCACTATGATTACTTTTCCTGCACGGATATCTTCAATAGCTTCTTCAATAGTGTTTAATTTGATATGATTGTGTGACATTATAGTTGTTTTTTTGTTGTTTATACATGTTAGTTATCAAGCAGTTATTCTGCTTGTTGTTTTACTTTCTTTGCAAATCGTGTCTTTATTTTTCCTTTGACAAAGTTAAAGCCATCGATAAATGGATCAAAGACAGCCATAAAGTTGACATCTCCATTGTCAGTAGTGGCTTTATAGGTTACAAAGATTGCAAGTGGAGTCAAGGCTAATGCTCCAATCCACGAGCCTAAGATAGCATTCATTCCGTCTTCTTGAGCTACTTTTCTACCAAAGGTATTGATAAAGTGGTAGGTGATAAAGATAGCGACAGAGGCTACCATTGGTAGTCCAATACCTCCTTTTCGGATAATTGCACCTAATGGTGCGCCGATGAAGAACATTAAGAAACACGAGTAAGCGATTACAAACTTTTCGTTTAAAGCCAAGTAGTGACTATTCACTTTCTTCATTTGGTTTAGGATAGAGGCATCATTAGTCTCTGTGTTGAATACTAGATTACTCACATATTCCCCAGCTGTAGTCAGTACGCGGTCTTTTTCTGTTCTGTTGAATTGCCCTAACAAATCTTCAGGGGCAGTCTCTATAAAAGTAAGTTTACTAGCCGTGGCTGTAGAGTCACTCACTTGTTGACTTTTTTCTATATTTTCTTGATCTACTTTGTATAAGTTGTTTACTCTTAACATTAAGTTGTCTGCGTAAGAGATTTTATTGTCTTTCACTTCTTTTTTCAATGAGTCAATTGTGTAGCTCAATTGACTAATATTCAGCATGTGATAGGTATTGGTTACCTTTTCTGTATTCTCTGTTTCGTTTAAAGCGGCAAGATCCATATTTACAGTATACTTGTCGAACTTCACTTTCATAAACGGAACTTTTGCTCTGTCTTTGTAGTTTTTGATTGGCAAGTCTCTATAGTAGTTCCCGTCTAGTAAGTGGAGAGATAGTAGGTTAGAGTTCTCCGAAGAGCTTAGCTCTCCATTTACAGAGCGTATAACTACATCATTAGCACCTGTGTTACCTCCGCGCATATGCATAGTTACATTGTCCAAGTATTGGCCTTTGTCTCCTGTTTTTTTATCTACTTTGATATTTGATGTTCCCAGATCGGTAAATTGCCCTGGAGCAATTGCCATAGCAGGTTTAACAGCGATAATCTCTCGTCTGAGGTTAATGAATTCATACTCAGCAATAGGTATCACGTTGTTTGCAAACCAAAATGACAACAATGCTAACCCTGATATAAATACTGACAAAGGGCGTAGAGCTCTTCCCAGCGATATCCCTGAGGCTTTCATAGCCGCGAACTCATAGTTCTCAGCTAGACTACCAAAAGTCATAATTGAGGCTAATAATACCGATAGCGGAAGTACTAAGGGTACCATCTTAGGGGAGTATAGTAATAAAAACTTGATGACTACAAATACATCTAAGTCTTTTCCTGCTAGCTCAGTGATGAATAGCCACACGGCTTGTAGTATGAATATAAAGTATAAGATAGCAAACACTGTAGCTAGTGTTGTTACAAAACTTTTTAAAATATAGCGATCTATTATTTTCACAGAAAGAAAAACTAATCTATTGTATTAATGTAATAATTCGGGTACTTCGATGCTGTAAAGGTAAAATGATTTTTCGATAAAGTCTGATTCGTTTCAAAAGAATTAACGCTCAATACCATTTTCGAGCCGTCTTTACCTGTTTGTACTTGAGAGAAGATGTTTTTAGTTGCGTCTTCTATTCCTAATAGAATATCTTTAATACCAGAGTTTTTATCCGTAGGTATTAACTTGATATACTGTATTTTTTTTCCTTTTACCGTAGCTGTGATATCCCATTGATATGAAAATCCTTCTTTAAAAAAAGTTAGCATATCTGAAGGTAATATCCCATCAGCTTTGTCTTTGTTTAAATTTGATACGGTCACTTCTTCATCTTCTGTTGATATAGTGTATATTTTTTTACCATCGTATATTTTCTTTATTCCCATAAAGTCCAAGACATAAAGGTCTTTTTGGATGTCGATATGACCTTTTTGACTAATGTCTTGACTAGCTGTGTTGTGAGAAGTATATGTGAAGTCTATAGATACGTTTTTGTAGCTGCTTAACGTTTTGCTGACTTGGTCTAAGTAACTCTTGGCTTTTTGACTAGTTTGTGAGTATCCACTTGAGATGACTAGTATAAAAGCGAATAATATATTAATTATCTTTTTCATTCAGTTGTATTTTTATCGTTTACATGTTTTGTTCTTCTTCTTGGAAGAATTGCTCAAGAGCGATTAAATCTGGAATTAATACTACTCTAGCCTTACTTCCTTCAAACGGGCCAACAATGCCTGCTGCTTCTAGTTGATCGATTAAGCGTCCTGCTCTGTTGTAGCCTAGTTTTAGCTTGCGCTGAAGTAGAGAAGCTGATCCTTGTTGAGCAGTTACTATTACTTCGGCTGCTTGTCTAAATAAGCTATCGCGTTCACTGATGTCAACATCTATAGCGGTGCTTGTTTCTTCTCCTACGTATTCTGGCAATAAATAAGCTTCTGGATAAGCTTTTTGAGCACCGATAAATTCGGTTAATCTTTCTACTTCAGGGGTGTCGACAAAGGCACATTGTACACGTACTAGGTCGTTTCCTTGTGTATATAGCATGTCTCCACGTCCGATTAATTGGTCTGCTCCTTGACCATCTAAGATGGTGCGGGAGTCTATTTTAGAGGTTACTCTAAAAGCTACACGCGCAGGGAAGTTAGCCTTAATAATCCCTGTAATCACGTTTACCGATGGTCGTTGGGTGGCGATGATTAAGTGAATTCCAATGGCACGGGCTAGCTGTGCTAGACGGGCAATTGGTGTCTCAACTTCTTTCCCAGCTGTCATAATTAAATCTGCGAACTCATCAACGACAAGTACAATATAAGGCAAGAAACGGTGTCCTTGCTCTGGGTTTAATTTGCGTTGTTTGAATTTTTCATTGTATTCTTTGATGTTTCTAACCATAGCGTCTTTTAATAAGCTATAGCGATTGTCCATTTCTATACAAAGTGAATTCAGTGTGTTGATTACTTTAGTATTGTCTGTGATGATTGCGTCTTCTGCATCTGGCAATTTAGCTAAATAATGACGTTCTATTTTATTAAATAACGTTAATTCTACCTTTTTCGGATCTACTAACACAAATTTAACTTCTGCCGGGTGCTTTTTGTATAACAAAGAAGTAAGTACGGCATTTAACCCTACGGATTTACCTTGTCCAGTGGCACCAGCCATCAACATGTGTGGCATTTTAGCTAAGTCTACAACAAAGGTTTCGTTGCTAATGGTTTTACCTAGTGCTATAGGTAGTTCCATCTCCGCATTTTGAAACTTAGGTGAGGAAATGACACTTTTCATCGATACGATCGATGGTTTTGTGTTTGGTACTTCTATACCGATGGTTCCTCTACCTGGGATAGGTGCTATGATACGAATACCAAGAGCAGCTAGTGATAGTGCAATATCGTCCTCTAGGTTTTTAATTTTAGAGATTCGAACCCCTGCTTCTGGTACTATTTCATAGAGTGTCACAGTAGGACCTACTGTAGCTTTAATTTGTGCAATGTCAATCTTGTAGTTTTTTAGTGTCTCTACAATATTGTTTTTGTTTATTTCTAGTTCTTCTTGGTCAATTGTAATACTCGAAGTTCCGTAATCTTTTAATAGGTCAATAGAAGGGAATTGGTATTTTGACAATTCTAGGGTAGGGTCAAATTCTCCAAAGTCTTGTACGAGTTTGGCAGCTAAGTTTTCCTCTACCACTTCTTCGTCTTCTGCTGCTTCAATGACAAAGTTATCGTCATTTGGCGTATCGAGAATCATGCTTTCAAATGATTTGTCTTCTTCTTTTTTCTTGTTGATAGGCAACTCAGAACTGTGCTCTATTGTTGGTTTGACCGTTTTAGGGTTCATCGTGAAAGTTGTCGTTTCTGATTTTTCACTTTCAGGTTGTTCCGTGGTTGATTGTTGTGTAGTCTTGTCTGTGAGAGTCTCATCATCGATAAGATTATTCAAAATCAACTCTTCTAAGTTTTCTTGTTGAGATATAGTTTCTTGTTTAGGGGTATCTACTGTAACTTTCTTCGTTTCAGTTTTTAGATCAGCGATTTCTTGTTTACTTTTTTCTAGCGTGTTGTTTACCGAGTCTTTGACACTATCCAGTGTGTTTTTAATCTTTTCTGGCGAAGGCTTAAAGCGAAAGATAACAAAGGCAATGGCAAAGAATAGAATTAATAAAATTGTTCCGATGGTACCTAGGTAATCCACTAGGTATTGATTAATCTCAAAACCAACAGCTCCACCTAATATGAGGTTTGAAGAAGCGAAGAATCCCAAAGAAATAGAAACGATAATCATGGCACATAAGTCCCAAAAGATAACGTTCTTTACGCGGGTAGCACTAATGCCAAACAAACCGTAAGTTGCCGTTTGTATAAGTATCTTACACAAGAAAAAAGCAGCAACACCAAACCCACTAAAGATTAGTGTGTGTCCAAAATAAGCGCCTACTTTACCTGTTTGGTTTGCTACAGTTGCTGTACGGTCGCTCATTGCTCCTAGGCTACTTTGGTCTTCAATTCCAGTAAACAGGTAAGAGACTAGACTGACTGTTAGGGCAATACCAGTAAATAGTAAAATAATCAGAAATAAAAACTTTATATTGAATAAAGAGTTGCCTTTTGTTTTGTCTTTGTTAGCTGATTTAGAGGTCGTATTTTTTTTTGTTTTATTGTCTTGTTTCATTGCAATTTTTAGCTTTACAATATGGCTTATTGTAGAGGTGTTCTATAATACAAAAACTGCTATTAATTATACAGGTTAATTCGTGTACAATTAATAACAGTATATTTTGTAATTCTGTTATTTTAACGCAGCTAATGCTTTGTCGTAATTTGGTTCTTCTGTAGTCTCTGCTACTTGTTCTGTATAGATTACTTTAGCATCTTGATCTAGAACTACGATAGAGCGTGATAGCAATCCTTTTAGTGGGCCATCTTCAAATAATACGCCGTAGTCTTTTCCGAATTGTCCTTCTCTAAAGTCAGATAGCATTGCTACATTGTTTAATCCCTCTGCACCACAGAATCTTTCTTGTGCGAATGGTAAGTCTCTTGAAATACACAATACTACAGTGTTTTCTAATGAAGAAGCTGTTTGGTTAAAGTGTCTCACAGAGGCAGCACACACTCCTGTATCTACACTTGGAAAGATGTTTAAGATTATCTTTTTACCTTGATAATCTGCTAATGTCTTATCTGCTAATCCAGCGCCAACTAAGTTGAATGCAGGTGCAGTTGTATTTAAAGCTGGAAGCTCTCCGATAGTGTGAACTTCGTGCCCTTTTAAAGTTACTTTTGCCATATTGTTATATTATTTATACTCTACAAAAATATATAAAAATTACCAATATAAACTTGTTTTATATGGGAGAAATCATCGCAATAAAGAAGTTTCTCTATTCTGTAATTGTCCATTAGTATATAGAAACAAAAAAAGCTCAATGCAATCGCATTGAGCTTTTTTTATTGGTATTGACAAACTATTTGTCTATTGATCCTAGTACTCGTTTCATAAAACCGTTAAGGGCTTCTTTTTGTGTTGCACCTTCTTTGATTAGTTTTTGAACCTCTAGTGCACCATACATATTAGAGATTAGTTCACCGATCACATCTAGCTCTTCATCTTTTAATGAAGGTACTTCAGTAAGGTTTTCTAACACCTCAATGGTTTCAATAAGGTAGTCTTGGTCATTCTCCTCAATAAATTGAGTCAAATGTTTTATAACTGGTAATTTCATACGGATTGTTGTTTTTAGAAATTATACAATTTCGTTTACTAATTCGTTTAAAACTTCCGCTTTATTTGTTTGTGTTTGGTTTACTAATTTACCATTCACAAAAGTAGCAAATGTTGGTAGATTACTTACGTCAGCTAATTGTCTTGACTCTGGGAATTTCTCTGCATCTGCAATTACAAATGTCATAGCTTCCTGTTGGTTAGCCAATTTTTTAAACTTTGGTTTCATAATTCTACAGTTACCACACCATGTAGCAGCGTATTGTACCACTACTTTATCATTTGAATTTACAATTTCTTGTAAATTGTCTTTATCTAATTCTAAAAGCATTTTTTATTAATTTATTAGGTTATACAAGCAATGATTTACACTTATTAGTGCTTGCTTAAATAATCAGCTACACCGCTTCTATCAGCGTTCATTGCGTCTTTTCCTTCTTCCCAGTTAGCTGGACATACTTCACCATGCGTTTGTACGTGTGTGTAAGCGTCGATTAATCGTAAGTATTCGTTTACGTTTCTTCCTAATGGCATGTCGTTAACTGATTCGTGGAAGATTTTTCCTGTTTCGTCTACTAAGTATGTAGCTCTATAAGTTACATTTGATCCTTCGATTTGTACAGCATCAAACTCTTCGTTATATACTTCTTCTTGTACGTCTAGGATTCCTAATACTGAAGATAAGTTTCTTTGTGTATCCGCTAAGATAGGGTAAGTTACTCCTTCGATTCCTCCGTTATCTTTTGCTGTGTTTAACCAAGCAAAGTGTACTTCGTTTGTATCACATGAAGCTCCAATTACCATTGTGTTTCTTTTTTCGAACTCACCTAGTGCTGCTTGGAAAGCGTGTAATTCTGTTGGACATACGAATGTGAAGTCTTTTGGATACCAGAATAATAATACTTTCTTGTTGTTTTTTGTTGCTTCTTCGAAGATGTTGATTCTTAAATCATCTCCCATTTCAGACATTGCATCAACTGTGATATTTGGAAATTTTTTACCTACTAAAGACATAATAATTATTTTTAAAGTTAATATTGATTTCTTTGTTATCTGTGTACAAATGTAGTGTAGTTTATCGGCTATGTACTATGTTTTGTATTGCAATTATTTATTTTAGTATAAGATAAATTTATGCTTCACTAATAATACAATAGATTAATCATATACTCTACTAGAATTTAAATATAGAAAGAAAATACGAGCTTGCAAAATGTATTTCTGTTATATAATTGCTAATTGTTTTTTGTTTTTTAGCAATAAAAAGCTTTAGTATAACCAAGACATTAGGAGTAAATAGGAGTAATATAGGTTAATTGACGTATAAATAGAGTAGCTCAAATTGTGAATGTTAACTTATAACTAAGTTATTTTTAAGTATTTACAAATGTGTGGGGTTTGTTTTTAAAGTCAATCCTTTCACTATTGTTTCATTAATCTCTTAGTTTATTGCGTAAAATTGCTTTTTTATGAAAGAAGAGTCGAACCAGTTTCGAACCAGAATAGTACGAGACTTTTTTATTGTACTTATTCATTGTAGATAAAAAAAGGTTTTATCTATTCAAGGAGAGATAAAAAAGCCACCTATTGTACAATAGATGGCTAGTATATGTTTAAGCTTGGGCTTGATGATTGTCTTTGTTGGTTAAGCGGCGTATTTTGATATTTAGTGCTGCATAGAGTAAGGTGACAAATGGACTAAGGTAGTTAAAGAACGCATAAGGTAAATAACTCAAGGTAGGTATTCCCAATACACCAGCGTGATAAGCACCACAGGTATTCCATGGGATTAGTACAGAAGTTACTGTTCCAGAGTCTTCCAGTGTTCGACTTAAGTTCTCAGGGGCTAATCCTTTAATCTTATAGGCATCTGAAAACATTTTGCCTGGTACAACTATAGATAAATATTGATCTGAAGTCATAATGTTTATTGCTAGACAGCTCGCTACGGTACTGGCGAATAGTCCAAATACATTACTAGCAATACTCAATAGGGCTGTAGAGATTTTTTGTAAGGCTCCGATAGCTTCCATAGTTCCTCCAAAAAGCATAGCGCATAAAATCAGCCATACTGTGTCAAGCATACTTGCCATGCCACCTGCTTCAAATAGAGCGTTAAGGCTCTCCAGTGGTGATAGTATGCGAACATCTGTCGTTATCGCTAGCATCATACCCTTATAAGCGTTGTAAAAATTAAAGGTGTCTCCACCCGAAACGGCTACGACGATATCTGGTTGGAAGATAAGTGCAAAAATAGCACCTAGCAGTACTCCGATAAGCAGTGCTGCTATAGATTGTACTTTGCGTACAATTAGGAATATAACGACTGCTGGTACGATGAATACCCAAGGGGTGATATAAAAGGTGTTAGCTATAGCGGCTAAGGTTTCTTCTGTGTCTATATTTCCTGAATGACCATAAATCACTCCTAAGATGATGAATAAGATAAGGGTAACTACATAAGTAGGTACTGTTGTGAACAACATATAGCGAATATGGATAAACAAATCAGTTCCAGCCATCACTGGAGCTAAGTTTGTGGTATCGGATAGGGGTGATAGTTTGTCTCCAAAATAAGCACCTGATATAATAGCTCCTCCTACAATACCTAAAGGCATATCTAAGGCGTTTCCAATGCCGACTAAGGCTATACCTGCGGTAGCAGAGGTTGTCCAAGAGCTTCCTGTGGCGATAGAGATGATCGAAGTGATAATCACGCAGGCAGGTAAGAAAATTGCAGGGTGTAATATATTTAGTCCGTAGTATATCATGCTAGGGATAATACCGCTAATTAGCCAAGTACCTGATAGGGCGCCAACTAGTAAAAGGATAAAAATAGCATTGCTAGTATCTTTGATATTAGTGGTCACCTGTGAAAGGATCTTTTCATAGCTCACTCGATTGTAAATGCCTATGATCGTAGCAATAGCTCCACCGATAATCAAAATAAATTGATTGGTACCTGACAAGGCATCATCCCGGAATACAAATACATTGATAGCTAATAACCCTACGAGTAGTACTACGGGAATTAGCGATTGAAACAAGGTGATTGGTCTTTCCGTTTTGGCTTGTTTGTGTTCCATTTATTTTGAATTAAAATTTGATATTTTATGCGAAATTAAACAATATTACTTTTAAATAAGTGATTCATATTAATAAATATGAGTAAATAATTGGGTTTGTTTTGGTGTAGAAAAAAAGCGATAGTCAGATGAACTATCGCTTTATGTGGTGTGTATTATTCTATAGTTTGGTAATTGTGATTGAATAAGGAGCTGCACCGTAGGCTTTGGCTAATCCTATCGTATTGACGTCCGATCCAGCCCCATCTCCGCTTGTAAGGGTAGTTCTTCTGAATCCTAAAGAAAGTTTGTCACCAGCGTTAAGTTTAGTAGTAATTGTTGGTAAGGTTATAATGTTGAACTGACTACTATGTAGTATGCTTTGCAGTATAGGTCTGTTTCCGGTAAGTACTTTTGTAGTCCCGTTCAGAGTTAACTTGACGAAGACAAATATATTTGCATAATAAGGCTTTAAGATTACCATATCACCAATTACATTTGAGGTTCTAGAAGGGAGGGAGCTAGAGTGATGTAAATTAATATAACCAGTTATTTGATAGGTTCCTGTTTCTGCAATAACTAAACTATAATTATTATCAACGCTTAGGTCTAGGTTGTTGGGCGTGATATCAATTTCGGCGAAAGGTATTCTAATATCTTCACTTGCATTATTAAAAATAGTTGCATTTTCTTAATTGTTAGGTACAATTGAAATATTCGATGCTGTAATTACGGAAGTTGCTGCAGTAGGAGTAGTAGGCGGGAAAGTCACTACTACTTTGTCTTGTGTGATGTACAGTGGTTTGATGGTGTCCTCTGGTGTAGGATTTTCGGTATCTCGAATCGTAACTTTTCCATTGACATCTAAGGTAGTCTTGGGTAATACGGTGTTTATACCTACTGCTTCTTGTGCAAAACTCAGTTGCTGGATTGCAAAAAATACAATCAATAATAAGGTGAGACTTTTCATAACATTAACTTTTATTGGTTAAAAACACTACTTATTGTTATTTTTTGCATAATAATTTTAATAATTATCTCGATATGTCATTAATTGTTTTTATTTTTATTATTAAATTGTATTAAAAAATATCAATTAAGTAGTTCGTTTGTGTTAGTTTAATTAGGTTAATAGTAATGATTCTGTGTTTTATTCAATATTTGTGTATTGGTTTAATGTATTAAATTACTTGGTAAAAAATTAGTTATTCGTGTTTTGTGTGTTTTTTTATTAATTAGTTAGGTTTTTTGTAACAATGGTCATTTTTATTGCTATATTTACTCAATGCGTATTCAGAAATGAATAAGTGTATTAACATTGTATTGTATTCCTATTTATAGGATTGTTTTAAATTATTGCTGTTGGATGTGATTAGCGCATCAATAAGAACTACTTGTTACATAAATAAGTAGTTTTTTTTAGGTATTAATTCTACCTTTGATCTTCGAAAACTAATCTTAAATAGTATGATTGTAAGAAACAAAAAGCATATACTACAAATGCTTTTTACTTGGAAAGGGTCTGTTTTAAAGAAGATTTACCCCACCTTAATAGTCATTTTCGTATTCTCTTGGCTGGTTTACTTTGCACGTTATATGTTTCCGGAAGTTATCATTCCTCTGAATATAGGAGCTTTTACATTGGTGGGTATTTCTTTAGCGATCTTTTTAGGCTTTTGTAACAATGCGGCATATGACCGTTTTTGGGAGGGTCGTAAGCAATGGGGGAGCCTTGTGATTCATACGCGTTCACTAGCTTTTCAGATTCAAAACTATATTGCGGAGTCTGCCTCGTTTACTAAAGAGGACAAAAAAGAGGCGATTCGTTTGATAATAGCTTTTTGTTATTCGTTGAATTTACAGCTTCGAGGTAAAGATAATTATTCAATTTTAGAGCAATATTTAACACCTGAGGTTTATCAAGCGGTATTGACTAAGCGATTTAAGCCTGCTTATTTGCTTCATATACTCACAGGGTGGATAGCCAAACAACAACGCGAGGGGCGTATGGATACAATTACTCAAGCGCGTATTGATCAGAATTTAGATCAATTGTCTATTGTGTTAGGTGCTTGTGAGCGAATTGTACATACCAAGATTCCATTTGTTTACTTTGTGATTCTTCATCGTACGGTTTATATCTATTGTTTTATACTGCCATTTGGGTTGATTGATGCAATTGTATGGGCGATGCCGTTTTTTGTAACCTTTGTCGCTTACACTTTTATTGTGTTAGATGCTGTTGTAGATGAGATATCAGAGCCTTTTGGTATGGAAGAGAACGATTTAGCACTGGATCAAATGTGTGCGAATATAGAATACTCACTTAGTGAAATATCTGAAATGCCATTGCCAATAATATTGATGCCAAATAATGATTATGTTGTAACCTAACAATTTTAAAGGTTTAATGAATAAAAAAGGGTTGATCTGTCTATGACAGTTCAACCCTTTTTTCGTAAAGTAAATATAATGATGAAAAAGAAAAATTCTTATTTATTTGGCGAAGCGCTTACTCGCTGCCACGCATAGTATTACACCAAAGGTGATGTATAACATTTCTGGGCTTATTGTCTCGTTTAATACAGTAGCTGCTAAGATCATTCCAAATAAAGGTTGTAGTAGTTGAATTTGCCCTACTGTAGCAATACCTCCTTGTGCTAACCCTTTGTACCAGAAGATATACGCTAAAAACATACTTACTACTGAGATGTAAAATAGTCCAAACCATGCCTCTGTAGTGATAAACTCAATGTTTGTAGGAAAGGTGTATAACATAATTGGAATGGTTAGGGGTAGTGAGATTACACATGCCCATGAAATTACTTGATAGCCGCCTAGTGTTTTAGAAAGTTTTGCGCCCTCTGCATAACTTTGTCCACATAAGATAATCGCTAAGATCATTAGGATATCACCTACAGGATTTGCACTCACGCCCTGAGAGAAAGCAAATCCAATGACAAGTGCACTACCAATTAGCGAAAATAACCAAAATATTGGTTTCGGCTTTTCTTTACCGATGAATACAGCAAATACTGCAGTAGACAATGGTAACATTCCCATGAATACTAAGGAGTGCGCTGATGTGATGTGCTGTAATGCCATCGCTGTAAGTAGTGGGAATCCAATGACTCCTCCAATAGCTACCTTGATTAGTGGCCATACTTGTTCCTTTGTCGGCAGTTTTTCTCTAAAAGCGACAATACACAATAGGGATAAAGCTGCTGCAATAACAGCTCTGGCTGCTGTAGCGAAAATAGGGTCTAGCCCTGAAACTGCCATTTTCGTTGCGGGCATTGACCCAGCGAATAACAGTACCCCAATAAAACCGTTTAACCATCCACTAGATGATTTCTCTTTTGCATTTACAATGCTTGCTTGTTCCATTCTCTTTTTTTATTTGGTACAAAATTAAGGTTGATAATAGTAATAGAACAGTATCAGTTTTGTATATTTGTATGGACACAGTTTGATTGCCTTATGAGTAAAACCTATTTATACAGTGAAATTGCTGAGAATTTAGCAGAGCAGATTAGAAATGGAAGCCTTCAAGAGGGGGATAAATTGCCTTCAGTGCGTATGTTGTGTGCTGAATATGAGGTTAGTATGAATACAGCTAAACGCGTTTTTTTAGAACTTGAGGCACAGTCTCTGATTTATTCTAAGCCGCAGAGTGGGTATTTTGTCAGTAGCCTCAGTTACAAAGATTTACCTTTGCCAGAGGAGAGTAATCCTATTTTGTTAGCTAACCAATGTGCTCCCAATGATATTCTCCAAAAGGTATATGCTAATATTGGAAGGGAAGATATTTTATTGCTTTCTTATACAGTAGCTTATGGGGATATGCTACCTATTGCTCAGCTTAAAAAGGAAATTGTTCAAGCAACTAGAGCGCTTCCTACAGGTGGTGTGCAATATGAACGAGTAGAGGGAAATGTAAACCTAAGGCGTATGGTGGCCATGCGTTCACTATCATGGGGTGCTCATCTCAAAGAAGATGATATCATTACAACTAATGGAGGAATGAATGCTGTGTCCTTGTGTTTGATTGCACTCAGTAAACCAGGGGACACAGTTGCTATTGAGAGCCCGTGTTATCCAGGTATTTTACAATTAGCTTTAGGCCTTGGTCTTAAGGTGTTTGAATTACCGACAAACCCCAATACAGGTGTGAAAGTAGAGGCGCTCAGAGAGGTGGCTTCTAAAATAGATATCTGTATCCTAATATCTAATTATAATACGCCTGTTGGAAGTTGTATGCCTGATGAGAACAAAAAAGAGATCGTTGAGTTATTAGCTAAACACGATATTCCTTTAATTGAAGACGATGTTTATGGTGATTTGTGCTTTAGTGGACATCGTCCGAATTGCTGTAAGACTTATGATACTACAGGTAATGTGCTTTGGTGTAGTTCAATTTCTAAAACCTTAGCTCCGGGTTTTCGCGTGGGTTGGGTAGCTCCAGGGAAGTATAAAGACAAGGTGCTCAAGAAAAAACTAGTTCATTCGATTTCTTCTTCTGCCTTAGAGCAGGAGGCTGTGGCTAACTTTATGAAATCTGGGAAATATGATAAGCACTTGAGACAGTTGCGCAAGCGTTTGTATCAGAATTATCAGAATTATGCCAATGTGGTTAAGCAGAGTTTTCCAAAGAATATTAAAATCTGTCAACCTCAAGGGGGGCTGTCGCTTTGGATTGAATTTGGAGAAGAGATTGATACTATAGCACTTTATGATGCTGCTATTAAACGTGGGATTAGTATTGCTCCTGGGCGTATGTTTACTCTACAAGATCAATATAATAATTCGATGCGCTTATGTTTTGGACTTTCCTGGAGTAGTAATTTAGAGAGTAAGCTAAAACAAATAGGAATATTGGCTAAACAATTGGAAAAGCTCAATAGCTAATTTCTTATAGGTGTTAGTGTACAGGACGATGAAAGGGGGAGGAGATAGTCCTCGGCAACTATAATTTGGAATAACTTTTAGAATTTATATTGTTAATTGTACTAATAGAATCTAATTGTAATTGTTTTTCGACTCGAAATACCTAAAGTTATTTATAAGATAATGTACTTTACTCAAAAAAACGTGCAACATAAATAATAATAGTATAGTGATAATTACTTAATCTGTACTTTTGAAATGAAAAAGAAATAAAAAGCGATAGTGGCCGACTATAAATTGTTAAAAGTATAAGACTTTTAAAGTAGCTATTCGATGAAATAAGTGTTTTTCGATTATTCTAATTTGGCGATCTTAGAGATGAATTAGACTGCTAAACACTTATTTTCAGTAACACAATATTAGATAACTATAAAAAATCATTGCTATGAAAAAGGAAAAAATATATGAAAAGATATATGATTTAGCTCAGAAGCTAGTTGAAAGCGATAGTATTTATACACGTGGAGATTTGGCTTATGATTTAGCAATAGAAGGGGTGACTGGAGATTCTGTAGTAGTGAATGAGTTAGTATGGGAGGCATATCTAAAATACAATAAAGATGAAGCTATTCGCGTAGCGTTTAAGACTAATGACGAAAGTAAATATATTGTTGATGAATATCAACTGTATAATGCGTTAACTACAGGTAATGCCGAAGAAGTGATAACGGGTCTAGAAAAGTTATTGGATCAAGTAGCTAATCAGTATTTGAAAGTTATAGATAAGCAAGGACAACGGGAAGCTTATCTTTCAGCTAATGGTGTAGTGATTGATGTAAATCGTATAACGGGAAGTCGTGGTACGTTATCAGTGAAGCAGCAGGCACAGACGATCTACGATAACTATGCTAAAATGATGGGGGGCTATGAAGAATTGCGCTATGGAATTAAGGATGCGATCAGTCAGTATGTGATGCTTCGCGATGATGTGGTTTCTCTGTATCGCGATTATGCATTAGGCTTAGTTGATATTTTTGGCGATTCGATAAAGGTAGTTGCACCTACTTTATTTGATTTTGATAAAATCGAATATCTCAATACCCAAGGAATGCTTGAAGTTATTCGTACCGAATATGAGAAGTTAGCCACTTCCTGTGGGGTGTTAATGAAGGAAATTGACGATAGCTTTAAACAATCGTTAAATAGAGCTTCTAGTCACTTGAGTAAAGCTAAGGGGAATAAAGCGATGATTTTATTGGCAGTCGTAGATATGGCGGGCCACTATATTGAATCGTCAAATAAAACGTCTAAGTTAAAAAGTGAGTTAGTTGACCTAAAGAGTAAGGCTAGTCACGATGTAGCCGTGGTCAATGTTGATATGAAGCGTTTAATGCTTATTCATCGTACACTAAATGAGCTATTCATTCCTAAAGCTCATATATTTTATCGTTATGCAAGACAGGTGATGAGTGATGAACTCAAAGCTTTATTGGGCGCTATATATAATACAGAAGAATTGCGCTTGATGAAAGCATCACGTGATTTGATTCTCGACGAGTTTAACTTCTTGACGCGTAAGATGGAAGACGCTCAACTGAATATTGTTAATTGCAAAGAGACTATCGGTTCAAATGAGTCTTTTATTGAAGATGCAAGAGATGAGTATGAATTGGCGGTAGCGTTGAAGCCTGTCAAACCAATGCTGATGTTTTTAGGTGTAGGGCGCAAGTCGTATAGTAGGGAATTAATGGATTGGCAGACTAATTGTCAACCAGTTATTCGAGGGTACAGAGAAGCTCAGACTAACTTAAAATTAGATCAAGATGAGTTAGTACACAACCAACAGGTGCTTGAGAAAGATAAGTTGCGCTATGAGGAGCTAAAGACGAAGCTCAGACAGAGTAATCATCAAATTCGCCAAGCCTTATCTGTTAGCCCTGAGGTTAAGAGAAAGATTGCAAGCAATTTAGATTCTTATGTCAAATTGCTATATGTGGCTAAAGAGATTGCATCTTCTAAACTAGATGGACATTTAGTGCGTAAGGAAGTGATTAGCAAATTGGATAATATTGAATTGGCTAGCGATGTTCAGGGGCGTTTAACTCAGTTTATGACTGAATTAAAAGCTGAATTACACACCAGTGCTGACGATGCAATGTTAGATATGATGGATGTAAATGGAGATTTAACAGCTAATAAGTTAGCGGATAAGCGTTATATTCAAGATAAGTATAAGCAAGTAGATGCAGTTGCTATGGCTAATGCTCAAAACAAAGTGATTACAGGCGGAATTGACTTAGTTGAATCTTGGATTGTATTACAGGCAAAAAAGGAGTGGAGTGCTCTTGAAAAAGCACATTTTGACGATCAATTGGCGCAAAAACAAAAGGCTTTTCAGGAACAAATGAAGGATATTGATGATAAGTCAGCAGTATTAAGATCAGTAATGACTCAAATCAATACAGCTGAGTATCCTGCACAAGTAAAAGCGGGCTTGATGATGTTAGCAGACGTTAGTGGTATTGCATTTACAGCTCAAGATATAGATGATTTGTTGTCAGGAGATAAGACATTAGAAATATAGGGTAGATCGGATATGGAAAGTAATAGAAGAAAGCAGGCGAAGATTGATATAGGTCTAGATGATAGTAAAGAATTAAAAGATATCGCTAAGGCAACTCAAGTAGAAATCAAAAGACAGAAAGAAAAAGCGGATGAAAAGTTGCGCATAGAGCAATCTAGGTCTTATCAGATGCTAAAGGGGATAGCCAAAACAATGGATCGCTATTTTTTAGATCCAATTATTGGTTTTATTCCTGGTGGGATAGGAGATGCGATAAGTTCGGTGGTATCGATGCCGTTTTTGTATGTGAGTTTGTTTAAAGTTAAGTCAATACCACTTACCTTAGCTGTGTTGTTTAATATCATGACAGACGTCTTTATTGGTTTGATTCCTTTTTGGATAGGTAATATCCTTGATGTTTTTAATCGTAGTTATTTGAGAAATATGAAGTTGATTGTCGGCTTTGTCGAAGATGATAAAGAGATCATTAAGAAAGTAAATAAACAAGCTGTTTATTCTTTTCTTGGGATTTTACTATTTTCAGTGTTAATCTATTATATGATTAAGTTAGCTGCAATGATTATTAATTGGTTCTTAGGACTTTTTTCATAAAGTAAATATTGCTATGTAATTGAATTGAACAAGAATGGCTTATCTATTTGGTAAGCCATTTTTCGTATCTGTAAAGTTTCATTGGTATATGGTAGTCTTGAGAAAGAGGAAATAAAAAAGCGCTTTGGAAGTCCAAAGCGCTTTTTGTTACTGTGTCATTTGTTTTTGCTCATGTTTTCGTATAACCAACCTGTATGCAAATAAGGTAATTATAGGGACTATAATCCAAAACAAGTCAATCGTTAAGATATCAAAATACTGGTTCTTGTAATTGTTCCAGAGCCAGTCTCCTGTACATATACCATTGACAATAGGAATACAGAATCCTATAATACTTCCCAAAAGCAGACAGTCTCTATTAGTCTTATAGATATTCTTTCTGACAAGCAGTAATACGGTGGCAATGAGCCAGGTCCAAAAATAGAAAGAATAGATAAAACTTTGTCCTTTATCAGGGAATATTTTTACGGCTATAAAGCTAAGTGCTGTTACGGGATACATAGACAGGCATATAGCCATATAGGTATTGGCCAGCCAAAAGTTAAACTTGCGTTTGTGTTCTGGTACGTTTTTTTTGTCCCTGGCAACGAGCCAGATTAAAACACCTGAAATAATGACAATACATCCAGCTACTCCTACTAGGAAATAAACAATTCGAGTCAAGTATCCACCAAAGGCACCGAAGTGTAGCTCGTACAGAATATTCGAAAATGAATAACTATAACCAGGATTGGCAAACGGATCAGCTATTTGGGTAACCTTATTGGTTGCTACGTGGTATTTCAGTTCTCCTTTACTATTGAATTGCTTAGCTGCTGGTGCTTTTCCATTGACAGTCACCACCATGCTTTGATCGCCGTAATTGTCAATACTTATACCGGTTATTTCTGCATCTTTCCAGCGTTCTTCGGTTTGTGTGAGGTAGTTGTTGATATCAATCGAATGATCTAGTGGCTTGTTTTCAAAGATAACTTCTTTGACAGGACCTTTTCTAAAGTTTACATCTTCTTGTAGTTTTTTTACATCACCTTGATATCCAAGTGCCGCCACGCTACTCATCATTACGTAGTAATGGAGTAAGAAATACGACCCTGTGATAGCAAAGATCAATTGAAAAGGAAAAGAGATTACTCCTAATGCAGTGTGTAAGTCAGTCCAGATGGTTTTGATTTTTTCCCAAGGTCTGAAGATGTAAAAATTTGAAACTATCTTTTTCCAGTGCACTAGTATCCCTGTTAGTAGAGCAAATAAGAAGAGGAAAGAAACTAATCCTGCTATGAAATATCCGACAGGTATAGGGCCTACTTTACCTAAAGCGTTTACTTGAGCAAAGAAGTGTAGTCGATATAGAAATTCACCTAGACCGTAGTTTTCTTGATAGGATTTTATTTGATTAGTTTCCGGGTTGAGGTAACCAAAGTTACGCTGTTTTGCTTTTGGGTTTAAAGTGTCTTTTGACGGGGTGACTGACAGGCGTACGGTTCTGGTTTTATCAGAAACTCGGAAAGAGATATTTCGTCCATAAAGACCATAGTTACTATCTAAAGAATCTATGATTTGATTGTAATTGATTGTTTGTGCAGTATAGTCCTTTTTCGGAGTATTTTGTTGCCAACTGTCAATCTCATTTTTAAAGAAAGAGAATGAACCTGCAAAGAAAAAGATGTATAGGATAACGGTAATGATAATCCCGCTTATTGTATGCAGATGAAAGTATCGGTTGTAATTCTTGACATTCATGATTGAATAGTTGCGCTATGTAGTGTTGTAAATGATTAGGCGATAGGGCTGTTTAGTAGGTAGGGAATATAGCATAAAATGCTTAGAGCTAAGTAAATTCCCCATGCTTTGAGGCCATTGTCGAATAGAAAGGCAATGATAAATAACGCTGCCCATAATAGGTAGCCGGTGGCAAACATAGTGGTAAAAACTTCTTCAGGTGAGAAGTAATACATAAATAATAGATGGAAGGTTACAGTGAGTAGTAGTCCTCCAAAAAAGCCAGCGGTAATCTTTAAAAAGCGTTGTATTGCTGAGGATTCTAAGTGTTTTTTATTTGCAGGCATAGCTGATATTTAGAGTAAAATAACTTCAAAGAATAGACAACCTCCTATTAACGCACCTATATGTGACAGACGAATCGATAGGGTAGGGTAAAGTGATAAAATAGCTGATCCAATAAACATAAGATAAACCAGGAAGGTAAAGATACCGATGGCTACTCCATCCACAATTATTTCTAAAATTAGACTAATGGTCAATAATAGTAATGCTATGGCTACAGAAGGCTTTTTGTGGGATCTAATCCACTGAGTAAACACGCATGATTTGTTGAATTTTACTTTTTGTGAAGTATTGTATAATACAAAAAATCCTAACGCGGTAAGTGTACAGATAATAGTATACATATTATTTAGATTAATTAAAAACAAAGGTATGCAAAATATTTATCCTACCATAAACAAAAAGAATAAAAAGTTTAAATGTATATCTATTAGGTTTAGTTGGGTGGTCTTGTTTCTATTGATCTTACAAAATAAGGTGTGATTACTTTTTTAAACAATATGTAGTATTGTTCGTAATTTTCGAGAATTTGCTGTTTCTTCTTACTATATCACTATTCTGTTATTAAACGGAGGTATTGAATTTTTAAACATAGGTAGCTTGTTTTAACTCATGGTGATGTCAAAACAATGGTTTTTGTTGCCAAGCTAGTGCTATACGTGCAGTATTCCTGCAGTATACTACCCCAGAAGTGGCTTCTTGGCAAGGAAAGTGCACTTATACTGCAGTCATAGGTCAAGAAAGCACGGGTAATTGAAATAGGTGAGATGATTATTAATGACGACAGCTAAGTTTTTTAAACTATAATTGAAAAAATAGGTAACTTAAACAATATTTGGTAGTGTGTTATATGGCTTTTATTTGCGATTGCTAAGATTAATTAATTTCTAAATGTATGTCCAATTGATTTAATTAAGTAGACTAAACTAATGTTTTTTCCACAAAGTGATGTATGACTTCTTTTGTGAATATTGAATATTAGTTGCTTGTTTTTTGTAAGACTATTGCTTTTCCTACTGAAACTTTAATATGGTACTAAATGAAACGATATAAAAGTCTAAAATGAAGGAAAGTGGTTTGTTTTTAGTAGCTCATATTCTGGATAGGGTTGTCAAGAAAAAATACCGTGACTAGTATGTTAAAAAAAACAGAAATAAGTATTGTTTTTTTTGTATTGTAAATTATATTTGCCTAAGTTTTATTTAATAATCAATGAATGAATTTGAAGTAAATCCATTTTATGAGTTAATAATAAATGATTTAATGAATCATAAATACTCAGTTGTAGATGCTTTCTTTACTGCCAAAGAAATAGAGCTTTTACGCGCTAATTTAAAGCTAAAGAGAGAGTTGTCTAATTTTAAGCAAGCAGCTATAGGAAATAATGATAGTGAGCAGATTATAGAAGAAATACGTGGAGATTCTATACTGTGGCTAGATGAGGATCAGCCTGATGAAGTGGAAAAAATGTATTTCGAGAAGATGAATAACTTCATTGCTTATGTCAATCAAACTTGTTATTTAGGATTGCAGGGAGGGGAATTTCACTACGCGTGTTATCCTCCAGGTACTTTTTACAAGAGACATTTGGATACTTTTCACACTGATACCAGACGTACCTTATCCATGGTACTGTACCTCAATGATGAGGATTGGAATCCAAGTTGGGGAGGTGAATTAGCAATCTATTTAAAAGATGAGCATGGTGTAGAGTATCAAAAGAATATACACGCCCTTCCAGGACGTATGATTATCTTTAATAGTAAAGCCTTAGAGCATGAAGTAAAAATGGTTAATCACGTGCGTTATAGCATTACGGGGTGGTTAAAGACTAGGTAAAATAAGAATAAAAATAATAAGGAAGGTTGAGCGCAGTGTGACTCAGCCTTTTTTGTTTTTGATAGTGTCGGTATTGTTTTGTTATCTATACTCGGTATTAGTATCGTTGTGCGTATTATTTTAGGATTTATTGTTGATTGTATAAGGTGTTGGTTTAACTTTGTAAGATTAAAGGATGTAGTTTATCGTTTGCAATATTTTTAAACTATACGATGATTAACTCCTTTATTGTATGTAGGTATTGATAACGATTCATTATAGATATGTTTGACTTTCGATTAAAAGTATTTTATACAGTAGCTAAAAAGAATAGCTTTACTAAAGCAGCAAAGGAATTAATGATTTCTCAACCTGCTGTGACTAAACATATACAAGAAATAGAATCGCATTATAAAACGAAATTATTTGATCGCAATGGTGTGAAGATTTCTTTGACCGAGTCTGGAGAGCTTCTGTGTCGTTATGCAGAGGAGGTTTTTTCCATTTATCGCAATTTAGCTTTTGACATTCATGCGCTCAACGCCAAGATGGATGGCAATCTCTGTCTAGGGGCGAGTACGACAATTTCCCAATATGTGTTGCCTCCCTTATTAGCTGAGTTTCGCGAAAAAGTTGGAGATATACACATTGATGTAATATCAGACAATACTTATGGTATAGAAAAAGCTTTGCTTAGCAGTCAGATTGATGTAGCGATGGTGGAGGGCAATAGTAAGCATCCGCAGATAAAATACACAGACTTTATCAAAGATGAAATCGTATTAGTGTGTAAGGCGACTAATCCGTTAGCCAAGCAGGGGAGTATACCTCCAGAGGAACTCAAGCAACTTAGCTTTTTGCTTAGAGAGAGTGGTTCTGGTACTCTAGATGTGATCGAAAGTAGTTTGAATAAGGTGGGGATATCTATTAATGACCTCAAAAGTGATATGAGTTTTTCCAGTACAGAAAGTATCAAGATGTATTTAATGCACTCTTCTAGTTTTGCTTTCTTGTCTATACACGCTATTTTAAAGGAGCTTAAATACAATGAGTTGGTTGTAGTGGATATAGAAGGCCTAGAGATCAATCGCTGTTTCAGTATTATCCAAAGACAAGGACAAGAGAGTGCACTGGTTGAATTGTTTATCCGTTTTGCACAATCGTATAATTTAAAGTTATAGAGTATAACAATTATGTATTTACACAATTGATTTTACTGAAGGATATTTGTATCAGTAAAAACTAGATGTAAATGACAATAAAAACTTCAAGTCCGTTAACCCTTGCCAAAGTGGTTTTAATAGGATTGGCACTTTTGTGCTTTCTTCCATTTGTATCTTCAGCGACAGCATTGATTATAGGAATTATATATGCGCAGTTATTTGAAAATCCTTATGCAAAACAAACCAAAAAAACGACTGGGCTTCTACTGAAGGTAGCTGTTGTAGGTTTGGGTTTTGGTATGAATATTTACAGCGCTATTGCGGCTGGTAAAGACGGTTTTGTACTGACGATATTTTCTATTGCATTGACTTTAATCCTTGGATTTGTATTGGGGAAAGCTTTGAAAATAGACAAGAAAATATCCTATTTAATATCTTCTGGTACAGCGATTTGTGGAGGAAGTGCTATAGCAGCAGTATCTCCTGTGATTAAAGCCGATGAGAAACAGATATCAGTAGCTTTAGGCATTGTGTTTATTTTAAACTCTTTGGCCTTGATTATCTTCCCGCCAATTGGTCATGCACTTGGTCTGAGTCAAGTAGATTTTGGATTGTGGTCTGCTATAGCGATACACGATACCAGCTCGGTAGTAGGCGCTGCGGCTAAGTATGGTGATCAAGCACTTGAAGTGGCAACGACCGTTAAGTTGGCTCGCGCATTATGGGTTATTCCAGTAGCTTTTTTATCCACTGTCTTATTCAAGAACAAGGGAACAAAGGTGAAGCTTCCTTACTTCATTGGCTTGTTTGTTTTGGCAATGTTGGCCAACTCTTATATTCCAGGTATTGAGTTAATTAGTCCTTATATTGTTGAATTGTCTAAGAAAGCATTGACCCTTACTTTGTTTTTAATCGGTACTTCTCTTTCCTATCGAACAGTGAAGTCTGTAGGAGTCAGACCGCTACTTGAAGGGGTAGGGTTGTGGGTATTTATCTCAATTAGCTCTTTGTTGTATATTTTGTATGTGAATTAATAGAAACAAAACAATTAGAAATCCCTTTAACATCTATGTTAAAGGGATTGTTTATTGTGCTTAGATTCAACAAATAAATGCAACAGCATTTAAA
>NZ_WMJY01000017.1:0-52003 GCF_009711055.1 Myroides pelagicus
CTCTAGTTTACTTTGTTTTACATATCAATGTTTTTTTTTAGAAAACGTAAATAAGTTACTTTACTGTAAAAGAAGAAATCTTCCCTCCTATTAAAATATTATTTTTTTAAAACCTTCTTACTATACTCTTGACCATTAATTTCATAATAAACAAAATATACTCCTCTTTCAAAATTTGAAATATCAACAATAGCTCTATTTGTAGAAGCTACTTCAACAGACTTAACCAACCTACCATTAATGTCATACAACCGTATCATTCCACTGCCAAACACATATTCTTTTTCTAATTCAATATAAAAGAAGTCCTCTACAGGGTTAGGCCATATTTCGGTACTATGCTCAAAAGAAGCCATACCAATCTTTTCTTCTAGCCCACCATAAGAATTATCACTGACAACCAATGAAAAATCTTGAACTTTTCTTGTAAGATTATTCTTATGTGAAATCACTACTTCATACTCTCCTCTTTCTGGATTATCAATCTCTACTTTCTCTACATTATCTACATCATTATCTCCTTTCTCCGGATATAAATTCATAAAATCCTTATTGAGTCTCCAGGGCTTATATTCTACACCATCTTTAAATACACGAATATCCAAGTCATTCACTAAATCCTTCTTTTGCATATTCATTCCATTACCGACCCTATCACTACCTTCTGGATCAGTCCACACAAGCGTAAAAATTAACTTATCAGCTATAGTATTTAACTTTACAAGATGTTTGCTAATTTGTTGATTAAGCAACAGGGATTCTAAAACCAACGCTTTACTTTTTAGCGAATTTTCAAGTAACCGTATTCCACTATAAGCATTAATTCTTCCCCAGCCATATCGATAACTTGGTCCTTCATATTTTTCAACTTTATTTGCTGTATGAATCATAATCGCCTTCAGTGTTGCTGCTTTTAAAGGGAAATCATTATTTTCAATCGCCCATTGCTGCCATAGCGTAAGTACCCCTGTTACTACAGGAGCTGCCATAGAAGTACCGCTTAAACGTGTGTATACATTTCTATGAAAAGGTGCACCTTCAAACAATGGAGTTGAAAATCCTGTAGAAAGAATCGCTACTCCATCAGTAACTATGTCTGGCTTAATTCGAAAGTCATTTGTTGGACCAGTACTACTAAAAGAAGTCATCACATCATTGCCTACATACTCGGCAACCTCAATTGCCCCAACCACAATCGGGTTTTTAGCTGTAGTATATCCTACTAAAAGAACAGCTCCTTTCATAGCTGGATTAATAATATCTGCTGAGGCATAATCGTTTCCTGCAGCAATCACAGGAGTAAAATAAGGAAACAAGTTACATAATCGATCAAAGTCATGAGCATCTCTATTATATGTACCAAAATAATAATTTGGCAATATTGGGTTCCCTAAATTATCCAGAACAGCTATACCATATGAATGATTCGAAACCAAAATTCCTTCTTTAGCTATATTCGCTATTTTTTTCACATCATTTTGCCAATTATACGATAACACCTTTGCCTCAGGAGCCATGCCTTTTGCTTTCGGATTTATTCCTTTCGCTATAATAGTACCTGTAACATGTGTAGCATGAATCTTAGACTCTTCTCTTTTTTTCTTTAAGAAAACATCAGTAGGATACAAGTCAAACTGCACATCACCCGTCCTTACTCTTGACTCGTTATTTGAATCAACAAACTCTATATGTTTATCAAATGCAACATCTCCATCCACTACAGCCACAATCATTTTATTTCCTGTTAGATACTCTAATCCATTAAAGCTATTCAACTCATCCACACCACTAGTGTAACGAGCTCTCTCATTACTCAATGTATAATATATAGGTATCGTTTGATTATCTACACGCTTTAGTAATGCATGAGAATTTGATAATAATAAATCAGATGAAGCATTAGCATGTGTCCAATAGCGAACGGCAAGCGAATCCTCCAAATTACTTTTATCCATATAATGCATAAAATAACTTATATTCTCTTGACTATATTGCTCAACAATTTTATCCCTAATTACAAAGGTTTGTGCACAAATAGCACAATTAACAAAAACAAACAATACCCCAACACCTATACGCATACGCTAACTTCTTAGTTTACAAAACTATCTTTTTTATAATCACATCTAATTACCAATTATAAATATATCAATTATTTCGATAGTGTATTTCCTTTTCCTTTCCTTATCGTAATAAGAACAACAATTCTACATTATTTACCTATATTTGGAGCAAACTAACGTTAACTTTAAATATAATGTACGCAAAAAAAGCAATTTTGAGTGTTGTTATAGGAGCTTCTATATTTAGCACCTCTTGTAACAACGCAGCAAAACAAAAAGATGAAGCTATTGATTGGAACGAAAATAATGCCTTCTTTTCACCTAGCAAACTACCTTATCAAACAGCTGATTTTAACCAAATCAAAAATAAGGATTTCAAACCAGCCTTACTAGAAGGAATGCGTCGCCAAGTGGAAGCGATTGATTCAATCACTACTAGTACAGACAAACCAACATTCGACAATACACTTGTCGCTCTTGAAAAATCTGGAGAATTATTTGACCGTGTAACTTCAGTATTCTTCCTTTTAACTGGTGCACACACTAATGATGAACTTAAAGCCATCAACAATGAATTAGCTCCTAAATTCGCTGCACATAATGATGCTATTTACTTAAATGATGTATTATTCCAACGCATCAAATCGCTATATGATACTAAAGAAACCTTAAACTTAAAACCTGAACAAGCTAGATTACTAGATGTTTATTACCAATCTTTTATCAAAGCTGGAGCAAACCTTGATAAAGAAAACAAAACTAAGCTTAAAGAACTTAACCAAACAATTGCTACACTTAATAATCAATTTGGGGACAAACTATTAGCAGCAACAAAATCAGGCGGTGTTTCTTTTACTAAAGAAGAGCTAGCTGGATTAAATGAAGACGAATTAGCTGCTATCAAACAAGAAGATGATACCTACCTAGTTGAGTTAAACAATACAACTCAGCAACCAGATTTAAGCAAATTAACAAATAAAGAATCTCGAAAAAAGCTTTTCGACCAAGCATGGATCAGAGCTGAAAAAGGAGATGATAACGACACACGAGCTATAATAATCGAAATAGCTAAGAAAAGAGCTGAGAAAGCGAAACTTCTAGGCTTTAATAACTATGCTGAATGGAGCTTACAAGGTACAATGGCTTCTACACCAGATAATGCTTTAAAAATTCTTAAAGATTTAAGTCCTTTTGCTGTAGCTACTGCTAAAGAAGAAGCTAAAGAAATTCAAGACTTAATTAACAGAGAGTCTGACCCTTTTACACTATCTGCTGCAGATTGGAACTACTATGCAGAGAAGATCAGACAAGACAAATATGATTTAAATCAAAACGACTTAAAACCATACTTTGAAATGAATAGTGTATTAGAAAACGGCGTTTTCTACATGGCTAATCAATTGTATGGATTAACATTCAAAGCTCGTACTGACATTCCTGTGTGGCAAGAAGATGTAAAAGTTTATGAGGTATTCAATGAAGATGGTAGTAAAGTAGGTTTATTTTACACTGACTTCTACCAACGTGATTCAAAACGTGGAGGTGCTTGGATGAGTAACATTGTTGGACAATCAAAATTACTGAATCAATTACCTGTAATTTACAATGTTGGAAACTTCCCTAAACCAGCTGAAGGTCAACCAACTTTACTATCTTTAGATAATGTAATAACAATGTATCACGAATTTGGTCATGCATTGCATGGATTCTTTGCAAACCAAACTTATCCAACCTTATCAGGAACAAATGTATCTAGAGATTTCGTAGAATTCCCTTCTCAGTTTCACGAGCATTTTGCTTTCGAACCTTCTGTCTTGAAAAACTATGCGAAACATTACAAAACTGGAGAAGTTATCCCTGACGCATTAGTTCAAAAAATCAAAAGAGCTTCAAACTTTAATAAAGGGTATAGCTTAACAGAATTACTTGGAGCTTCATTAATCGATATGGAATGGCACGTAATCGGTGCGGACAAAGACATCAAAGATGCCGTTCAGTTTGAACAAGAATCACTTAAAAAATATGGTCTAGACTTAGCAACTGTTCCTCCAAGATATCGTTCTACTTATTTTAACCACGTATTCGCAGGTGGATATGCTGCTGGATACTATTCATATAAATGGTCAGAAATGCTAGACTATGATGCTTATGATTGGTTATTAGCTAATGGTGGTATGACAAGAGCAAATGGTCAAATCTTAAGAGACAAAGTATTCTCTAAAGGAAACTCTATGCCACTAGAGGTTATGTACAAAGACTTCCGTGGAAAAGACCCTTCTATTGATGCACTATTAAAGCATTTTGGATTTACAAAATAATATTAAAACCAGCATTAGTGCTGGTTTTTTATTTCTTCACAATTAAGAGCAACTCCATCTATCCACATTAACTTTCCCAAAAAAGTCAAAGCCTGCTCAGTCCTCAACGATCACCCTTCCTTATACGGTAACGCAAGTCAGAAGATATATAGACACCTTTTTGTTTGTCCAAAAATTAGCGCACACGATTGAACGAAGCACCTAGTTTTCCAATTCTTTTCACTTCACACTTAACTAAGAAAACTAAGTCAACAGAATTAATCACTGTTCAACCTCATCAACTACTACTTTTAATCCGCTAACATTAATCACTTACTCGATATAAAATATCTAAAACAAAACACAAATAGCGAATAAATCATTCAATTAGTGTTAAATGAAAGGATAAACCTAACACAAATAGTATATTACTCTCCATAATGTCTATATTTGATTTAATACTAACCAAACTTAATTAAAATGAAAAAACGACTTTTATTAGCAGGACTAATCTGCATATCAACCTTGAGCTTCGCAACTTTTACTTCTTGCAACAGCGACAATGGAAGTATCGATAAAACTCCTCCAAGCAACAAAACCTACGTCAAAGAAGAACCTTATACCTTAGGCCAATTAGAAGGTGCCTCAGAGATTAAGACCGCTACCTATAAGATGCCAAATGTACTAGAACTACAAGCAGAGGCGACTGCCTTAGTTTTCTACCCAAAAACTGCCAGACCAGCTGACGGATGGCGCACAGTAGTATGGGCTCATGGTACTGTAGGTGTCGGAGATGCTTGTGCTCCAAGTAAGAATGAGCTAGGAGCCAACTTCAGCATCTTAGCTGAAAGCCTTTTAAACGAAGGATATGTAATCATAGCTCCAGACTACGAAGGACTAGGAACCCCAGGTATTCACCCGTATCTACACTTAGAAAGTGAAGCTAATTCAGCTATTTATGCTGTAAAAGCAGTACACGAAAAATACGAAACAGAATTTAACCCAGACTGGATGTCCGTAGGACAATCCCAAGGAGGACAAGCATCCTTAGGTATTGCAGAATATGCAAACAACAACCCTAACTTCAAAGGAGCTGTAGCCGGAGCTCCTGCGTCAAGCTTAGGAAAAATCATCCTAGAAGTTGCTCCTTTAGCTTTGGCACAAATAGAAGCACAGGAAGATGCAGCTAATATACCGCATGAAAACAGAACTTCTATCAACTCTTATGCAACATTATTATCTTATGCAGGACTTGCAGGAGCAGGAATAAAAGCTTATCAAACAGATTTTGATTACATTAAATTATTTATGAGTCGTTCACAAGCTTTCGCTCCCTTAGCAGAAGGAAATAATGGTGAATGTTTAGATGAAATTCGTCAAGCTTTTAAAGGTGATATTATTGCCTTTATGAAAGAAGATAAAACTCATAAAATAATGGATTATCCTGGACTAGATGAAAACACTTTTAAGAAAGATCCTATTGTACAAGACTTTCTTAAAAGAAGTCAACCAGGCACAAAAAAAATAGATAAACCTGTACTAGTTATTCAAGGGACGAAGGACACAAATGTACCCTATCCTGTAACGGAAGAAATGGTAAAAAACTTACAAAATCTAGGTTCAGAAAACATTACTTTCCTACCTGTAGTAGGAGCTTCACACACAGAGGCAATCGTACAAGCAAACCCACAACTCGTGAAATTTATCAAACAATACTTACCAGCAAAATAAACAAAAAAAGCTAACCTTTCGGTTAGCTTTTTTTAATAGTTTCCACTAGCAAGGAAACTTAAAAATTCAATCTAAGTAATTTGAAAAGAATAAATACAAATCAACCAAAAAACTTCTTTTTTATAGATTTTTTGCTTATCCCCACAAATATATAACATTAAAATATATTTTTTTAACAAATAAATCGAATAACTCTCTACTTTTTAATGTCAAAAATTTACTCACTTTACCAATTCTTCAAAAATCAAAAATATTCCTTATTAATCTAATGATTTTAATTCTATAAATTTCTATAGTCTGTATTTTTAAAAACTATTTACAAAATCTGTATTTACTCAAAAAAACAACTCTATAATAGTATTTTTTAATCAATCTAAACAATAACTTCTATAAACTAAGCAAAAAAACAGACTATTAGAATCTATTGGATTCCTAATTATTTCAAATACTGAGATAAAAAACCTAACATACATTCATAAAAGCTAATGCTATTTTCTTCTTTTGCAAAACCATGACCTTCGTCATACTTCACCATATACGGAACCGCAAAGCCTTTTTCTCTAAGGGCTGATACTATTTGATCTGATTCACCAATTTTAACTCTAGGATCATTAGCTCCTTGTACTACAAACAGAGGTTTTGTAATTTTGTCTAATTGATATACTGGAGAAACTTCAGTTGCAATTATGCGCTCTTCTTCTTTATCTAAATCATACCAAATCTCTTTAACCATGTCTTTATAAGGTTTCCAATACTCTGGAAAAGATTCAAAAAAAGTAAATATATTAGACACTCCCACATAATCTACTCCACAACAATATAGATTTGGTGTTTTGACCAATCCCATTAGTGTCGCGTAACCACCATGACTTGCTCCATAGATTGCAATTTTTGACTCATCTACCCAGCCTTGCTCAATCACATACTTTACCCCATCTTCAACATCATCCATTACCTTACGTCCAATCTGCTTAAATCCAGCCTTAAAAAATGATTTACCATATCCTCCCGATATTCTGAAATTCACTTGTAACGTAGCATATCCTCTACTAGCAAACAATTGTGCTTCTGGATTAAATCCCCAACTATCTCTAATCCCCTGTGGACCTCCATGTGGATTAACAACCAATGGAGCTTTCTGCCCAACTTTCGATTGAGCTGGTAATGTAATATAACCATGAATTGTCAATCCATCACGACTAGTAAACGAAATCGGACGCATCACTCCCATGTCTTCTTCTTTAAGCTGGGGCATTAAATCATAAAGCAATGTTACCGCGCCTGTTGCTTTGTCATAGGTATAATACTTTCCGTACAATTTATCACTCTGAACAATGATTAGATAACGATCCTCCTTCTCCGTTTTAGCAGCAATACTAAACTCATAACCTTCAAAATGATTTAATAAGTCATTATTAATTTTCTTGAATGTTTCACTGATAGGCTCTATCACAACCTTTTCTCCTTCATACCCTAAATAGTCAATCTCCCAGTTTCGGTTACGCGAAAGCCCTATAATTGAAGCATCATAGTCCTCATTACTATATATTTCTTTAACAATAGTTTTTGTTTTGAAATTATACAAAATAATACGTTGCTTATCACTATCTAAATTTGTCAATACATAAGCTTCATCGCGGTCTGAAGATGCGTAATTAAAAGCCATCAGTGAAAAGGTATCTGACCAATCTATCGTTTGAAACAATTGGAAATCGCTGTCCCCTTCTGCTTTGTAGAAGTATTGAGATTGAACACCATTATACATTTTCGTATACCCTCTTAAAGTCCCATCTTTATCAAAGTCATAACCAGCAACAGGATTTGTTGGATCATTATTAGTAAACAGTTTTTCGTACTCACCTGTATGAATATTAATTTTATACGGCTCAAATATTTGAGCATTATCTAAATTCATACTAATAATCATATAATCCTTTTGCTCCCTCAAAACATTGAGTATTCCCGCTTGTACTTTGTCAAATGGCGTCAAGTCTATATTATTCGTCCCATCAACATTGACCGCGTATAAATGATAATTTTCATCTCCTCCCTGATCCATTACATAAACTAAACGATCGTCATTAATCCATCCATAGCCACGAATAAGTTCTGTCGATTCTTCTATAATTTGCGTTACTTTAGCTGTTTCAATCTCCTTTACATAGACATGTCGCTTATTATTCTCATCCTTTTCTCGATAAGACAAATACTTGCCATTTGGAGACAATTGAAACCCAGAAGAGCTCGGTCTTTGGAAATAATCTTTTACTTTATATGGATATGTACCAGATTCCTTTTGAGCTAAATTCACTAATTCTTCTTCCGAAGAAACTAACGTAGGATTACCTGGCAATTTTATTTCTATTTGTTCGAATACTGCTTCTATTTTATATCCCTGTATAGATAACTGGCCAACTAGCGTATTTGATGCAACTACACCAACAAAACTAGCACCCATTTCACGTAACTCAAAGCGAAGCTCACCCTCTTCACAACTACAATTTACTGCATTTAACCCCATAGCACCCTGTGCTGGAATATCAATTACCACTGTCACCTCACTTTCTAACTGATGCAACGTCAGCACTAACTCTAATTGTATTCCTTCTACTACTATATTCCCTCTATATCGTTGAATTTTATCAATCATATTATCTATTTTTACTGTCAATAACAAAGTTAATTGTTTTTTTGTAGAGTCAATGAACCATCAACTGGTATAAGAAAGTAATATAGAGAATTAAACAAAGCTGAGATGCTTATTATTTTTAGACTAACTAACAAATTGAGCACAATATGCAATGTACACTAAAAGATATATCGACAGAAGATTGGAACACAATTCTAACTTTTTTGCGTAAAAACAAATGGACAGTAATCAAACAATACCCACTACTTGCCTTTGACAAAGGAATAGATCAAGACTACTATCACCTAAAAAAGGAAAACACAATAATTAAAATGGATTGGTGCAATTGGTTCGAAGGAGAAATAACCGCAGATTCATTAATCATCGAATGGTTACTCAGTGAACTTAAATTCACTTATCTGTCTTCATAAATACTACTGTATTACACGACAATGAAGTAAAAGACTAGCATGTCTATCCTTTTTAGAACTTCTCCCCTTTCAACAACCTAAGGTATGAACAATCTATACGTAACTTTTTCTGACATGCTTCCACAATACGTGCAGTTTTCTTGCCCTTTTCTTGCCAAGAAGTCAACTCTGGGGTAGTATACTGCACCTATACTGCACGAATACCTCAATCTTGGCAACAAATACAGTGAAAAAAAGCCAAAAAAAACACTGCACAATTGTATTGTGCAGTGTTTTTTCAAATATAAAATAGAACTACTTTACTTCCTCATCTGTCAATTCAAACCCCCAATCTTTTCCTTTCATAGTAGCAGGAACTCCCTTAACCATCCATACAGGAGCTTGTTTACCCTTTAAGTAATAATCAAAGAACTGTTGCTGACGTATTTGAATATCTTTTCTATTTTGGCGTTTCATCAAATTGTGTTCATCGTCATTATAGTTAAGCAACCAAGCAGGTTTACCTAAACGACGTAAAGCCATAAACATTTCAATTCCTTGATACCATGGCACAGCTCCATCCATATCATTATGCATAATAGCTACAGGTGTGCTTACCTTCGTCATATGGAACAAAGGAGAATTCTCAATATATAAATCATATCCTTCCCACAATGTTTTGCCAATTCTACTTTGCGTACGTTCATATTGGAATTGGCGGCTCATTCCACTCTTCCATCGAATACCTCCGTAAGCAGAAGTCATATTTACTACTGGAGCACCAGACCAAGCTGCAGCATACATATCATTCACTGTAATAAGGTGGGCTACTTGATAACCACCCCAACTCTGTCCTTGGATACCAATCTTCTGTCCATCTACCCAACTGTTTTTCTTCAAGTATTCTACTCCAGAATTGATAAATTCTTCCGCAGACTTCCCAGGGTGCCCATCTTCGTAACTAATATCTGGTGTGAATACTAAGTATTCATTACTAACATAAAATGGGATATTCAAACGAGATGGCGTTGGTGCAGGAGCTTCATAACGATGTAAATTATCAGATAACTTCTCGTAAAAATACACAATCATTGGATACTTCTTCGCTGGATCAAAGTTCTCAGGTTTAAATAAAACACCTGTTGCTGGATGACCTTTTGGCGTTGTCCAATGCACTAGTTCATTAGTCCCCCAGTTATAATCTACTTGTTGTGTATTTGTATTACTTATCTTAAGCTCTTTATTGAAATCATTAGTCACATATAAGTCAGAAGATTCTGAAAAAGATCCTTTCAAATAAGCATAAACCTCACTTTCTTTTGCTTTAAACAAAGATTTAAATCCATCATAAGCCTGCATAAACACGACTTGTGGTTCTTTTGAAGATTTAACCGAAATACGGTAATATCCTGCATCTTTAGTTTTTTCGTTAAAAGCAGCTAAGACTAACACATCTGAACGATCATAAGCTTTCTTTTCTTTGTCTAGATTTAATAGTTCAAAGCGTACGTGATTTTCACGTCCATAACCTTTCGTAATCATACGAGGGGCTTTATTACTAGATAAGAAGAACTCCCAAATATCATAACGATCACGTATAAGAACAGACTCATCATTTGCCGTCCATCCTTCTATTCCGTAAGCATATGCATCATCAGGCATATCGAATAACTCATCTGCAAAAGAAACTGACAAACCTTTGTTTAACAACTTCTTTGTTTTTGACTTTACGTCATAAGCATACCAGTTTTTTTCTTCACTATTATAATAGACTACAGCTTTTCCTTTTGGAGAAATACGAGCAGTACCCTTTAGCCCACTAATCACTTCCGTACGCTTTCCAGTCTGTATATCGACAATATAGTAACTTGTATGCCCTGAAATATCCCATTGCTTCTCTACTCTATACCCAAAATCAGATGATCCAAAAACAATAGAGGCATCTCCCTGATCAACCAAAGACACACGATCCATCTGATCATCAGCTAAAGGTACAACTGTACTTCCTTTCGTAAAATCAACAACAGCTAAATAAGATTTCTTCAAATCTTTATCTAAATTAGCTAATTGCTGTGGTTGTAAATAATCCTCTTTGTAGTGCCAAATATCAAGTATAGCATGGTCTTCTACAACTAAAGTCGTATCCCTAGCAATTGGTCTAGGTGCTATTCCGATAAACATACGCTTACCATTTTTACTAAATGCTGGCTCATAATTCTCTGAAACCACCCAGTCTGAAGGTATTCCCTTTGACTGATCAGAAATCATAGGTTTTGCAGGTTTTGGTAACTGAGTATGGTATACAGTATACGTTTTCACTAAAGTCTTCTCCTCATCTTCATTAGCAATAAAGGCTAATTGATTACCCGTTTCATCAAAACTAAATTTAGTATACTTCCCTTTGCCTTCTAATAAAGTGTACTTCTTTTTACTTTTTAAATCAATAGCAAACACACCAAAAGGACCAGTAGCTTCTACTATATCTTGATCAGCCCTTGATTCTGCTTTTGTATTATCTTTTGCATCACTATCTGCTATCTCTTCCTCTTTCTTATCGTCATCATCCTTTTTCTTTGCACTTGGATCTTTAGTTATTACAACTAAATACTGTCCATTCTTATCAAAAAAGTAATCCACTACATCATCATAAGTAACCGTAGAATCAGCTAATAAATCTTTTAAGACCAATTTTAAAGGCGTATCTTTATCTGCTTTCTTTTTTGAAGCTTTCTTATCCTTAGCCTTAGCGGTATCCTTTTCTTTTTCCAATAAGTACGCTAAGAAATCTCCTTTATCTTCAGGTGTTTTAAAAGATTTCACATTTGCTATTTTATGAACATCACCCGTTTTCAGATTAAAAATACCTAAAGAATCTTTTGCGATTTCATCTTCTTTTTTCTTTTTAATCTTTACTGCTTTCAAATCAGCATAGGTAGGACGTATAGAAACGACAGCAAAATTAGAACTCCCTGTAAATACAGGTTTTTCACCTCTATCTACTTTTAATTCTTGTTTACCATCAATTGTTTTAAAATAGACTGTTTTATCACCTTCTTGAGGTTTAACTTGATACATGATCCACTGTCCATCATTTGTAATGGCTTTCTCACCGATAGACTCCCAACTATCATAAACAGAATGATCTAATGGTTTTTTTTGAGCATGTAATGATAAAGTACTCATTGCTAGTAAAGCAAACCCTAGATTTTTAAAGAAGCTAGTATTTTCCCTACTTGAGTAGGTTGGTTTTGTTTGTTTCATTATGTTAAGGTTGTTATTAAGCTTGGAAAGATACCGTATTTCCTTATATATGTCAAGTTATACACTAATTCCAACAGATAAATACATGAAATTTTAAATACGCAAAAGGCCCAATGAAATAACTATCATTGGGCCTTTTAATTATGTCTTTATTATTTCTTTATTCAATCAAATAACTTAGCTTCTTAAAGAAGCAATAAACTTTTCTACATCGGCATCAAAGGTTGTTTCTTGAATTAACTCTAAAGCAAGCTTAGTCATTTTATTAAAGTGAACTTTTGAAAAGCTTCTTCCACCAAAGCTATCTCTACAAAAATCTCCAATTATACCAAATACGCCATTCACCTCTTCCATCGTCACTTCCTTCTGATTAGCATAGCGTCCTCTTAATACAGCAGCGCCAACATAAGCGCCAATTTTGACTACTAATTCAGTATCTAATATCTCTTTCTTATCTGCTAAGTAAAACAATTCGTCTAAATTATGATGTATTAGCGTTTGTATATCCATAATTACCTAATCTAATTTATGCAAAGGTAAAAAGAAAATGAGATACTTTACCTATCCTAATATCGAAACACTTGAACAGAAGAACTAATCTTATGATTACCTTTTCATTATAACTAAAAAAGGCATTAATCCTTACAGAAGTAATGCCTTTTCAATAATTTATTATTTACAACTCGATATTGTATAATTTCATTTTATTATAAAGTGTCTTTCGGTCTATACCTAAAACTTGAGCTGCTTTTGTTTTATTAAACTTAACCTTCTCCAAAGCCGTACGAATCGCTTGTTCTTCATTTTTAGAAGAAAACAACTTTAGATCCTCTTCATCAACCACCGTTCTATCTTTAAGCGTAGTTTGCATTCTTGGTGATAGAATCTCTTGTGGTAATACCTGAACCTCAACCACATCACCTCTTGTCAAAAGAACAGAACGCTTAATAATGTTTTTCATCTCACGAAGGTTACCAGGCCAATCATAAGTTAGAAACACACGTTCCACTTCAGATGAAAACTTACCTACTTGTTTCTCTAATTCTGTATTAGACGTTTTCAAAAAATAATTGGCAAACATCAATATATCTTCTCCTCGATCTGCCAATTTCGGAGCAACAATTCCAAACTCATTAAGACGATGATAAAGATCTTCTCTGAACTCCCCTTCCTGAACAGCCTTCGGTAAATCTTCATTAGTAGCCGCTATTACACGAATATCTACATCAATCTCAATACTGCTTCCTACAGGTTTCACTTTTCTTTCTTGAAGTGCACGTAAAAGTTGCACTTGAACTTCATAAGATAAATTACCTACCTCATCCAAGAAGATAGTACCTCCATTCGCTGCTTCGAAGTGACCTACTTTATCTGTTACTGCCCCTGTAAAAGAACCTTTAATATGCCCAAAGAATTCACTAGAAGCTAAATCTTTAGGAATAGCACCACAATCAACTGCAATATAAGGTTTGTCCTTGCGCTTACTATTCAAATGAATTGAATGTGCAATATGTTCTTTACCTGTTCCACTATCACCGATAATTAGTACGGACATATTAGTAGGAGCGACTAATTCAATATATTCGTTTAATTGCTTAGAAACATTACTACTGCCTTTCACATAATCATCACCATCAGAAGGTGAGGAAGATTTTGTTTGTGTATTAGAAGAAGAATAATTGCTCGATTGTACTGTCTTAGCTTCCCGTTTCTCTAACGCTTGATTGATCGTCATGATGATCTCATCAGGGTTGATTGGTTTGGCAACATAATCAAATGCTCCTAATTTCATAGCATTTACAGCAGTTTTGATTTCTGTATAACCAGTCATTAAAATTACTTGCGTAGTCGGACAAGCTTTTTTGATATACTTCAATAATTCGATACCATCACTATCTGGTAATCTCACATCTGTCAATACAATATCAAAACACTCTTTATCTATCAACTGCTGCGCTTCCTGACTATTAAAAGCATTAGCTACACTATATCCTCTTTTTCCCAAAAAAGTCTTTAGCATTTCGCAGAAAGGAACATCATCATCTATTACAAGAATCTTCTGACTCATATTAATTTGTTTTACGTGGTAATCGCAAAAATAGCATTTTTATTGCATACAAACTATAACCAAATCAAATAACCTCTATAAACGATAAAAGGGAGCTATTGCTCCCTACTTACCTGAAGATTTCTCTTCTTCACCTTACTAACGATCTATTTGCTACTATTAAAAGCAGCATAACTCTTTTTAAACAAACACTTAAATTTTCTTTTTCTTAGCAAGACTTTCGTCTAATTTATTATAACACCTTATACTAATTATACTGTAAAAATCATGCCATGATAAACAAACTATCTAACAAAAATATAAAACACCTATTTACAAACACTTACACATATACTATTTTAGTATAATAAAATACTTTAAGAGAAATCCACAATTATTCCACAGTTTTAAATGTAGAATAATTCCACAATATTTAGAATGGATACCCAATTGCAAAGTTCAACATCAAGTTATCTTTACGCCATTGACGATCACCTAAGCGAATATCATCAATCACCCAACGACTACCTTCCTCGTAATACGGAACACGAAGTGGAAATGCTAAATCAAAACGCACCACTAAAAAGGTTATGTCAAAGCGAAGTCCTAAACCTGCTCCCATAGCAAATTCCTTATAAAAGTCTCCACTAAACTTTCCTCCTGGTCTATCTGACACTTCGCTTAAGTTCCATACATTTCCTGCATCCACGAATAAAGCACCGTGTATAATACTAATTAATTTCTTTCTATATTCTAAATTCATTTCAATCAAAACATCACCTGATTGATCTGGTATAAAGTTCGAATCTATAGATCTTGGGTCAAAAGAACCAGGACCTAATGTTCTTGCTCTAAATGCTCTAACGCTATTTGATCCCCCTACATAAAACTGCTTCGTGTAAGGCATCGCTGTTGAATTACCATAAGCATAACCTACTCCAGCATGAATACGACTAACAAACTGACTGGTACGGCCTAACTTTAAGTAATGACGAAAATCATGCTCCGTTTTTATGTACTGACTAAAAGGAACTCCTAAAATGGTTTTCTCTTTCTCCTTATTTACATCAGCCCCCATCACTAATCCTGTAATATTTCCTGAGAAATCCAACGAACCTCTATAGTAAAATGTATGAGTCTTATGTTGCTTCATTGTATTAGTGAACGTAAATGTATAAGTTGGTCCAAAAATCAACTGTTTGTCCAATACACGTTCTAATGAAGGATTCCCCTTTGCATACTCCTGATACAAAGCAGTAACATTATTAGGGCTTACATAATTTGTTTCCAACACATTAAACTGGTGATCAATTGTAGTACTTTGTTTCCACAAATATCCCCAAGACGCCTTAAATGAATTTAAAGAATACAACTTACTACGCTGAAGAAACTCATATCCCACTGTTGTTTTTGTTTTTGGAATATGCCCCGTCAAAGGATTAAAATCAATTGGTGCTATCAATCTAGGCCAAGTAAGACTTGCTTCTAATCCGGCTTTATATACATTATATCCATTATTTCTAGCTGAACTTTGAAAGTCCGCACCCCCATAAGCTGATACAGAAAACAATTCAGCACCTTTAAAGAAATTCTTATTACTCCAATTTACATTTAACTCTGCGCCATTATAGCTTGCTGAATTTGTTTTACCCAATAGCTCCACCCGAATCGCTTTTGGATTATCTGGCGTCAGAAAGTAATAAGCATCTAGTTTATTATTGATTGAATCAGAAATTTCAAATGAATTCTTCACAAACTTAAACACACCTAAATTAACTAAACGATTCAGTGATAAGTTATGATCATTTCGATTATATGTCTCCCCTTTCTCTAAATAAATTGTACGATCATAAATTGATGATTTAAACTTGCCCTTAGGATCTACAATAGTCATTCCGTTGTACTGGTCAGCAGAATCAATTCCTTTCATATAGTCACCATCCGAAATGTTATAATCTGCAAACACATATACTTTGTCAATCGTATAAGCTTTCAAAGCAGGCTTAGGTGCGTCATCTTTAACTTTAACGAATAGATCAACCTTGTGATTACCTACTGTACTATCCACTTGCACTAAAAGGTTATTAGGACTGAAATAGTAATAACCTTTATTCTTTACATAATTATCAAAGCGTACTCGTTCTTCTTTGATATCATCTAAGTTATAAGCTTTCCCTTTCTTTAATCTTGTCCAGTTTTTAGCATCATAAATTAATTGTTGCAAAGGTGTTGAATCGTTCAAAAAAGTTACCTCATTAATCTTGTACTGCTCTCCTGGTGTAACGTGATAACGCACCCCTTTCTTCTTATCTGCTGTTTTTAAAGTATCACTTTCGATTGTTACATTAAAAAAGCCGTGGTTTTCCAAACGATTAGTTAGTATTGCACTATTGTACTCTAAGTCAACTTGACTAAACAACACAGGAGCCTCACCAAGCTTATTGCGCATCCACCTTCTCAATTTACTTGTCTTCTCAGGATTACCAGCCATGTTATACAAAGCTAAATTCGGATACACACCCAATACACGTGTATTGGGTACGGGACGCAATAAATCATTAAGAGCTAGCTTCATTTCCTCTTTGTGCTTTTTAGACAGTGAATCACTATCTATAACAATGTCTGGTCCTACATAAAGTTCTTCCCCTTCTTTTAAATAACGAGTACTACTACAAGAATTCAGTGTGAACCCTATTATTCCTAATGCAATTGCACTTAAAATATCTTTACTTCTCACTTTCATCTTTTAACTGTCTTTTTAATTCTTTTTTATCTCTAGAACGTTCAAATAGTTCTCTAAACTTATCATAACTCATCGTAATAATAAAACCTACTCCTGTCTCCACCACTTGCCCTTGCAAAGCAACTTCATATTGGTTTTTTCTATAAACACGCATTAAGTAACGTCCGTCTTTTGACAAAGTATATTCTAATTCAATATCCCCAGCGATATTAGTAGCCTGCTCGTTTTGACGCTGACTTCCTTCGACCTCAAAACTACTACCCACCGTTACTTTCAAACGATCAGAAAACAAACGCTTAGAAACAGCTATATTTAAATCTGTACGATTCTCTCTTGAACCACTCGAAAAATCCTCACTTGACTCCAAGTTAAAGTTTAATTCAACTCCTTTAATCAACGAACTAGCTAAATTGTTTAATTGATCTGACAATAGTCGATTTACACTTTGTCTTGCTATTGCCCCTGCTGTCATACCACCAGCACTACTCTCAAATGGATTCTCTCCTATAAATCGATTCAATAGTAATAAAGCAAATACCTGTTTGTTCAACTCAGACTCATTTGCTCTCAATTGTGTCAATTTATTCTTAGTGTCATTAATCACATCACCTGTAGCAGATGTTACTCCTTCTTTTAACTTTATGTCAAAGGACAACTCTGGCTCTAACAACTCCCCTTTCATCTTTAATAAAGCTTGAAATGGTATTTTCTGTTTATATTGATTCTGTTGTGTAGGAGAAAGTGTAGCTAACTGATTTTGCAATAAATCTATAGGAGCTGTACTCACTTCATAGATTGCTGTTAAATCTAATATTGCATCTGTTGGTTCTCCTGCAAATACAATAGAACTTCCCTTTTGCACTTCAAACTTTCGCTTCATCATATTGAAAGACAAGTCATACGAACCTTCTCTAAACTCATATCTTCCCGTCAAGTTGACTTTACCAGAAGGATCTATCCCTCCCATGATTTCTCCTTCTCCTTTTAAAATCAATTTATCTCCACTCTGCTTATCCATCAACATTGTAAATGTTGCATCTTTATCTACTTTAATAGCAAGAGATACATCTAATCCTTTTATCTGTGAGTTATTTAGCTCCTCTTGTAGTTTCTTTAATTCTGCTGCTTGTAAACTCTCTTGATCGATAAACTCAACTATTCCCTCTCTATCTGCAATAGAAGGATCTTCTTGAGGCATTACAACAGTTAGATTAGTCTTTTTACCTACCTCAATACTTCCATTAACAATTGGCTTATCCATATTACCCTTAATTTGAATATTGGAATCAAAAACTAAAGTTCCATAAACTAAGTCATTATCTTTCGCTGTAGAATTTATCGCTTGAAAATCCACTGCATTAATTCCTAGATCAAAAGCAAAATCTTGATAATTCTTCGTCAAAACAGCACCGTTTACTACAAGTAAGTTTCCATTACTATCGGTAATACTAAACTTATCAAACTCAACACCTTTATCTGTAAAGGCAATAGTTTCATTTATTTTTCGAAAATCAGCATTGATGGGTTCTACATGAAATCCAACATTATTCATTTTAAAGTCTCCTAAAACACTCGGCTTGTCAAACTTTCCTCCAATCGCGATATCTCCAGAAAAATACCCCTCAGAACCTGAAATACTATTCATTGTAAAACGCTCTAATGCACTCATTTGCAATTGATCAATAACTACATTCATTTCTATTGAACCCTCTTCGACATCCGCACTTCCATTCAGTGATACGCGATTTGGCCCTCCTTCTAATACAACGTTAGCTAAATATTTGCTCAATGATTCATTACTCACTCCTATATGCAAATTACCTATTAAAACCTCCATAGCATGTAAGTGACTTATATCAATATCTGAAACAAAGCGAAAATCTGAAGATAATTCCTCAAAATCAAGTGAACCGTTAATCAATCCACTTGCCAATAGTTTATCATTCTTCGCCATCTTCGTCAAAGATTCAATACTAAAATTATTAAAACCTATATGTAATGGACTGTTACCTATTTCTTCTTTAGATTCCACAACAATTCCTCCTGCATCATTGGATAATGCCAAATCCTTGACATAAATACCCTCTGCACCTACCACGATTCGGTTATCCGACGATACCTCCCACTGGTCATAGTCTAACATAAAGCCATCTTTGCGCAAACGTGAAACTAGCACATTGTCTATCGTCTCAAGCTCACCAGCAATGATATAACAATTCACATCTTGCTTATCTTTCAAGTTGAAGTCGTATGTAAGTTTATTGTCCTTTGCACGTCCATGAAGACTTAGTCTTCTCAAACGAACACTTTCATTAGCGATACTACCTATTCCGAAACTATATGTAAGTGCATCATTATTAGGAACAACATTCATCTGAACTCCCTCTATCTTACTTCCTCCATAAACTAAATTACTAATTTCCCCATTTAAACTAAGATAGTCTGTCACTTGATCATATTTACCAGATATATGGATAGGCTCTAATACTTTCAAGTTTGGTAACATTGAAGTATACACTTTATCATACTTCACTTTTAAGTCATAAACAAAAGACTGATTCTCTTTATTTAGCGTTTTTTGTGTATCCTCTTCAGACTTAATTGATTTAAAATAATACGCTAATGTACCCTTTAAAGCATTGCCTAACTGTGGTAGTCGATAATCTCCTGTCATATCGAAATCAATAATTTGTGAGGACAAATTCATTTTTCGATAGTTGGGCTTAGCTACGGCAATAAAATCAATTGGTTTTAGACTAAACTTGCGACTTGCACTTGCAAAAGCAAAATCGCGAATTTGAAACTTACCAGACAAACTATCTGGTAAAATATTATCCATTTGTACATCTACAACAGTCGTCAATCTACTAAATTCATCACTCAATTTTAATTGATACAAATCGACATTTTGTACATTGGCTAACAGCTGTAAACTGATATATTCATCTGTCCAAAGCCCTTGCGCTCCTATGTCAAATGCTAAATTAGAATCTGTGTTTACTGAAGAAATCTTGTATGCTCCCTTATCAATACTGGCATCTAAACGCAAATGATTATAATCATACCCGTTAAATTGAGCTTTGATTAGCTCAATAGCAGCATCAGCCTTTATTGTTTTTGAATCTAAACTAGTTCCATTCACATGTACAACTAACGATACATTGCCGATTGAATCGTTTTGAATCAGCTTCCCTACTTGAAGTTCTTTAAGTTTCAAATCTAAGAAATAAGCCTCTTTCCCCTTCAAGCGTTGATCAAACTTAGCAGATAAATCAACATCTCCTAAACTAGTTTTCAAAGCCATCTGTGAAGTAACATCTTTCATAGTTCCACGTACAAAACCTTTTAAAGACATCTTTGACGGAATACTAATCTCTTCGGGCATAGATCCCTTAGGTGCGAGAACTTGTACGTCTGTAGCCGTTGTTAATATATCTTTTAACTGTAAATCTAAATAAGCTTTATTGGCATCAGGCAAACCTTTCACTTTACCATCAAGGGTCAAATAAGTAGACTTCAATGTCTTTACTACCAAATGTTCTAGAGTCAAATCATTGACCTTTCCATTTGCTTTAGCATCTAATCGAATATTTTCATTCTTCAACTCTGCGTAACCAAGCTCGGATAATAGTCCAGGCATTAGGATATCCACATCCTTTAGCCCTAAAAAAGTATTAGACACTACTGCATCTATTGATGTATCTCCAACTTTATTTATTAACTGATCAACATCTGTATAGTTTAAAACAATAGACGTATTTACTTGGGTATTTGGCGTCTGTAATACAAAGTCTTTTAGAAAAGCAGTTTGATTACTATATAAAAAATAGGTTTGAAACTTTGTTAAAGCAAAACCACTTTTCTCTTGAAAAGTAAAGCGATCTAACTTTCCACTAAGCGTATTCGGCACAAACAATAAGTCCTTCATTCGAAAACGCAAATCACTAATCTCTAAATGATTAGGATCCAATCCACTTAATACTTTTTCCTGGTTGTCATCATCATATGCTACGTCAATTTCATTGAGAATAATATCTCCAATAGCAACCTTCCATTCAAGTGCTTTAACTTGACTTTGTTCATTTGCCTCACTTGGACTAGCTTCTTCTAGATGAACAGTTGTCTTTTCTACATGACGCTTACCTAACTGAACCGAAGCTTTGAAGTCTTCTAACTTAACTTCATTTAGTGCAATGTCTTGATTCTGTAAATCCAACGATTTAAAAGAAGTTTGGAACTCTCCTAACAACATCTTAGCAGTGACTTTACTCTCCTGATCTCTATAATTAATATCAAAATTAACAAAGGAAAGTTGTCCTAATTCAAGTTGAGGCAAAACAGTCTTAGCCGTATCTACAGAAGTTTCTAAAGCCTTAGCAACTTGATTAAGACTAGGCTGTTTTAAATAATCAACATACACTCCATCTATTCCTATCTTCGAAATATCATAGCGCATAGCGGTTAAATCAATATCTTTAAAACGAGTTACAAAAGAATTCAGCTTAAAGTCTAAATGATGTCCCTCAAAGTCATCGTCAAAACGTACCGCAATATTCTGTAAACTAATATCACCTAAGGCAATTTCCATAGAAGAATCACTCTCTTCTTGTTCAGTTTCACTAGCGAACGCCTCAATGATATAATCAAAATTAAACGTTTGCAAACTATCGCGTTTAACAACAGTCTTCAATCCATCTAATTCTAGTGAAGAAACCTCAACCTTATTCTTTAATAACTTTAAAAGACTAATATCGACACCTAGATACTTTGAATAAAGTAAGGTATCTCTTTGCTGAGATTCTACATAAATACCTTTCACTACAACCTTTTTAGGAAAGGCTATTTCTATACGATCAAGAGATACAGGTGTACCGATCTTTCCATGAACGAAAGATACTGCATAGTCCTTTAACTTATTTTGAACATAAGGAATCTGAATGGCTACAGCTATAAGTATAAATAATACTAATATGACACCTATAGCCCAAGCAACAACCTTACTCAGTCTAATAGCTATTTTTTTCAACGCGACAATTTTTTATCAAAAATAGCAAAAACTAAACCATTAATATTCATAGTCTAAAGAGAAATTTAGAGATTAAATCTAAATACTCAAAACGCAAGTTAAACCAATATTTTTTATCCCTAACTATTGCTACAACAAGATTATACGCAAAATGCAGTACTTCGAAACTACTCCTTATTCTACAAAAAACAATTCAAACCATACTAAATTAATTATTAAGCAAGAAGATTTGCTACTTATAGTATTGATTCTGTATTGATATAAAAAAGTAACATCTGTTGCCAAGCTAGAGCAATAAGTGCAGTATTCCTGCAGTATACTAGCCCAGAAGCGCATTCTCGGCAAGGAAAGTGCACCTATTCTGCACCTATAGGTCAAGGAAGTGTGGAAATAAGATAGATATGAACAGATAATCTATCACAAGTCTTACTATTGATAATAACAAAACAGTATAAACCAATCTGACAACAACCAAAAAGTCTCCAACTTATCTACTACAAAAAGGGAAATTCAGTTTCTGAAATACGTACAGCAAAATATACAATTAATCTTCACGAGTCAACTACCTAGATTAATAAACATCTACAAGTCTTAAGATCAATCAGTTTTGGGGTATTGGTCCCAAAGTTTTAAAAAAGTGAAATGAATAACTAAAAGGTCTATAAAAAAAGAAAATCCCCTAAGAAGGAGATCTTATAAAAACAAAAAAGGCAAGCTACCTACATCGCACCGCTACGACCTCATACCTTTGCTGCGTTCCCACCCTGGAGGATTAAGAGGGAGCTGGTCGTGTAGGACTTGCCACTGCAAATATACAACGGTTTTTTATTTTTCCAAGCTTTTCCTACATTTCTAATAAGATTTGTATCTTGCTAAAAATTAAAAAAGACACATGAAAAAATATAACCTTCTAGTAGCGTTAAGTTTAGGAATAGCTTTTATTAGCTGTTCGAATAAAAAAAATTTAGAAAAAAATGTTATTTCAATTGATACAACACAATTAAAACGTACTTATTCGGCAAATGAAGAGGCTAAATTCACATTAAAAACTGTAGAAAATGCAGAAATAGACTCAGTCGCATACTTCCTAGACAATAAAAAAATAGGTAGTGTAAAGAATAACGATGTTCTAAAATATGCTTTAAACCAAGAGAAATTAGGAAAAAAGGAAGTGAAAGCTATCGCCTATGCAGATAATAATACAAGAGAGTTTGACTACACCATAGAAATTGTGTCTGCCTTCAACCCTATTGAGTACGACTATAAAATCATTAAAACTTATCCACACGATCAAAATGCCTATACCCAAGGGTTAGAATTTCACAAAGGAATACTATACGAGAGTACTGGAAATGGTGAAGGCGGTGGTAGCACGGGAAAAGGTACAGGAAAAAAAGGTAAATCAAGTGTTCGAAAAGTTGATTACAAAACAGGAAAAGTTATACAGATAAACGAACTAGATGATATTATTTTTGGAGAAGGGTGTACAATCCTAAACAATAAGCTTTATCAACTAACTTATTTAAACAAAGAAGCCTTCACTTATAATCTAGAAACTTTAGCAAAAGAAGAAACACTTAAATACTTTGCTGATGTGGAAGGATGGGGATTAACTAATGATGGAGAATTTCTATACATGTCTGTAGGAAGTGAAAAAATCTATAAAGTAAACCCAAAGACATTTGAACTAGTGGATACAATCAGTGTATATAGTCCTAAAGGAGCTCTTCCGTATATCAACGAATTAGAATGGGTAGATGGTAAGATTTATGCAAATGTATATGGATATAATAGCATCGTAATCATAGACCCAAAAACAGGAGCATTAGAAGGATTGATAAACTTCAATGACCTATTAAACTTAACAACTTATCACGATGACCGTGATGTATTCAACGGAGTTGCGTATAACCCCGAAACAAAGACATTTTTTGTAACTGGGAAAAACTGGGACAAACTCTTCGAAATACAAATAATCAAATAAACTTACAAAACTTTATCATAAAAAATGCCGACCAATGGTCGGCATTTTTTATACATCTACGCTATTATTCGTCATAATAATTTCCTTCGTTAATAGCTAAAAGATTTAATTCTTCATCATAGATAAAATGAATGCCATATTCGTCCTCCCAATAACAATCATTATAGTGTATAAGAATCAATCTACCTTCTTTCAAAGCGACCTCTATCCTACTGGGAGGAGCGACCAATTGCCTCAGTAAGCTTCTATCCTCACTAGCTCTTTCTAAAACTAAATCTTCTTGATACTCCTTGTCATAATCTTGCCAAGTATAATTAAAAGAAATTTCTAACCGAGAAGCACCCTTCAAAAACACCTCTTCTACCTCCTTCTTTTTCAATAATTGAATACAGTTGTCTATCCTCTGTTCAATTCCTTCTATAGCAAGTACGTCTTCTTCAATATAGAGCCTACATCCACCTATAATCCCCCAAACACTCGTGTTTATGACCTGTGTACTTACCCACATATAAACATCTTCACTAAAATACAACCTCATGCCTGAAGGCAATAACTTATACTCTGTATCCATAGATAAATCCCAATCTCTTACATCTCGACCAACGAATAGCCCTGTCGTTGTAAATAAAACATAGACACTAGTTCCAAACCCACTAACATCAAACTTAAACGACCATTCCCCTGAATCTTCATTCAATAAAACGACTATATCCACTTTTAGATAATCCCATAACTGAACAGGAGATATCTTATCGAATGGTGCAGTATATACACAGTTATGCTTATCAAAGACGTATCCTTTTTTCACAATGAACTGATAGTATAAATACGCTGTCAATTCTTTAAACGTATTCTCCCATTTTGCAGAGTGAACTTGGGAAACAAACAAATCAACCTGTTTAATCAAGTCAGCATTTTCGCACATCAAATAACTGTCCAACACAACATTAGCCAATATACTTTCTGATAGCTTTAGCGGTTTTTCAAACTGCCAACTTGCAAACTGAAAAGGTTTAAGACTTCCTAAATATGCAGAATATACCATCTTAAATCATTATAATAATTAATCAACAAACTCTCTTTCTATTCAGAGTACTATATCAATACGGAATAAACTATTCATACAAACACACTCCATTGACATCTGTAGTTAAAACATCTGACATATAATCAAACAGTGGTCTCATCGCCATAAAAGTTTTTACCACTTCTTCTTTAAAATTGGAGGCTAATACCTCTTTATCCGTAAAAGAACGCATAACTAGGTATTGCTTTTTACGCAACAAATCAATTGCAGGATGCTCTTTATCAAATCCTTTAGGTGCAGTCTTTAACTCTTCCCCTTTAAGCTCTCCAAAATACTTCTGAAACTCAGCATCTGCTATAATCTCTCTAAGTTCACTATCGTCTGCTTCTATCTCTTTTCGAATACGCAATAAGTCCTCTTTATTTGGCTCCCAAAAACCTCCTCCTACAAAAGTATTACCCGGTTCGACGCTCAGATAATACCCACCTCTAAGCATTGGCTTCGTACGCCCTAAATGCAATCCAAAATAAGTCTTATAAGGCGTCTTATTCTTAGAGAAACGCACATCTCTATAGATACGATGTACATGAAACAAGTCTATACCATCAACAAGAGACATCTCATCGTGTACTTCTTTAAAAAAAGTTTTCACTTCTGTAAATATCTTGTCAAACTCAGGTTTATGTTCGACAAACCAAGGTTTATTGTTATTCTCTCCTAAAGCAACTAAGAAGTCAATATGATTTTTTTCTAACTGTTTCATAGTAGTGTTTTTAATACCTTCCAATAATTTAATTTTTCTACAAAAGACATTCGCGCATTTGCTCCACTCGGTGAAGGTAAAGTCACTAATTGTATGCCTTCAATTTTACCAATGTACTTCCTAAAATACTGACAAGCTTTCTGACTAGAAAACACAAGAGTTTTAATCGTTGGATATTGTTCTATTAGTGCCTGAATATCATTAGGCACTTCATTTATAATATCACTATCTAGGCTACTTTTTCGTTCACAAGACTGCAATACATCCCATAAGCCAATATGATTCCTTTTAATCAATTGCAGCTTTAGAGTATAGTCATCGGAAAAGTTCTCATCAAAAACAGCAAACATCAACTTCCAAAACACATTCTGCCTATTGCCATAATATTCCTCATGAGCCAATGACTTTATGCTAGGCATCGTACCTAAGACTAGAATCTTAGTATTCTAATCAACAATTGGAGCAAAAGCTTGTATTCTAGTATTTTTTGTCATCAATCAAAGTTATCATTATTTACCTTAATACACGAATTTGCCATTATACAATTATCATTTACTATGAATTAGGACACTACACCTTATCTATTACCAACGTTATCTATTTCATAAAAAACGATATGACTTATCTCTTTTTTTCTAGTTTAATTATATTTGTCTTGAAAAGAGAATCCAAAAAAACAACTATGAAAACATTAAGACAGCTTGGACTAATCGCTTTGGGGGTTATGCTAGTGACCTCTTGTGCACCACATTTAAAAACAAATGGAAATAACGGTCTTCCGCCAGGACAAGTTAAAAAAGTAACTGGAGCCAAATCAGCTAAACACTATGCTCCTGGACAAACAAAAAAAATGCATAAAAAACATAAAAGTCATTATTAAAACACTAAAAGAGGTATTACTAGAGTTATATAGTAAAAAGTAGTGCCTCTTTTAGCTAATAGTAATTTACTTCACGCTCTCTACCTATCTTTTACAAGGGATTAACCACTTTCATTTCGAAAAAGAAGAAAACACAAAAAGACCTACCCTGAAGGATAGGTCTAATCACAAATCAGTATCACAACAATAAATACTTCTTTTCTATTACTTTGAAATCTTTTAGAGCAATTAAACTGCCTCTACTAAACTTTCTTTTCGCAATCGCTTAGCGACATGTACCATAGCGATCAAAGCCTTCTCCGTTTCGTCCCAATGACGTGTTTTAAGACCACAATCTGGATTAATCCATAACTGCTTACTTGGGATAAAGTTTTCCGCTTTTTTAATCAAGTGTAACATCTCTTCTTCTTTTGGCACTCTAGGTGAGTGAATATCATAAACACCTGGTCCAATTTCATTAGGATAATTAAACTCTGCAAATGCGTCTAATAAATCCATTTGAGAACGAGAACATTCAATAGTTATTACATCAGCGTCCATTGCCGCTATATGCTCAATAATATCATTAAATTCAGAATAACACATATGCGTATGGATCTGTGTTTCATTTTTAACTCCAGCCGCTGATAGCCTAAAAGCACGTACTGCCCAATCTAAATATGACGCCCACTCTGCTTTCCTCAATGGTAATCCCTCGCGAATAGCAGGTTCATCAATCTGTATGACTTGAATATTTGCCTTTTCTAGATCAAGCACTTCATCTCTAATCGCTAAGGCTATTTGTGTACAAGTCTCTGAACGAGGAATATCATTGCGTACAAATGACCATTGAAGAATAGTTACAGGTCCTGTAAGCATTCCTTTTACAAGTTTACTTGTTATAGACTGTGCATATGCAGACCAGAAAACAGTCAAAGGTTTACTTCTATACACATCTCCATAAATAACAGGAGGTTTGACACATCGACTACCGTAACTTTGTACCCAACCATTTTGAGTAAATGCAAATCCTTCTAACTGCTCGCCAAAGTACTCCACCATATCATTTCTTTCAAACTCACCATGTACTAGTACATCAAGTCCTATTTCTTCTTGCCAATGAATAGCTCTTGCCGTCTCCTCTTTTAACAATTGCTCATACTCCTGAGCGGATAACTCCCCTTTTTTAAACTTTGCTCGCCACTGTCTAACTTCTGTCGTTTGAGGGAAAGAGCCAATAGTAGTCGTAGGAAATAGAGGTAACTCTAACGCTTTGTGCTGTAACGGTTGACGAATACTAAAAGTATCCTTTCGATTACTATCACTTTCTGTAATCCCCTTCACACGTTGCTTAACAGAAGTATTGTGAATAAGTTTGGACTCTCGTTTATTTGTATGTACTAACTTATTATCTCTATAATAATCAACACTTTCCCTGTCCGCTATATGAACTAATTTAGCCAATTCACTAACCTCGTTAACCTTTTGTTTTGCAAAAGCTAACCATTGTTTTATTTCACTAGAAAGTTTTATTTCACTAGCTAAATCAAACGGAGAATGTAAAAGAGAACACGATGTAGCTACTATTACTCGGTCACTTCCCAACTTCTGAACTGCTTTATCAACCAAGATCAATGACTTCTGATAATCATTCTTCCAAATATTACGCCCATCAACTACCCCTAAAGATAGTTTCAATGATAGTGGTACTTCATTGAGAATCTTGTCTAATTGTTCTTCACCTCTTATCAGATCTAAATGAAGGACTTCGACGGGCAGCGATAAAGCCCATGTAGTACACTCTCCTAGATCACCAAAGTAAGTAGCTAAAATAACTTTCAACTTAGGAAATCTAGCTTGAATTTCATGGTAAAAAGAAGTAATCACCGCTTTTTGTTCTACTGTCAAATCTAATACTAAAAATGGCTCATCAATTTGAATATATTCAACTCCCTCATCTACTAATCGCTTAATTACATCAACATAAACCGGTAATAGGCTATCAACTAAACTCAATACATTAAAGTCTTCCTCCTTAGCCTTACCAAGCAGTAAATAAGAAACCAATCCTAGAATTACAGGTTTAGTTTCAATCCCTTGCTTCTTAGCCTCTTTATACTCCTCCACAATCTTTAATGAAGTCAAGCTAAAGGATTGGCCTTTATAAAATTCAGGTACAATATAGTGATAATTGGTATCAAACCACTTCGTCATTTCCATAGCCGTAATGTCTAAGTCACCTTTCTGATACCCCCTAGCCATCGCAAAGTATAAATCCAACTGTGACAATTCTTCTATTGCTTGTAATGGTTGATAACGCTTAGGAATAGCTCCTATCGTTAAACTCCAGTCTAAAACTTGATCATAAAAAGAAAAATCATTTGAAGGGATCAAATTAATTCCTGAGGATTGTTGTAACTCCCAGTTTTGGCGACGAATATTTTGAGCTACTTGCTGTAATTCATCTTTTGAGATTTTACCAGCCCAATACAATTCATTTGCTTTCTTCAGCTCTCTTTGGCTACCAATACGCGGATAACCTAATACTTGTGTTTGCATTTTTTAAACTTTTTAAAGATTATATAGCTTAAAAAGTTCTCTTACTTCTCAAATGCATTTCGATTGTATAAATAAGATAAAGTAGGTATATAGCAATATTATGTCCTATTTAGATATAGGAACTTTGATTTCTAATTGCATCAAATACGACTTTAGCTCTATAACGCGAAAGCATTGTCCACTCAAAAATGGCAGGTATCCTGACTTGTAACTACTTTAACCGCCCTTCCCAATTAATCAATCAGTGAGCATAATTTGACTAAAGTATTATCATTACTTACAGTTGCGCGACAGTTCGTGATTTACACACGATTCCCTTTTAATCTACAGCTAAGTAAAACCTATTTTTGTTTGATGAAGTTCTTAAAGAACAATTCATTTATTTTCTACACAAAGATACATACACAGAACAAAACATAAATACACACATCATTAATAAGATTTTTTATCTTACATTTAATACTTGATTAGATTTTTTATCCTAAAACACTAATTTTTATACCTTCAAACAAAATATTATTCTAATGCACAACTTAGACGAAACCGATTTAAAACTATTCAGAATACTCAGTGACAATTCAAATCTTACAACAAAAGAGATTGCCCAGATGGTAAACCTATCACCTACACCTGTTTTTGAACGTATAAAACGACTAGAAAAAGAAGGCTTTATCAAGAAATATGTAGCATTAATTGATGCTGAGAAACTAAATAAAGGATTTATTGTATTCTGTAACATCAAGCTTAAACAACACGAACGCTTTATCAACAACAAGTTTGTCGAAGATATTATGCTAATAGATGAAGTTGTTGAATGTTATAATATTTCCGGAGACTATGATTTTTTACTAAAAGTCTTTGCCAATGATATGAAGCACTACCAAGACTTTGTCTTTAATAAATTAGCTATGGTCGATAGTATTGGAAGTACACACAGTTCATTTGTAATGAGAGAAATTAAAAACGGTCCTAATGTTTCGTTTTAATTCTTTGATTAAATATGTACTATAAACTATTTCGATCATAAAATAGCTAAATATAAAAATCACCTTTCAAACAAGAACTATTTAGACCATCTAAACAAATTATGATAAGACCAACAGAAATAACTGACCTACCTCATATATTAGAAGTTTTAGAGGAAGTGAAACAGCACATGTTTTATCAAGGTATTGATCAGTGGGATGAGGAATATCCCAACGAGAATATTATTCATACAGACATTAAAAAAGAACAAGCTTACATCTATACTCAAAACAATAAGATAATTGCTTATATGGTTTTAAATGAAGAATACGACATAGAATACAATGCACTCAACTGGACTACTCCTACTTCATTTATCGTTATTCATCGTTTATTTGTAAAACCTACTGCTCAAGGAAAAGGTATATCAAGTCAGATGATACAATATGCAGAAGAATACGCTAAGACAAATAACTACGCCTCTATACGCTTTGACGCTTACTCACGAAACAACACTGCCAATGCAGTATATCTAAAAAAGAACTATCGTTTAGTAGGTACTGTACAGTTTAGAAAAGGAGTATTTAACTGTTATGAAAAGGCATTATAGTAAAAACCGAGCTTATTAACGGCTCGGTTATATATTTTTAGTACTTTGATACTGTATAGGTTCTTCATTCAGATACATCTCAGTAGGTGATTGTTTAGTATAAAAGATATCTAAGATAATTATATCTTCTTCTACTATTTCATAAAGAACTTTATACTGATAGATTAGGATATATCGCATCGCGATTTTTCTATTTAAGGTAGAATACTCTGTTTGACCTAAATAAGGGAAATGCAACAAATCATCTACTCTTAAAACAATTACATTAACAATCTATTCAGCGTTCTCTATACTAACATAATTGACATAATAGTCATATATTATTTTCAATCTACTTAAAGCATATTCAGACCATATTATCTTCATAGTATTACCACTTAGTAATCATTTCTTTTACTTGCTCTTGTGTATAATATCTCCCCTCTTCATAGTCTTTACGAGAAATAGCTAAGCGCTCTTCTAACTCTTCTTCGGTCATTGGAGTAAACAGAGCTTCTCGCTCTACCAAAGTAGTTACATAAGCACTAATTGTGTCCAATAGTTGCTCATCTTGTACACTGTTTAGGTATTCTACCAATCTCTCTTTCTTTGCCTCTATACTCATAACCTGTTCATTTTAAATCACAAAGATAATGATTACTCAATAACACAAAGTATTATAATTCAAACATTAACAACAAAAAAACCGAGTCCATACAGACTCGGTTTCTCTCTTTATAACTATATAAGTGGTTTTACTTCACTTCTTCGTACTCTACATCTTGTGTACCATCAGCATCACCACCTTGGTTTGGCTGTCCTTGTTGAGGACCTGCTTGACCACCTTCAGCTTGTGCTTTGTACATTTCTTCAGATGCTGCTTTCCAAGCTTCGTTAATTTTATCTAACGCTGGTTGGATAGTATCCACATTTTTAGTTTCAAAAGCCGCTTTTAACTCAGCTAAAGCACCTTCAATGTTTGTTTTATTTCCTTCAGATAATTTATCTCCGAACTCTTTTAATTGTTTTTCCGTTTGGAAAATCATAGCATCAGCCTCATTGATTTTCTCTACGTTTTCTTTTGCTTTTTTATCCGCATCAGCATTAGCCTCTGCTTCTTTTTTCATTCTTTGGATTTCTTCTTCAGTCAATCCAGATGAAGCTTCGATACGAATATCGTGAGATTTACCAGTTCCTTTATCTGTAGCAGATACTTTGATAATACCGTTAGCATCGATATCGAAAGTTACTTCGATTTGAGGTACACCTCTTTGTGCTGGTGGTAAACCATCTAAATGGAAACGACCGATTGTTTTGTTATCGTTAGCCATAGGTCTCTCACCTTGTAATACGTGGATTTCAACCGATGGTTGGTTATCTGCTGCAGTAGAGAATACTTGAGATTTCTTAGTTGGGATAGTCGTGTTAGACTCAATCAACTTAGTGAATACACCTCCCATAGTCTCGATACCTAATGAAAGTGGAGTAACGTCTAATAATAATACGTCTTTTACATCTCCTGTTAATACACCACCTTGGATAGCAGCACCGATAGCTACAACCTCATCAGGGTTAACTCCTTTGTGTGGTTTTTTACCGAAGAACTTCTCTACTTCTTCTTGGATTCTTGGGATACGTGTAGATCCACCTACTAAGATTACCTCATCGATATCTGATTTAGATAAACCAGCATCTTTTAAAGCTTTCTCACATGGCAACATAGAACGACGTACTAAATCATCCGATAATTGTTCAAATTTAGCTCTTGTTAATGTTTGTACCAAGTGTTTTGGTCCTGAAGCAGTAGCTGTAACATAAGGTAAGTTAATCTCTGTTTGTGTAGCAGATGATAACTCAACTTTAGCTTTTTCAGCAGCTTCTTTCAAACGTTGTAATGCCATAGCATCTTTACGTAAATCTACTCCTTCAGCAGCGTTAAATTCGTCTGCTAACCAGTTGATGATTACGTTATCAAAGTCATCTCCTCCTAAGTGAGTATCTCCATTAGTAGATAATACTTCGAATACACCATCTCCTAGTTCAAGGATAGAGATATCAAATGTACCACCACCTAAGTCATATACTACTACTTTTTGGTCAGTTCCTTTTTTATCTAATCCGTATGCTAACGCAGCCGCTGTAGGCTCGTTAATAATACGTCTAACTTTTAATCCTGCAATCTCTCCAGCTTCTTTAGTCGCTTGACGTTGCGCATCATTAAAGTATGCAGGTACTGTAATTACAGCTTCTGAAACTTCTTGTCCTAAGAAATCTTCTGCTGTTTTCTTCATTTTTTGAAGAGTCATAGCTGAAATTTCTTGTGGTGTATATAAACGACCGTCAATATCAACACGTGGCGTATCGTTGTCTCCTTTTACTACTTTATATGGTACAGCTTCAACTTCTTTCGCCGCTGTGCTGAATTTCTCTCCCATAAATCTTTTGATAGAAGCAATAGTCTTAGTTGGGTTAGTTACAGCCTGACGTTTTGCAGGATCTCCAACTTTAATCTCTCCTCCTTCAACAAATGCTACAACTGAAGGTGTTGTTCTTTTTCCTTCTGCATTTGAAATTACTACTGGTTCATTTCCTTCCATTACAGAAACACATGAGTTCGTAGTTCCTAAGTCAATACCAATTATTTTACTCATAATATTTTTATAGTTTATTTTTTACAATTCATTTAATTTGAGTTTCACACTCGATTACTAATTAGTCAATCTTTGTGCCAACCCAAGATTATGACCAATTTGTCTGTTTTCATACAATAGTCATTTCTTTTTTGTGACATATTGTCATTTTTAAGAAAAGTAAATCAGTTTATCCTGTCGCATTCGTCAGATTTTCTGACAGAATTAAACGAACCAATACCCTATTATCTATCTTTGAAAATCATTTATTCTAATTTCAACTTAATTTTAAACCTCACAACATTACAAAAAAATTGCAACTGATAAGAATTTAGCTATCTTCGTAATACTTAAACAAATTGACTTTATGGAATGTATTTCTGTATTTGATATGCTCAAAATAGGTGTTGGACCTTCTAGTTCTCATACGCTAGGTCCATGGAGAGCAGCCGAACTTTTCTTAAAAGAACTGCGTGAACGCCTTATTTTTAATAAAGTTTACCATATTCGAATTGATCTTTATGGTTCACTTTCTCTTACTGGTGTTGGTCACGCTACTGATTTAGCAGTTATGTTAGGTCTAAGTGGTGCTGATCCAGAATATGTACCTGTAGAAGATATTAGTAATATTATTGCACGTATCAATGAATCTCAAACACTACACTTAGGTGGAGAGATGTATATCAATTTTATTCCTGAAACAGATATTGTATTTAACAAAGACTTTCTTCCGTTTCACGCAAATGGTATGTCTTTCACAGTTGAATATGAAGGTGGTGAATCCTATACTTCGACCTTCTATTCTATCGGTGGAGGATTTGTCGTAAAAGAACATACAATAGAAAACACCGAGAACGAAGAGATTAAAGCTAGTTTCCCTTTCCCAATTGACAAGGCTACAGAACTTCTTGCCTATTGTCAACAAGAAAATAAGACAATATCTGAAATCGTTTACGAAAACGAGAAATCAATTCGTACAGAAGAAGAAATACACAACGAATTGCTTAGAGTGTGGAATACGATGCTCGAATGTATGTACATTGGTTGTCATACTGAAGGAATACTTCCTGGTGGACTAAACGTACGCAGAAGAGCCTATGACATGCATGTTAAGCTGAAAGGTGAAATACCTTATAACACACCTTCTGAATGGTTAGACACTATCCGAAAAACAAAAGTTTACTTCAGACAAATACTGAAATGGGTAAGTTGTTTTGCATTAGCTGTTAATGAAGTTAACGCTTCATTAGGTAGAGTTGTAACTGCTCCAACAAATGGTAGTTCTGGTGTTATACCGGCTGTATTAATGTATTATCTTGTTATTGAAAACCACAAAGCTAGTGACAAAGAGATAAAACAATTCTTATTAGTTGCTGGAGAAATTGGGAGTATCTTCAAAAAAGGAGCAACAATCTCTGCTGCAATGGGAGGTTGTCAGGCAGAAATTGGAGTATCTAGTGCAATGGCTGCTGGAGCTTTATGTGAATTAATGGGAGGAACACCCGAACAAGTAATGATAGCTGCAGAAATCGCAATGGAACATCACCTAGGATTAACTTGTGACCCTATCGGTGGATTGGTACAAGTACCATGTATTGAAAGAAATACTATGGGTGCCATCAAAGCTATTAATGCTGCTGAACTAGCTTTAGATACTGATCCTAAAAATGCAAAAGTTCCTCTAGATAAAGTAGTAAATACCATGTGGGAAACGGCAAAGGACATGAATAATAAATACAAAGAAACCTCCGAAGGTGGACTTGCAATAGCAGTTAATTTAGCAGATTGTTAATCCCTTAATCATTACTTTCATTCATCAAATACTAATTTGATTAAAGGAAAAGGTGTTTGTCTATTAGATCTAATAGCGCTAAAAAAGTTGATATTTATCTAACTAAACAACATAGCATTACTTTTAAAAAAGAAGGTATGCTACCTTTTAAATTTTTCAAAAAACTGCTACTTTTTCCACTAAATTATTAACTTGATACTGAATATAGAAACATTTTTTTTTAAGTACCTTGTTTTAGCTCTTGGAGATCTCAAAACAACAGTATTTGTTACCAAGTTACTGCTATAAGTGCAGAATACGTGCAGTTTGCTAACCCAGAAGTGGATCCTTGGCAAGAAAAGTGCACGTATTCTGCAAGTATAGGTCAAGAAAGCGTGGGAAAAAAATGTATATAAATAAACTATCAGTTTCAGTAACCTGATCGACTTCAAAAATTATACTAATTAAAGTACTAAATAGCTTGTTTTATAAGTCGCTTATGAATGTCTATTTGATGTTAGAAGGGTATCAAGTTAATATTTTTCAAAGAAAACAGCGTAGAACTACTTTTTCTAAAGTTTGCATAATAGTCGTTATGTTTTTCGAATACCTCCTCGTTTTCTCACCAAATCATGGTTATGATACTAGACAGATATACATAAAGGAAAATGATATAATTGAAAATCAATATGCATAAAATCAAATTACGTTTGATTTTGTACATATTTATTTACCTTTACCCTTGAAACAAAAAAACAACAAAAATGTCAGTAGCAAAAAAAGATTACAAAAAAGTGACTACCAAGTCTCTTATTGATATGAAAGCTAATGGAGAAAAAATATCTATGCTAACGTGCTATGATTACTCTATGGCTAAAGTATTAGAAGCAGGAGGAGTTGATGTTATGCTAGTTGGAGACTCAGCTAGTAATGTAATGGCTGGACACGAAACAACCTTACCTATAACACTTGATCAAATGATTTATCACGCTCAGTCTGTGGTACGTGGAGCTGATAGAGCATTAATCGTCGTTGACTTACCTTTTGGCTCTTATCAATCTGATCCTAAAGAAGCACTTCGTTCAGCAATCCGCATCATGAAAGAAAGCGGAGCTCATGCTGTAAAAATGGAAGGTGGAGAAGAAATTAAAGAAGGAATCAAAAGAATTTTAGATGCAGGAGTACCTGTAATGGGACACCTAGGACTTACTCCACAATCTATCTACAAATTTGGGACCTATACAGTACGTGCAAAAGAAGACCAAGAAGCTGAGCAGTTAATGAAAGACGCAAAAATGCTAGAAGAGATTGGATGTTTTGCCATTGTACTTGAAAAAATACCAGCTGCCTTAGCGAAGAGAGTTGCAGAAAGTATTTCGATTCCAGTAATTGGTATTGGAGCAGGAAATGGAGTTGACGGACAAGTATTAGTCATCCATGATATGATTGGATTAACACATGAATTTAATCCTAAGTTTCTAAGACGATACTTAAATATTTTTGACCAAATGAAGGAAGCCGTTTCACAGTATGTCGATGATGTTAAGTCTCTAGACTTCCCTAATGAAAACGAACAGTACTAAGTACAAAAGACAATATATGATTAGTAAAATATCCTTTTTGAAATAAAAAGGATATTTTTGTTTCAAATTAATACAGATGAAAATAGTCTCAACACCTGAAAACTTACAAATACTACACGAAGACAACCATATAATCGTTATCAATAAACGTGTAGGAGATATCGTCCAAGGAGATCAAACAGGTGATATGCCTTTAAGTGAGATTGTCAAAATCTACTTAAAAAACAGATACAATAAACCTGGTGAAGCTTACTTAGGCGTGGTTCATCGTCTAGACCGACCAACATCAGGTATTGTCCTTTTTGCTAAAACTTCTAAAGCATTAACACGCTTAAACGAATCTTTTAAAAACAGAGAAACTCAAAAGACTTATTGGGCAGTAATTAAAAATGCTCCTCCAAAAGTGGAAGATACACTAGAGCATTTTTTGGTAAGAAATTCTAAAAACAATACATCTAAAGCGCACAAAAAAGAAGTACCTAATAGTAAAAAAGCAAAGCTATCCTATAAGTTATTTCATCAATTAAAAACATACTCCGCATTAGAAATAGACTTACATACAGGCCGTCATCATCAAATTCGCTGTCAACTAGCAGCAGTTGGTTGCCCTATCAAAGGAGATTTAAAATATGGTGCTGACAGAAGCAATCCTGATGGAGGAATACATCTACATGCCAGAAAACTAACTTTTACACATCCTGTTACAAAAGAAACGCTGACTATAATCGCACCTACACCTCCTGATGTCATTTGGGATGAAGTATCTAAATAAAAAAAGAGCTTAATAGATTAATAGATAGAAATGCCCAAAAAAGTTAGACACTTTATTGGGCATTTTTTATATCTATTTCTCTGTAGCAATAGCATAGCCACTTCTAGACCACTCACTCCAAGACCCCACATAAAGTTTTGGAATGTCAAAGCCAGCAGACGCTAAAGACAATAAAGTATGACAGGCTGTAACACCTGATCCGCAATGCACAATAATCTTATCCTTATCAAAGTTTTCAATGATCTCCTGATACTTAGCACGTAACATATCTGGGGGTAAAAAATATCCATGTTCATCTAAATTTGACATAAAAGGTATATTAATAGCACCAGGGATATGTCCTGCTACTAAATCAATAGGCTCTGTAATACCCTTATAGCGATTAGGTTCACGTACATCAATAACCAAATAATCAGTATCCTCTGAATGTGCTTTAACTTCATCTATAGTTACTTGTGGCAAAATCCATCTATCTATAGTATATAAACCAACCTCTGGAATGGGCTCCACCTCACTTGAAGTCGGTACTCCTGCTTTTACTGTAGCTTGGTATCCTCCATCTAGTACTTGAACTTTTTCATGTCCTGCTGCACTTAACATCCACCAAAACCGTGCTGCTGAGTTTCCACCATTTTTATCATCATAAATAACAACATGACTTGTCTTAGAGATACCTAAATCTTGGAGAATCCTTCCAAACTTATCAATACTTGGCAAGGGATGTCTTCCCCCTTCAGAAGCATCACTACCTACTGTAGCTAAATGCTCGTTTGCATCAACAAATATAGCACCAGCTAAGTGTTCCTTTTCATAATTACTCCTTGCAGTTGCGTGATTACTAGCATCTATAAGAACTAAATTTGTAGGTTGACTAGCTATTAATTGTTTAAATGCTTCTTGTGTAATAATCGGTTTTAATTTCATTCGTTTTTGTCTTCGGTTTATACGTTTTTCGAATGTAAACTATTTTTTTCAAATGTCGTATAACTAGATAGTCAATTCATTCATTACTGATCAAATTAAAAAACATACAATCCTTTTTTCTAATTGTATAACACTATTTCTTAAATTTAATGGACTTTTGTTTAATAAAATCAAGACTTTTAATAGATATGAAAAAGCAATATAAAGTAAGTGGTATGAGCTGTAATGGTTGTAGAACCAAAGTAGAAAATACACTTAATGAACTACACGGAATTAAGGCAGAAGTATCACTAGAGCAAGAGCAAGCCAATATAGAGTCTCATCACGAAATAGACACTTTAACACTTCAGAAAGCATTACTTCAGAAAGGAAATTACATACTTCAAGAAGTTGTAACAAAAGCCGATGGTAGTCAAGAAATACTTCCACCAGTAGAAGTCAGTGAAGAAGATCTATATCAACAAGAAATACCGGAAGGCATGGCTGATAAAGCTGGTAAATACTTTTGCCCAATGCTATGTGAGGGAGATAAAGTATACGACACTAATGTAGGGTGTCCTGTATGTGGTATGAATCTTGAACAAATACCTGCGCCTAAAATAGAAAAAACGGTTTACTATTGCCCCATGTTATGTGAGGGGGACAAGACATACGATGAGCCTGGTAATTGTCCTAAATGCGGTATGAATCTAATCGCTAAAACAATCCTCATCGAAGAACCTGAAGATACTACCTATACTGATATGCTAAAGAAGCTAAGAATATCAGTTGCCTTTACTATACCTGTTTTCATTCTTGCTATGGGAACAATGATACCCGGAGACCCTATAGGTCAAGTTATTCCACACCACATCAATAATTACCTACAACTAATCTTGACAATTCCTGTGGTCTATGCTTGTTGGATGTTTTTTACTAGAGCATGGACTTCTTTTAAGACTTGGAACCTAAACATGTTTAGTCTAATAGGTCTTGGAGCAATGGCTGGTTTACTTTTCAGTATTATTGCCTTATTCTTTCCTAACCTCTTCCCTGATGATTTTAAAGGAGAACACGGAATACACCTATATTTTGAATCAGTTGCAGTTATCTTAACGCTTGTACTTGTAGGACAAGTAATGGAAGCTAAAGCGCATAGTCGAACAAACTCAGCGATCAAAGAACTACTAAAGTTAGCTCCTTCAGAAGCAACCTTAATAACTGATACTGGAGAAGAAACTATTGCTTTAGAACAAATTGTAAAAGGAAATAAACTACGTGTAAAACCTGGTGAGAAAATACCTGTAGATGGACAAATTATCGAAGGGCATAGTAATATCGATGAATCGATGATTTCAGGAGAGCCAATTCCCGTAGATAAATCTAAAGGTGATCAAGTAGTAGCTGGAACAATAAACGGCAATAGTACTTTTGTAATGATTGCTGAAAAAGTTGGCGATGAAACTCTACTAGCACAAATCATAGAAATGGTCAATAGTGCTAGCCGCTCTAGAGCACCTATTCAAAAGCTAGCAGATAAAGTAGCTAAATACTTTGTACCGATAGTAGTGTTAATTGCTATAACTACATTCTTCTTATGGAAAATATGGGGTCCTGAACCTAGGCTTGCTTATGCATTTGTCAATGCACTTGCTGTATTAATCATTGCCTGTCCTTGTGCACTAGGACTCGCCACTCCTATGTCTATAATGGTAGGTGTGGGGAAAGGCGCACAAAATGGAATACTTATCAAAAATGCTGAGGCATTAGAAACAGCTAATAAGATTGATGTATTGGTCACTGATAAAACTGGAACATTAACTGAAGGAAAACCTTCTATAGAAAAGATTGTATCACTATCTCCTTCTTATACTGAGGAAGAGTTACTTTTCCTAACCGCATCATTAAACCAAAATAGCGAGCACGCTCTAGCGCTTTCATTTATTAAGAAAGCAAAACAACAACAACTAGAATTAAGTGCGGTTAAATTTTTCAATAATATCACAGGTAAAGGAATACAAGGAATTGTAAATAAAAAGCGCCTATCACTTGGTAATATTGCTCTAATGGACACAGTACAAGCTTCAGTCTCTATAGAAATTAAAAAAGCTGTTGAAAAAGAACAAAAGTTAGGAAAAACAATATCTTACATTGCTGAAGGAAATGAAATTATTGGATATACCGTCTTATTTGACAAAATAAAAGAGTCTAGTAAAAAAGCGGTTCAACAATTACAACAAATGGGGATTGAAGTAGTCATGATTACAGGAGACAACCCAAATACTGCTAAAGCAGTAGCTGACGAACTACACATTACCCACTTCTTAGCTGAAGCAATGCCTGAAGACAAACTACAAGAAATAAAAAAACTACAGGAAAGCGGTAAAATTGTAGCTATGGCTGGAGATGGTATCAATGATGCTCCTGCATTAGCACAAGCTAACGTTGGGATCTCTATGGGAACAGGAACAGACGTAGCCATAGAAAGTACAGAAATTACCCTACTTAAAGGTGATCTAATTGGTATTCCTAAAGCTGTTCAGCTTAGCCATGGCGTAATGACGAATATCAAACAAAACTTATTTTTTGCGTTTATATATAACTCAGTTGGAATTCCTATAGCAGCAGGTCTACTCTATCCTATTTTTGGTATTGTACTATCGCCGATGATTGCTGCTTTAGCCATGAGTTTTAGTTCGGTATCAGTAATAACAAATTCACTTCGTCTAAAAAATTTAAAACTTTAAATACTTATAGATAACTCCATAAAAAAAGGTCACTTGTACAAGTGACCTTTACCTTTTTGTATTTAGTTCTTGATAGAAAACATGTCCCCACTCTGCTTACTATCCTAAAGCTACAATAGGATTTAATTCTTTCTACGAATAGATAGACACAATATATAGATTTTTTACATATATTATGATAAAAAACACAAAATATTATACATTATTTTTATCAAAGCAAAATATATAAGTTCATATTAACAAATACACTCTACATCTCACGATTATTGACTTTAATCCAACAAAAGAGCTTATAATTTAAATTTGATATAAAAGACAAAAATAGACAAAGTATACTCTATTCTTCTAATGTTAATAGTTCTCTTCTTTTAACTGTGAATTTTCTCTCTTTTTACTTCCATAAAAACAACTACCTATAAGGTAAAAAGCAACAAAAACTACAATGACATTCCATACAATAGCAGGTAATGTAAAGACATATAAAGGTTGAAATATAACTAAAAAAACTAGATAAGTAATAACTTCTATTGGTCTCTTATTTACATAGGAGTTATAAGAGAGGATCGCCAGTAAAACTACTGCTATTAAGCTAACGAACTGATGTAAGTCAAATGATAAAGAAAACATTGTACATATCAGTAAAAAAGCTACTATAATTTTTAATGCTTTTTCCATAATACTTCCTTTTTAGTTTACCTTAAAATTAGTAATAAATAACCTAAATACCTAAAAACAAACCAAATAACACCACAATCTTATTCAAATTCTTTTAAAAGAAAGTTGTTTTTGTTTAAAAAGTAAACTACAACAATAGTCTCTTTAGGATCAAATCTAAACTAAATTAGACTATTGACCTAGCTATCCTAAACATTATAAATAACTAAAATATATACAATACTTGTTAAATTAAACTTTAACATACTTACTCTATTCTAATTTTTAGAAGTATCTTTAACAATAAATCAAATAACACAAACACAAAGAGTTATCAATTGATCACTAATAGCAGTAAACCATTGTTTTCACAGGCACTGTAACGTTTAAATTATGAAGAATAGATTTAACCAAAAAACAGACTTCTTATTTCACCGTGTAGTCAATAATCCGCAATGGGATGATAGAAGTGAAACTATGCTGGTAGTCTTAGGTATGATTTATTATGGTTATAGTTTAGGGATCAACAAAAATGGAGAACTAAGTGCCTATGATATGAATCAAGCGACCAAACACAAATTAAGAACCTTAAATATCCAAGCCAACTATATTGATACAATGGTAGACTACGCTCATAAAATCAGTCAAGCTCCACAGGATAATATCTATTGCCGTTTGATCGCTTTAGGGAAAAACTATGCCAACCACTATGATATTGATCCCTTAGTTTATAGTGTTTTTGAATACACAGAAGAAATAAAACTCAATAGATAACTCCTGCACACTATATCAAACAAGAATTGTTTTTTTATATTTTAAAGCATAAGTTTTTATTGATTGTGCCTTTTACCACCTATCTTTGTACCCAAGCAAATATCTAAACTTTGCTGTCCATAAATAATTCAAGTCAGTTAATAAATCCAAAATGAGTGAGCAATTAGAACAAGTTGTAATCAAGTATTATAGTGAAGTATTAGAAAAAGATACAGAAGAAATACTGTGGGGGGTTGTTATAGACACTAACAAAGGCCTTTATCGTATAGACAATATTCCTTACTATGGCCCAGAGCTTTCTTGTGAGGATATCGTACACGCAACAAAACAAAAAAATAACGACAGACCAGTTGTTCAGTACATCGAAACGTATTCTGGTAATAGTACAGTACAAGTAATTGTACAAAAGGATAAGTACGACAGAGACGATTTATACAATGAAATTCTGTATGCTAATACTGAAATAGAAGTAGTTGATGACTACTATTTCGTTATTAATGTACCTAGTCAAACAGATTATAAAAATGTCTATGCTATTCTGAGTGCTTTAGAAGATGAAAAGGTAATCTCATTTGCAGAACCAATGCTTTCACCAAAGCACCAATCTGATATTCGATAATTTATTTGTAATACATCAAAACAAAAAAAGGAAGGCATTCTATATATAAATTGCCTCCCTTTTTTTATCTTTTATTTAAAATTGAAAATATATAAATGGTTGTGGTCCTGCAGATGCAGTTGCATAAACTATCCAAAAAATAAATCCCATAAAAACAGACTTTACAAACACATTTGAGTTATTAAACAAAGCATGTGGAACTTCCATCCATTTCTTGGGGATAAAATGCCATACAAAGGCTATTGCTATCAATAGAAAAACATTCTTATACCCTTCAATAATAACCATCCAAGCGTGCCAATCCCATTCTATTTTTGATATATTATCAATCACACTTAATGCTACATCAAAAGATCTGGCTCTGAAAAATATCCAACAGAAGGTAACAAAGTGAAACGTGATAACAATAGAGGCAACTTTCCATAAGAAACTTGGTTGTTTATCCTTCGCACGTGGTATCAACTCCATAAAGATTTTATGTACTGCTAATGCTATACCATGCAATGCTCCCCATACAATAAATCGCATACTCGCACCATGCCATAAGCCGCCTAGCAACATAGTCGTCAATAGGTTAAAATTCGTGAATAAACTTTTCTTCTTTTCTTTCGAAAACACTATGGTCAAACCAAAGACTACAATTGAAGCTATAGCTATTATTAATGGAATAATACTCGTTTGATAATAATAAATCCCCCAACCTAATACTCCTACGAAAAAAAGCGAAGGAAAAAAGAATCCTCCAAAACTTCCTTTTCTATTCCCTCCTACTGTGATATACAAGAAATCTTTTAACCACGTAGATAACGATATATGCCAACGACGCCAAAACTCAGTTATTGATTGTGATTGATAAGGCACATTAAAGTTCATTGGCAAACGATACCCCATTAACAAAGCAATACCAATTGCCATATCTGAATAACCCGAAAAGTCACAGTAGATCTGTATCGCATAACCATATGATGCCATTAAGTTTTCAAAGGCAGTATAACTATTTGGTGAGTCAAAAACACGATCTACAAAATTGATAGATATATAATCAGATATAACCGCTTTTTTTAATAATCCTCCTACCATTAATAACATTCCCTCATTTACATTATCACGTGTTACTAATACATTCTGATAAATCTGAGGTATAAAGTCTTTTGCACGGACGATAGGTCCTGCTACTAACTGAGGGAAAAATGAAATAAAGAATAAGTAATCTAAAAAACTCTTCGTCGGTTCTATTTCTTTACGATAAATCTCAATGATATAACTTATTGACTGAAACGTAAAAAACGAAATCCCAACAGGCAATATTATATCATCGATATGAAAACCACTATGTGTAAAAAAATTAATCCCGTCTAAAAAGAAATTTGTGTACTTAAAGTACCCTAACATTCCCAAATTAACAATTATACTTAATGTCAGTAATAACTTGCGCTTTGCTTGATTAGTACTATTGTTAATCACATTGGCTAAATAATAGTCCAAAACTGAGGAACCTACTAAAATTAGAAAATATAATCCACTCGATTTATAATAAAAAAACAAAGAGAACAAAACCACGTATAACAATCGTACATGGAATGTCTTTCGCATAAAAATATAAAACAGATAAAATATAATAAAGAACCCTAAAAATAATCCTGAATTAAATAATAAAGGTTCTTTTGGATTAAATGTAAACCAATGAATAACGTCATCCATTGATAAAGTTGGCAATTCAATATTAAACAAACTCATTAACTACTACTATTTCTTTTTCTCTAAATATCTTTGATACGCAGCAATTATCGCATCAAAGAACAAGTCTGCAGAGTACTCATACCCTTTGACTGTATAGTGTACTAGATCCCTTCCTAGTAAACTTTCTTCTCTCAATTGTTCTAATCCTAAATTACCGCCAAGATTATAGTATAAATCCCATACTGCATAGTCACTATTCATACCATTGATTAGCATTTCATTACTAAATTCTGTTGCTAACGTATTAGGCTCCCCTTTTGAAAAATAACTCGGTGGCGGCGTTGTAATCAAAACATTTACATTCGGTAACTTCCTTTTTAACTCTAATAAAAAAGCATTTACCTTCTCTTGGAACTCTTCTACACTCATGCGATCAAAAGCTTCATTCGTCCCCATTGACAAAACCAACAAATCAGGCTCCAATCCCTTCAATTGCTCAAAGAACAAAGGATATTTTGTATAGTCAGAAAACTTAGCTCCATTCACTCCTATAGCGTGATAAATCAATCCTGCCTCACTATTTTCTAATACAATACCATTAAGGTCATATAAATCAACATCTTCTTTTGGATAAAAATATATCTTATTTTGTTCCTTATTGAATGAAAAATCATAGTAGCCTTCTGCTTTTACAGCTTCAACCTCTTCAAACACACTCGGATTAACAAATACTGGCTCTTTCGCTTTAGTTGGCACACTTAATCGTTTACCTGCATGTATTGTATTATTTCTTAAGCGGTTTGTCTTTTTAAGCTCCGTAATTGTTGTTCCATACTTTCTAGCAATACTAGATAGCGATTCTCCACTTCGGATCGTATGATGTACTTTCTTTGACACACCCGAATCTAATGACAACTGTTTATCAGTGCGACCTAAATTAAACAACTGCTCTTCGGTCGGTGTAAAAACCTTCATACGCGAAAAACTGTATTCATTATCTCGAATTTTCATTTCAATTACGAGATTCTTATTTTCCGTCGATAGTGATATACCACTTAACCCTACATTAGCGCCATTGACAGGGTAAATATTTCTCCTACTATCCCAATCGACATTAGAAGTGTATCTTACTGCTGAATTTCCATTTGTTTTGGCTAAGCGATAGGGAAATACAAAACCTAATCCTCCATTGCCAAAACGAGATTGCATAAGCTTCCTAATTTTCCCCGTAAGAAAATCTGCTTGGATATGAGAATCTCCTACGTGGACAATATTTACCTTACCTTGCTTTAAGCTATCCAATAAATACAATTGTTCAAAGAAATTGTCCAATCGATCAGCATAGTGTATATGGTTTCCCTCTTCAATAACTTCTTGATTAGATAAAGTATCTAATGAAGTTTCCGAATTTACTTGATATCGTATTGTCTTATTATCTTGAGCGAATGCCCACCCCCCTAAAAAAATGCTTCCTATTATAAAAGCAATTTTACTTTTTATCATTTTTCAACTGTGTCTACTACCTTTGTACTATCTTTTTGTTGTTCTGATTGACCTATTGTTTTTTCTAACTCTTCCGCAACTTCCCCTACAGCAGGTAGTCCATGTTTAAGCTTATATGCTTTATATCCTTCATCTAAATGTTTATAGATTAAATTAGCTACCTCTTGCGCACCTCTGAAATTAAAGTGAGTATAATCTTTATTAGCACGAATAGGTGTCTCCTGAACCCACTTAATCATTGATCCACTTCCTCCCATTGCATCGTACAAATTGAAAAAACCAGATTGTGTCTCAATAGCATATTTGCGCTGAGCTTTCACTAATGGGGATACTGCTTTGTCCGTCTTCATTTCCATTTCGTACTTTGTTGACTTATCTGCTGTAGAAATTACTAAGATTGTCGCATTTGGAAAACACGTCTTCAGATGATTTACTACTCTTCCCATCTGTTTCGTGTACCAACGATAATCTAGCGACCCATAATTTAACACATTCGTACCATAGTGAAGAATAATCAAATTATAACCTAAGTTGTTCTGGAATTTATTCATCAAACTTACTCTAAACAAAGACAATGGGAGTCCTGAATTTCCTCTACTTGAAAAATTATCTACCTGAACACCTGTTCTACTACTTACGTCAATACCGTAAATAGGAATAGAATCAGCGGACTTAAATTGTACTTTCAAAGAATAAAGGCTACCTCCATATAATTGAAGTTTATTTAACTCACTATTTGCCGAAAGATTCTTAACAATGGTATCCTTTCCTATTATAACTTGTACTTTACCCTTTTTATTATTCGAACTACCATAATAAAGTGTCGGTGAGTTTAAAGTAGTCATATGGCGAATTCCTCCTGCTTGTAAACTTACCCAAGTTTCTCTAACCGTGTCTTTGACAAAAAAGACCTGCCCTGACACACCAAAAGGTCTAATAGGTCGTTTAACATTTAAGAATGATTGTACTCGCCAATTCGAAGAATAGCGGTGTTTTACTGAACCTCTAGACTTAGCTGACTCCACGTTAATTGGGATAAAACCAACTCCTGAACCGCCAAAATTGTCTTGAAAATTCTTGCGTAAATCTTGTACAATCAAGTCTCCATCAGTCATCGAATCTCCATAATACGCTATACGTACTTGTTTTCCTTTTTCTTTCTCCAACGTATATAACTTCGCAAAGAAAGGTTCTAAATACAACATTCCTTTATAAGTTGACTCATCTTCTTGACTTAATAATGTTTCTTCCGAAACTACTACTACTTGTCCGTCCGATGACAAACTATCAGCTAACTGTTTCTGCTCTTTATCCTTAACAACTACGGGTAGAGAATCTACCTTCTCTTGAGCATCTGCAAAAGCTTCTAAAAGCAAACTATCAATAACTACATTCCCCGTTTTTATAGGAGACTCACTAAAAATCTTTGAGGGTAAATTACTCTTAAAGAATAAAAAAAAGCCACTTGCCATTACTAGAATGACAAATGACTGAATTATATATGATTTGTTCTTTTTCACAAAAAAGATTAATTACATACGTTCAGGAACAGCTATCCCTAGTAAAGCAAATGCGTCTCTTACCACCATACCTACTTTCTCAGATAGTTGTACTCTAAAAATCTTCAACACAGTATTTTCTTCTCCTAAGATAGACACTGTTTGGTAGAAAGAATTATACTCTCTTACCAGTTCATAAACATAATTTGCTACCAATGCAGGACTATGCGTACGTCCAGCATCTTGTATTACTACAGGGAACTCTGCTAGCAATTTCAACAATTCCTTTTCTTTAGGTTCCAAAGTGATTCCTTCTACCTTAGTAGAATAATCAAAGTCTGCTTTGCGCAGTATAGACTGAATACGCGCATAAGTGTATTGAATAAATGGTCCCGTATTTCCAGCGAAATCTACTGATTCCTTTGGATTAAACATAATTCCTTTGCGTGGATCTACTTTTAGTATAAAGTACTTTAAGGCACCTAAACCAATTGTTTTAAACAACTCAGCTCTTTCTTCCTCTGAATATCCTTCTAACTTCCCTAACTCTTCAGAAATAGTCTTTGCTGTATCTGTCATCTCCTGCATCAAATCATCTGCATCTACTACAGTTCCCTCTCTACTCTTCATCTTACCTGATGGCAATTCTACCATACCGTAAGACAAATGGAATAAACTCTCTGCCCACTCGAAACCAAGTTTCTTTAAAATCAAGAATAATACTTTAAAGTGGTAATCCTGTTCATTTCCTACCGTATAGACCATTCCTCCTACATCGCCAAAATCATTAACGCGTTGTATAGCTGTACCAATATCTTGAGTCATATACACAGAAGTTCCATCTCCTCTCAACACTAATTTTTCATCAAGTCCCTCTTCTGATAGATCAATCCATACTGAATTATCTTCTTTCTTAAAGAATACCCCCTGTTCTAATCCTTTTAATACCTCATCTTTCCCTAATAGATAAGTATTGCTTTCGTAATATACTTTATCAAAATCTACTCCCAAATTCTTATACGAAACATCAAACCCAGTATATACCCATTGGTTCATCATTTCCCATAGCTTGATTACTTCTGGATCATTATTTTCCCAATCCACTAGCATTTGTTTTGCTTCTTTGATAATTGGTGCCTCCTTCTTAGCTTCCTCTTCCGTCATTCCTTGAGCCATCAATTCCTTGATTTGACTCTTGTACTCTACGTCAAATTTCACATAGTAGTTACCGACTAATTTATCTCCTTTTAAACCTGTTGTTTCTGGAGTTTCTCCATTGCCGTATTTTTGCCAAGCCAACATTGACTTACAGATATGAATCCCTCGGTCATTAATGATCTGCGTTTTATATACTTTCTTACCAGAAGCCTTCAAAATCTCAGAGACCGCATACCCTAACAAATTATTACGTACGTGCCCCAAGTGAAGTGGTTTATTTGTATTTGGAGAAGAATACTCGACCAATACAGCTTTATCGCCCTCTTCTGGAGTCTTATAACCAAAGTGTTCTTCTAAACGTATTGCATTGAAAAATTCAATATAATATGCATCTGAAACTACTAAATTCAAAAATCCTTTAACAACATTAAACCGCTCTATTACAGCTGTATTTTCTACTAAATACTCTCCTATTTTCGTCCCAATTTCTACTGGATTTCCTTTTATCTGTCTTAAAAAAGGAAAAATAACTACAGTAATATCACCCTCAAACTCTTTTCTTGTCGCTTGATATTCAACTTTATCTATAGTTACACCATACAATTGTTGAATCCCCGCCTCTATCTGTGGAGTTAAAATCTGATTTAATGTCATTTTGATTATTTTTATTAAAGACGCAAAGATAATTTATATTTCCGCATTTCAATAAACCTAGCACTAGGAATTTGAATATTCTTCATTGATTCTATTTTCAGATCTGTTCTTTTCTTACTTCCTTATTTCGCATACACCATCATACTGGGATTATACACTTTACTATTATAAAGCGATAGTCGTTGTGGCACACTTTTAATCGGATAAAAAAACTGAATATCAGCTACTACAACTTCAAATTTCTCTTGTTCTAATAAAGAATTACAATCCTTGCTAACTTCTTCTACGAAGCTATCCCCTAACCTAAAACAAATACTAAACTCCCTAGGGGGTTCTGTTAACTCATCTTGAGGTGAATGTATAGTCACAGTAGTTAATCGCAACACTGCTTCTATACACCCATTGGGAAAGATGACCTGCTCACGTGGTATAAATCCAGGAATAGTCACCCGCAATGACGTAACTGATTCACGATTAACCACTACGGGTACATGAAAAGTATCTTTAAACAATGTATTTGAATTACACTCAAAACCAACCAACCCACTACAGTCTAAAGAAAAAACAGAACGCTCTGCCAAAGGGACCTGCTTTTCCTTGTATAGTATCTGCAACACCTTCCCCGTCAGACGAGGTTGTAAATAACTATCCAAACGTCTATCCATTTGCTGGACAAGCTTTCGCTTCAAAACAGACATCACTAGTGATACTTTTCGCATAAAATTAGCACTTATATTCTTCTCTTTATCACTTGATGTGCGTTGCGGTCTTGATTGCATAATCTTTTTCCCCCTAAATGTCCTTACATACACAGGACCTACCATCCCTAGTATTCCCTTACTCTCTGTAAATTTAGCCATAATAAAAACTTTTACAGATTGACAATCAGAAAATTAAAAAATTTCTTATCAACTACAAATAGGGTGTAGAATCCTTTTTTGCATGATATCCAAATGTTCGGATAATGCTAAGGGGGTGATCAGGACTTTTTGTTCTAAAATATCCCGACCACCTCCCCATCATATCCCGACCATATCCCGATCATAGCAAACGTAAAAGGGCAAATTCATCTAGAATGAACAATATCGTCAAGCAATTATCATAAAAATTAGACGGGCAAACAAAAAAAATGAGGAAGAAATCTAAAAAACTTTCGCTCCATTCAGATGAAAGTTTAAACTATAAAACGAGGTCAATTACGACATAATAATTAAGCGTTTGTCTCTTAAGTAAAAAAACAGGAGGAAAACGAAGTAAAAAGGAAAAACAAATAGAATAAACTGAGTGCTCATTAAGCAAAATATCTACGGCATGATACAATCTATTTAGACAATAACTCAGACATTACGCCAATCAGCATATTCTCCACAAACGCAAAGTCCTGCCTGTAATGATAGCTGTTATCACACTTCATCGACGCTCCCGAAAAATCTAAAGTTACTCCGCTATTAAATGCAACATTCGTATTTATGTAATAATATTTGTATCGCATAAGTATCTGCACATCCATAGGTTCTTCATATCTACTGCGTTTGTCAGAAACATACTTGACAGACCGTTCTACAAAGAAATGAGGATCGGACTTCTCTAAATATAGTTGAGGCTGACATCTCATCTTTAATAGATTATAGAGGCTGAATTATTAAAATACACTCTAGTACCTAGTGATTATCCATAAGTATAAACACTGAACAGAAAAAACATCAAACACAACGATACAACACATACCTTATTCATAAAGGCATCCTTTCATTGTCCTTAAATACACCTTATTCAATTGACATAATCCACTACAAATCAAATAAAAACAACTTATTTAACAAATTTAATACCCCCTCTAAAACAGATCAATATAGAGCAAAAAAAAACTCCATTAGTATCTAATGGAGTTTTTCTAGTGGGCGATGAGGGATTCGAACCCCCGACCCCCTCGGTGTAAACGAGGTGCTCTGAACCAACTGAGCTAATCGCCCAAAATATCATTTAAATAATTTGGTGTTCCAATATGTGAGTTAAAAAAAAATGGTGGGCGATGAGGGATTCGAACCCCCGACCCCCTCGGTGTAAACGAGGTGCTCTGAACCAACTGAGCTAATCGCCCA
>NZ_WMJY01000017.1:52109-76818 GCF_009711055.1 Myroides pelagicus
AAACTAAGGTTTATACTTCTTCAAGTATATAGTGGGCGATGAGGGATTCGAACCCCCGACCCCCTCGGTGTAAACGAGGTGCTCTGAACCAACTGAGCTAATCGCCCAAAATATCATTTAAATAATTTGGTGTTCCAATATGTGAGTTAAAAAAAAATGGTGGGCGATGAGGGATTCGAACCCCCGACCCCCTCGGTGTAAACGAGGTGCTCTGAACCAACTGAGCTAATCGCCCATTTCTTTTTAAGAACGTGTAACCGTTTCGCTGATTACGGGTGCAAATATACGACGGGATTTTTAGTTTGCAAGCTTTTTCTTCTTTTTTTATAAAATTTCAGCAACAACAAATGTGCTTCCACCTACATAAATTAAATCTTCTGAACTAGCCTCAGCTCTAGCTTGAGCGTAAGCATCTAATACTGAAGCACAAACTAAACCATGTAGATCAAACTTAGCTGCTTCGGTTTGTAAAACCTCTGCTTCTAGACCTCGTAAAATATTTGGCTTCGCAAAAAAATATTTAGCCTCTTTGGGCAATAATGGCAATACAGAAGCTAAATCCTTATCATTAACCACACCAAAAACAATGTATAATTGCTCAAAAGTTTCGTGCTTTAATTGATTCATGACGATAGCTAATCCATGTGCGTTATGTGCTGTATCAACAATTGTCTTTGGTCTATTCGCTACTACCTGCCAACGACCTAATAAGTTTGTATGTTGAGCGACATGTAATAACCCCTTCTCTTCTTGAATTGAAGAAATTGAAAAACTATCTCTTAAAAGCTCTATGACCTGTCGTACAGTGCGAATATTCGCCTTTTGATAATCTCCTTTTAAATCAGATTGCAAATGATTATCCCTATATGTATCTTGTGCGTAATAAAGAGTTGTTCCTACTTCTGTTGCTTTTTTCTCAAAAACTGGTTTTGTCTCTTCCGTATATTCGCCAATAACCACAGGTATTCCCGTTTTAATAATACCAGCCTTTTCTGCTGCTATTGCTTCTAGCGTATTTCCTAAAAATGCCGTGTGATCTTTACCAATATTAGTAATGACTGAGACCAATGGCCGTATAATATTCGTAGAATCTAGTCTCCCCCCCATACCTACTTCTATAATAGCCACATCAACTTTCTCTTGCTTAAAATATTCAAAGCACATACCTACAGTCATTTCGAAAAAACTTAAGGCATTTGCTTCAAAGAATGTTTTGTTCTTAGCAATAAAATCTACAACAAAAGACTCACCTATTTCCTGACCGTTAATTTTAATACGTTCACGAAAGTCTTTCAAATGCGGAGATGTATATAATCCTACTTTGTATCCTGCCTCTTGAAGAATAGCAGCAATCATCGAAGATGTTGATCCCTTCCCATTTGTTCCAGCAATATGCACTGTTTTAATCCCTAATTGTGGATTATTCAAGTGGTCAATCAATTTAATTGTATTCGATAAATCAGCTTTATAGGCTACTGCCCCTTTTTGCTGATACATTGGCAACTGGACAAACATCCAGTCTAAAGTTTCTTGATATGTCATCCGTATAAAAAAATAGGATCTACGATCCTACTCTAAAATTAATTACTATAAACCCTACTTGTGTAGCAGGTGCTTTATCATCAGGTTTCCATCGAAAGGTTTTTGCTGTTGCGATAGCAGCATCTGTCAAGCATTTAGCAGAGTTAGTTGTTCCTTGAGCATATCTAGCCGAAACAACGTTCCCTGATTTGTCTACGCGAATTTCAACAACAACAGTACCAACCTCATTACAGTCCGGTACAACCTGTCCCTTTGAAGCCAGGCTTCTTCCATTTAGCCCCCAACTCGTTCCACCCCCCGATCCTTGTCCTTTACCTTTTCCATAAAAAGAATTAGCATACACATCACCATCAAGGGTACCTTGAGTTCCCTCTTTAGTACTAGTACCACTTCCTTTTGTTTGTTCTCCTTTTGTCGCAGGTCCATTAATCAGACTAGCTAAGGCATCAGTAGTCGTTTGACTTGGCTTCGGATCTGGTTTAGGAGTTGGCTTTTTCTCAACTACTTCTTTTTTAACCTCTTCTTTTTTCGGCTTATCATCCACCTTTTTCACAACAGGTGTTTCCACTGTATTCTGTACCGTAACAGGAGGAGTAGTTTCACTTACAGGTTGTTCAACAGCTTGCACTTCTGGTTGTGTTTCTACAATATCCTTTACCGGTACCTCTCCTTTACCTTGATCACTATTTCCAAAATTAATAGCTATTTCTCCACCTAATAAATAAGGGTCAGGAGTGGGTTGAGTGATTTTATAGAAAAAGAACAATAGCAGTAGCAATACAAATACGGTTGACGTAATTGAAAAAGCCTTTCTCTCGCTATCTGTTTGTAAAAACTTCATATTACTTTGGTTCTACTGCTAATACAATCTTATAATTATTGCGGTAGGCAATATCCATGACAAAAACGGCATCCTCAACAGGAACACCTTTAGCTACATGCAATACAACATTAGGTTCTGTTTGCCCCTCTAACTTGGTCTTCAAACCTGTCTCTAATTGATCTACTTCATAACTCTCTTGATCAATAAAATAATTCGACTGCTCATCTATACTAATCGCCACGGTCTCAACTGAATCAGACTTTCCGTCTGAATTAGGCAAAACCAAGTCCAAAGCATTCGTCGTTGTCATCGTTGTAATCGCTACCATAAAAAATATCAATAACAAGAAAACAATATCCGTCATAGACGACATATTGAATTCTGCTGACACTTTATTTCTTCCTCTTATATTCATTAGGCTGGCTCATTTAATAAGTCAAGAAACTCTACTGCGTTTGCTTCCAATTGATGAACAATTTTATCAATTTTACTCACCAAGTGATTGTAACCTATATAGGCGATTAATCCCACGATAAGTCCAAATACAGTTGTCATCATCGCTGTATAAATCCCCTCAGCCAATACACTCATATCAATGCGACTTGAACCACTAGCCGACATCTCGTGAAATGCCATAACCATACCGACAACAGTACCCAAGAATCCAGTCATAGGCCCTGCTCCTGATAAAGTCGCCAATAAGTTGATATTTTTCTCTAGTTTATAAACCTCTAGTTTACCCGTATTTTCAATTGCTGTATTAATATCTTGAAGAGGTCTTCCAATTCGAGATAGTCCCTTTCCAATCAATCGAGCTACCGGAAGATCAGTACTAGTACATAATGTCTTTGCTTGCTCTATCTCTCCTTTAGACAAAAAGGCTTTAATTTGACTCATAAAATTCTCATCAAGCTTAGCAGCTTTTTTAATAGCAAAGAAACGCTCTAAGTATAAATACAAAGCCATAAATAACATAGCTAAAATCACAACCATTATAGATTGTCCTATAATACCACCACTGAAAATAATCTCACTCAGTGCTAACTCCTTCTCTTCTACTCCTGTTTGTGCTATTGTATCTGATACTGTCTGAGCGACTGCTGTAGTATCTACTTGCAAAAAATGAATCATATATTACTCTTATTTAATCTGTTACGTTTTTATCTACACTGGCTAAAAATTACTAGTCAATAACTTTGTTTACAATAAAACGAATAAAGTTCTATTATCATATATTGTTTAATAAAAACAACATTTAATTAACAAAAAGCCAAATATTCACAAAGGGTCAAAGATAAAATGTTTTTATAGACAAAAAAGCTTAATCTGGACAATAAATACAATTTACCTAAACACCTTTCCAGAGACTTAACCTTTTGAATAATTCACTATTCCCTCTGAAACAGCTAAGGTATAGCTCTTTGTCATCTATATCATTCTACCTCAGTATAACGCTTGTAAATTTTACCTGAAGAATGATCGTATTTAGCCCCCGTTACACTAGCTAAAACGTTAACCTCATCTCTCCACTTAAGCACACCTAATAATCCAAAAATAATAGCTTCTTTGTAATCGACGATTTTCTGTTCTGGAACAATGAATTCGACATCCCCCCTACAAGCGCGAATACGATCCATTAAATAAGTGTTATGCGCTCCACCTCCTGTCACTAAAACAGTTCCTCCTACAGCCTCCGGTAAAGCATTAGCAATCTGTAAAGCGATGTGCTCAACATAAGTTGCTAAAAGATCTTCAATACTCAAAGTAGTATATCGCTGTAGAATAGGAATATAATAAGCTTGGATATATTCAACACCTAAAGACTTTGGCGGTAGTTGTCTAAAAAACTCTAGACTATTCAACTCTTGAAACAATGCTTGAGAAACGCTCCCTTTACTCGCTAGTTTCCCACCTTCATCGTAAGGTAAATCTAATATACGCACAGCCTCGTTCAGTAATGTATTAACAGGGCATATATCAAAAGCTATGCGGTAATTCAGCTTATTCTCAAAAGAGATATTGGCGAAACCACCTAAATTTAAACAAGCAAAATACTCACCAAACAATAAACGATCCCCAATAGGCACTAATGGAGCTCCTTGCCCTCCTAATAATACATCTTGTACTCTAAAATCACAGATAACATCACAATCAACATAATCTGACAATATTGGCAAATTACCTATTTGTAATGTATAGCCTAAATCAGGTTTATGAAAAATAGTATGTCCATGCGAACAAACTAAATCAACTTGTTCGATCTGATGTGTCTCTATAAATTTAGTAATAACCGTAGATAAGTATAAAGTATATCGTTCATCTAGCTTCTCTAAATCTTGTTGATTCATCTCCTTTGCACTTATTAATCGCTCCTTCCAACTAGAAGAATAAGGAACTGTCTCTGCTACTATTACTCTAAACGCCCATTGTTTACCTTCTTCATAATTGAAAGTAAGATATGCCAAATCTACTCCATCTAAAGAAGTACCTGACATAACGCCTATAATTGTGTATTCATACTTTTTCATAGGATAAAATTACAGAATGTACATTGAATAATTAATATAATTCACATATATTTGAGAACTACAAAAAACTAGAGGAACTAAAAATTAAAAAACTATAGATGGATTTTAAATTAACAGAAGAGCAGTTGATGATTCAACAAGCTGCTCGTGACTTCGCACAAACAGAATTATTACCAGGAGTAATTGAAAGAGATGAAAACCAAATCTTCCCAGCAGAACAAGTAAAAAAACTAGGAGAGCTTGGTTTCTTAGGAATGATGGTTGACCCTAAATACGGAGGTAGCGGTCTTGACAGCGTATCTTATGTATTAGCAATGGAAGAAATTGCAAAAGTAGATGCATCTGCAGCGGTAGTAATGTCTGTAAACAACTCTTTAGTTTGTGCCGGATTAGAAAAATATGCAAACGAAGAGCAAAAAGAAAAATATTTAAAACCATTAGCTTCAGGACAAGTAATCGGAGCTTTCTGTCTATCTGAGCCAGAAGCAGGATCAGATGCTACCTCTCAAAAAACAACAGCAGTTGACATGGGAGATCACTACCTACTAAATGGTACTAAAAACTGGATTACTAATGGTAGTACAGCTGATTACTATATCGTAATCGCTCATACTAACCCAGAAAAAAAGCACAAAGGTATTAATGCTTTCATCGTAGAGAAAGGATGGGCTGGATTTGAAATTGGTGCAAAAGAACAAAAAATGGGTATCCGTGGATCTGACACACACTCATTAATGTTTACTGATGTTAAAGTTCCAAAAGAAAACCGTATCGGAGAAGATGGTTTCGGTTTTGCATTTGCAATGAACGTATTAAATGGAGGTCGTATTGGTATTGCTTCTCAGGCATTAGGTATTGCACAAGGAGCTTACGAATTAGCTTTAAAATATGCTAAAGAGCGTAAAGCTTTTGGTACTGAAATTATCAATCACCAAGCAGTTGCATTTAAATTAGCAGATATGGCTACTCAAATTACTGCTGCTCGTATGTTATGTTTCAAAGCTGCTGCAGAAAAAGACGCTGGACAAGATATTTCTTTATCAGGAGCTATGGCTAAATTATTTGCTTCAAAAACAGCAATGGATACTACAGTAGAAGCAGTACAAATCCACGGAGGTAATGGATATGTTCGCGAATACCACGTAGAGCGTATGATGCGTGACGCTAAAATTACACAGATCTATGAAGGAACTTCTGAAATACAAAAAATTGTAATTTCTAGGGGTATCGCTAAATAATCAAGTACACAATATTCTTTTTAAGGGGCTATTTATGTTAAACATAAATAGCCCCTTTTTTCTAATACCTCAATCAAATAAAAAAGGTTTGTACGTAAATACAAACCTTTTTCCAAAAACACATTAAACTTAGATGACTTCTTTTTTGCTATATTTTACATACTTCTCATTCTGTCATATATCACTCAAATATACAATAAAAAGTTAAAAAACAATACAAAAAACAAATAAACATACAAAATCATACAATAAAACCACCTACCTTTTATTTAAATCCTTTAAAAGAGTAATTTTAATTACAGCAACTTACTTATTCGTACTTTTACAACCACAATCATTTGAAGTGAATCATATACAATGAAAAAGACATTTTCTATCAAACTAAAAATAGTTATACTCTATATAATACTATTTTCTACAGTAATTTCATCCGGCTTATACATCTATAAAGAAGCCAAGAAATTTAGTGTTCCCGAACTTCACATGGTAAACGAAAACAATAAAATATTCTTAGTAAGTAGTACAATCAATGATTTATACAACTCTGAATCATATAGTAGAAATGCAATCCTTACGGGTAGTCCTAAGGATATTAAACTCTATTACAATCAACTTGATACTATTGTAAACAACCTAGAAAAAATACAAAACAGTGTTAATGATCCAGTAATACAGGATAAACTGAATACTGTTAATATCTTATTAGCGAAGAAAAAGAAAAGTTTTTCAGAATTAGTTAATGCACGCAAAGCAATTAATGAACCTAGTGACTACAAAGAAGCTTTTGATGAAATCTATATCTTAAGAGAAGAAATAGAACAAAATATACAACCTACTGTTATTAAAAGCAAGGAAAAAGAAAAAAGAAGTGCTTGGGCTAGATTATTTAAAGGAGACAATACAGATACGATTACCACAACGATTAACTACCCTAGCATCTCAGATTCACTAATCAGTGCAATGGAAAAAATTGTATCTAATACACAACAAAAAATTGACCAAAAACAAAAAAACTTATTCCTGCAAGAAAAGAAACTATTAGAAGAAAATAAAAATATTACAAACCAACTTAGAGGCATCTTACAAAATGTAGAAAAGAATATTATCTCTTTATCATATCAAAAAATAAATGAGTCTAAATCGCACATTAGCACAGCCTCTACCAATATTGCGTATATCGGCGGATCTGCGCTTATTGTCATTATTATATTAGGTTTTATTATCATTAAAGACCTTAACCAAACACAAGAATACAGACTCGCGCTAGAGAAATTAAATAGAGAAAAAGAAGAATTATTACGCAGTAAAACTATGCTGTTTGCTACTGTAACCCATGATTTACAAACACCTTTAGGAGGTCTCTTAGGATTCACTGATTTATTAGCACACACACCTTTAGATCAAAAGCAAAATCAATACATTCAAAACATAAAAACTTCTTCTCACTACATCAGAAACTTAGTGAATGACTTAACTGACTTTTCTAGACTTGAAAACAATAAAATCACTATCCAAAGCAGTAAAACCAATCTTCACGAATTGATTGAAAGCACCTGTCAAATACTTCAGCCAAACGCTGAAAACAAAGGCATTGCTTTACATTGGAAAGTAGATACAGAATTAAATAAAAATATTCTGACTGACCCGTATAGAATAAAGCAAATCTTAACAAATCTAGCATCTAACGCTATCAAGTTTACCCAAAATGGTTCTGTCACTATACATGCTTATAAACAAGATAACCAAATCAAAATCACAGTTCAAGATACTGGAATAGGAATTCACAAAGATAACATCGACAATATCTTTAAGGAGTTCAGACAAGCGCATGAAGGAATTGAAAAGAAATTTGGAGGAACTGGACTAGGGTTAAACATTTCTCAACGATTAATCACTCTTTTAGGAGGAACAATAGCCGTTGAAAGTGAATTGGGGAAAGGATCAACATTTATCCTCACACTTCCCTATATTGAAATCACAGAAGAAGATCAACAAACCGATGAAACTACAAACGCAATAGCTCAACTCAAACTATTAAAAGACAAAACTATTCTTGTCATAGATGACGATAAAATACAATTGCAGTTAGTTGAAGAAGTTCTTTCACCTTTCTTCAAGCAAGTCATCACTAAAAATGATTCAACACAAGTTAACGATTTTGTCACAACTAATACTGTTGACCTAATTCTCTCTGATATACAAATGCCTAAAATGGATGGATTTGAACTAGTAAATCAACTCCAGAAAAACCCTACCACCCAACATATACCTGTAATAGCTTTATCAGGTAAGCGAAACCTTACAATAGAAGATTTTACAAATGCTGGGTTCAGTAATGCACATCCGAAACCATTAGAGTTAAATGAATTATTAAAGCTAATCTTAAAAACGTTATTCCCAAACCAAACAGAAGATTTAATAGCTCTTGATTTACAAATTCCAGCACCTGTCAGAGAAAGCAAAGCGAGCAATCAACAATACGACACCTCATCACTTACTCCTTTCATTGGTGATGATTTAGAGGCATTAAAGAATTTATTAGTCATCTTCATTGACAGTACTAATGAAAACTTATTAGATATGGATTATGCCGTTGAAGACTTTGATTTAGAAACAATCAGCAATATTGCCCATAAGATGTTACCCATGTTCCGTCAATTAGAAATAACAACCATCATTCCACAACTTGAAGCCTTAGAAGACCAAACTGTTGTGATTCAAAGCCGAGAAGAGTTACTACCAATAGTGAAATCACTTAAAGAAGATATTAAACATATTCTACAAGCAATAAAAAAAGATTATTTCAAAGGCTAACAACAAGACAAAAGGGACACTCCCAATGAGTATCCCTTTTTTTTATATCCATCTTTAAGTCTATTAACTATACCTGATCTCCTTTCATCATCTTATTCCAATATAGATAAGGCAAGAAGTACTTCTTCAACAACCACAAACGCCAATGTTCTTTATCACTAGAGAAAACTAACATCTGTTTTAACTTAGGATCTGGAGTAAACTCATTCTTATAATTAAACTCAGCCAATACCATCTTTCCATATCCCGTCACCAAAGGACAAGAAGAATACCCCAAATACCCTTTATTTGAAGCCTCACCTCCTCTTATTAATCGATAAAGATTATCGACTACTACCGGAACTTGTTTGCGGACAGCAGCCCCTGTTTTTGCTGTAGGCAACCCAGCCACATCTCCTAACCCAAAAATATAAGTATAGCTCTTGTGTTGTAAACTATTCAAATCTACATCTAGCCATCCCCCAGCGTTCACTAAATCAGACTCCTTAACAAACTGTGGTGCTGTTTGAGGAGGTGCCAAATGTAGAAAATCAAAACTCATTTCTACTACACAGTCTTCTAGCTGACGTATTCCATCAGAACCTGAGGTAATAAAACAAGGATTCTCTTGATTATTACTCACTTTAAAATAAGCTTTCTTGTGCTCAGCATCGATACGTATAGGATTATGTGATGGCATAAAGTGGATACCATAACGATCTACGACTTCAGTCAGCGTTGCTGCAATTTCTTGTACACCAAAAATCACACTCCCTGGCATTGGGAAATACACCTCTGTTTGCTTGTCAATTCCCTTTTTACGAAAATAATCACAAGCTAAATACATGATCTTTTGAGGAGCACCACCACATTTTATAGGAGTATTAGGCTGGGTAAAAATAGCCGTTCCCCCTTTAAAAGCTTGTAACTGTTTCCAAGTTTGTTCGGGATCGATATAATTACTACATACTACACCTTTATTAACTGCTTCTTGCAAACCTTCAATCATTGACAAATCATTGACTAAACCAGGGCACACTACTAAATAATCATAAGATAACTCACCAGTTAGTTGAGTCATCAAAGTGCGCTCTTTTGCTTGAATAGCCGTTACACAATCTCTAATCCAAGTGACCCCTTTAGGTATTAAGTCTGCCGTATAGCGTATTGTTTTTTCTTTCGTATAAGCACCTGCACCAACTAATGTAAAAGCCGGTTGATAATAGTGCTTATCCGAAGGATCAATTATTCCAATATCTAGAGAGCTATCCTTTCGCATCAATTGAGCTGCTGTCATGATACCCGCAGTCCCAGCTCCTATGATAAGTATTTGATAATGTGATTTCATATTTGTTGTTTTTTGTTCAAAGCACAAAGTAGTTTATTTATCCTACTCTTCTTGTAACAAAAGTTACACTCTCCTCCTTTTACCAAAACAATTCGTTATCTTCTTCCTTCCATAGCAGCAAACGATAGTCCTCATATAGATTACCTGTTCCTATTACATGGGTATCCCTTACAGGCTTATTAATTATCAATTTGTGCAATATACCCGCATACGTTCCCACGTATAATATTGTTTCATCGTGAGACATAGCTATCCCACTAATCGTAGAACCTAAGAAATATTGCCACAATTCTTTTCCTTCTTTATTAATAGCACGAATATACCCATAGGCATCCCCTAAAATATAATAATCATTTGTAGAAACACCAGCATATACACGCATTGATTCATCTAAATAAGTAATCAATTCATTTTCTTCCCACCCAGGTATATCTATTCCTTCTAACTGTGTAGCATCGATACCAATAGATATTCCATTATAAAAATGACACGAATTAGTCATCAATTGCCTATCATCTTTTGTAAACAAACAATAATGAGGGTAAGACGATTGAGGGCCAATACTTCCTACTTTATTGCCATCACTATCTAAGATTATATGGTCAGCATTCTGATCTCCTACTACGATATATTTATTATTAAAAGACAAGGTTGCATTCTCCATAGATAAACCTACACCATCTTCCTTCATTTCTTCATCAAATTCTTCAGGAAAAACAAGCTTTTCTTCTTTAGAATCCAAAAGATACACACCTTCTGAAGTAACAACTAACACTTTTTTCCCATCGTTAAAAGGTACTAAACGTGTTATTCCTTCCTCTTTTAAAATAGTTAAAGCACAACTACTGATTAATTCACCATTCCACTCAGTAAGCATTTCTATATGATCAGCATAAGCTATTGCTATCACATCGCTATTCATCGCCTTACCAATACTGCAGATTGAAGAGTTTAATTTTGTTACTTCACGCCCACAAACCATATATGCCTGTCGATCCTCATAGGATGTGCCTTTCATAAAAACCACACAATCCTCACCTAGGGCACTAATATCCCCAATATAGCTTCCCTTTTTATCTAACATTGAAACAAATGGAGCATGTGCAGGTGCAAATAATTCTCTAATCTCCTCCACACTATTAGTCGAATTCGCTTCTCTCAACAACACAAGAACTTCTTCTGCTAAGTTCTCACGGTTATCTTGCGGCTCTTCCCCTTTCCAATTTTCCCAACCATACTCATTGCCATAAGCTACCATTTCATTAATAGCTTTTGCATATTGCTCACCTATTTTATGCCATTGCTGTTGTAATTCTTCTCTTATTTTCATTTAACTCTTTTTATACACTACTCCAAAGGTAGCTTTTTATACAGGCTCATGAAATCTTTTACTATTTATTCTTCAAAAGGAAATTCATTCCATACCAACTCCCAAAAAGAATTACTTCTGTCAAAACGAGCATTAAACAAAGGCTCAATCACTTCTCTTGTTTCTTCTAAATCCACGAGGTAATTCATGAATTGGACACATTTTTCAAACTCTTCAAGAGTAGGAGCTACTTTCATAGACTTCCATCTTCCTGCCCCATGTTCACCAAAGTAAACAGGGAAGCCCTTATCTCCTTCTGTTATATCTATCCAAAACGGATCTTGTGCATAACCACCACAGATTACATACCAATTAGGGTGAAAGTCACCTACATTCACGCCTGTAATGTCTTCCCCTGTATTACTATTATACTTATACCCCCTTTGAAAACTTAGAATATCTCCTGCTTTTGGGTAAAATTGAGGCATAAAGAAATGATCACACTCTGCCTCTTTTGCTACAAAATCTGTAATTACTTTTGGAAACTCCATATTTTATTTTTTAAACATAAATGTAACTTATTCCGTCTAATAAAATTACAGTATACAAAAAAGAGAGATGATTACCCACCTCTCTTTCTATGTACTAAATATTAAGAACTATTTATTCTCCATTTTTTGCTCTTCTTGATCGAGCCAACAAAGTATTTTTCAATAACATTGCAATAGTCATTGGTCCTACACCACCTGGAACTGGAGTAATGAAAGCTGCTTTCTTACTAACCTCATCAAAGTCCACATCACCAGCAATTACATATCCTTTTGGGTGATTAGCATCTGGTACTCTAGTAATCCCTACATCTACTACTGTTACACCGTCTTTTACCATATCAGCTTTTAAGAAATAAGGCACTCCCAATGCTGAAATAATAATATCAGCCTCCTTAGTAATCTCAGCAATATTCTTCGTACGACTATGAGTAAGTGTCACTGTAGCATCACCAGGATATCCTTTACGGCTCAACAAGATACTCATTGGACGACCTACAATGTGAGAACGACCGATAACTACTACGCTTTTACCAGCAGTCTCTACTTTATAACGCTCTAACAATTCCATAATTCCATAAGGCGTCGCAGGTAAAAATGTCTCCATCTCTAACGCCATACGTCCAAAGTTCGTTGGGTGAAACCCATCAACATCTTTATCGGCATCGATAGCTAACAAGATCTTTTGTTCATCAATGTGTTTTGGCAAAGGTAATTGAACAATATACCCATCAATAGCAGGATCTTCATTCAACTCTTTTACTTTTGCTAAAAGTGCTTCTTCTGTTGTCTCTTCTGGCAAAGAAACTAAAGTAGACTCGAAACCTACTTTCTCACAAGATCTAACCTTACTTCCTACATAAGTTAAACTTGCACCGTTTGTTCCAACAATAACTGCTGCTAAGTGAGGTACCTTTTCACCGCGAGACTTCATCTGTTGAACTTCAACAGCAATCTCATTCTTGATATCTTCCGATACCTTTTTTCCGTCTAGTAGTTGCATTAAAAAATTTAATAAGTGTGTTGTTGTAATAAATAAAGAAGGTTTAAACCTCATAATGAACCTTAAACCTTCTCGTATCTTATCTTTGCATACCTTTCATTTGTCCCATCATACGCATCAGATTCTTCCCTTTTGCTCCCTGCATCATCTTCATCATTTTGCTCATTTGGTCAAACTGTTTCAGTAGTTGATTTACTTGTTGTACATCCGTACCCGATCCTTTAGCAATGCGGGCTTTACGCTTCACATCAATAATCGACGGCGTCGAACGCTCCTTTGGAGTCATTGATTGAATAATCGCTTCAATATGTTTAAATGCATCATCTTCGATCTCAACATCTTTCAAGGCTTTCCCCATTCCTGGTAACATTCCAACTAAGTCTTTCATGCTACCCATATTTTTCACTTGTTGAATTTGATTTAAGAAATCGTCAAATCCAAACTCATTCTTAGCAATTTTCTTTTGGATCTTACGGGCTTCTTCTTCGTCATATTGCGCTTGTGCACGCTCTACTAACGAGATAACGTCTCCCATCCCCAAAATACGATCAGCCATACGCTCTGGATAGAACACATCAATTGCATCCATTTTTTCTCCAGTACCAATAAACTTAATTGGTTTATTCACTACTGATTTAATAGATATAGCAGCTCCACCACGCGTATCTCCATCAAGCTTTGTAAGTACTACCCCATCGAAATTTAATCGATCGTTGAACGCCTTAGCCGTATTTACCGCATCTTGTCCAGTCATCGAATCCACTACGAATAATGTTTCATGTGGAGTAATTGCTTTGTGAATATTAGCAATCTCTGTCATCATCGCTTCATCTACTGCTAGACGACCTGCTGTATCGACAATTACTACGTTAAATCCATTAGATTTAGCATGCTTAATTGCATTCTCAGCAATTTGAACAGGATTGTTATTTCCTTCTTCTGAATAAACCTCTACTTTTAGTTGATCTCCAACTACGTGTAATTGGTTGATCGCTGCTGGACGATATACGTCACAAGCTACTAATAATACTTTCTTATTTTTCTTTGTCTGTAAGAAGTTTGCTAATTTACCAGAGAAAGTTGTTTTACCCGATCCTTGTAAACCTGACATTAAGATCACTGAAGGCGTACCAGATAAGTTGACACCAGATGCCTCACCTCCCATTAATTGCGTTAATTCGTCTTTAACGATCTTAACCATTAATTGGCCAGGCTGTAATGTAGTTAATACATCTTGTCCTAAGGCTTTCTCTTTTACGCGATTGGTAAAATCTTTAGCAATCTTAAAGTTCACGTCGGCATCTAATAGAGCTCTACGAACCTCTTTTAGCGTGTCTGCTACATTGACTTCTGTAATCTTGCCGTGTCCTTTTAGGATATGAAAGGCTTTATCTAATTTATCACTTAAATTATCAAACATATCGGTATTATTTTAATACTTTGAGTCGCCAAAGATACTATTTAACTCGTTAAGTCACAAAAAGCAAAAGCAACAAAACAAACTTTTTTTGAAATAATTATCTCATTGCTCATTTCCTCACTTAAAATACTTATTAATATCAGAGTAATATTATAGAGAACTATATCAAATATATACAACTCAACTTAAAAGGATTATCAGGTCAGAATAATTTTCTCTCAGCCAGATCTTATGACTTTCTCTTTAATAGTGTAGAGCATTATGCTATCGGATGGACTAACCTTACTACTAAACAAAGTAGAACACTCTTAATTTACTTCTATCAATATCTTTTTTAATAACTGCTTGTATAGCCTTCATTGGCTTAGAATTATTCATCCTATGGATTTGACAATAACCAGAACTGAAGACAAACACTAACCATAAAATGGTAAACAATTTTTCTTTCATAGTTACTTATAGTTATTTTTTATTTAAAACGGATGCACTCGAATTAAATGATCAAGTACATCCGTTATTTTAGTTTGTTAAATATCATTATTACATCTAACCTTTTCGTAATAATTGATTCTTTCTACCCATTGAGCATCACTATACTGATCCCTATCCAGATAATAATCATTTCCACAACTTGTATCAATTTGATACCAATCTGCAGCCATTATTTCTGCACTAACAAAAAACATAGCCAATAAAAAAAAATCCAGGCTTCCTCATAAATTAATATTTAACTAACATAAGTATATGTTAAAATAAAGATGAGAAATAATTCAAATCAAATATAAGTTTCCTTGTAATATATAAATTCAAATATTTAAAAAATAGTTATTTCATCCAAAATTCACTCTACACATTTTTATCCTTAATTTTGCACTCTAAATAATACAATAAATGTCTCAGCCTAAAGCGATCTTTAGAACGTTTGCTAGTGATGTGCAGTCTATCGAACTGCCCACTAAGTTTACCTTTCCCTTTTATTATGAACCTCACCCCTTGAGCATTCTTGCTGCTGAGGAATTACAAACAGAATTAATCAATCACCCACTTATACAACCTTTATTTGACAAAGCAAGTGAGCAACTATTAGCAGCCGGTAAAATGTTTGGTGTGCTGATAGTCACCTCACCTACTGGAGAGTTAGGCTATTTTGCAGGGTTTTCTGGTAAACTTGGATCACATACACAGATTGACGGTTTTGTACCTCCTGTCTTTGACTTGTGGAATAAAGATAATTTCTTTATTAAGGAAGAGGAAGTTATCAATGCTATCAATAGACAAATAGAACAACGTCTAGAGAATCCTAATTACCAAAGTGCTAAAGCTTTATTAATCCAGCAAATCGAGCAGGAAAAACAAGCGATCACAGCAAAGAAAAAAGAACTAAAGCAATTAAAGACTGAGAGAAAAAAACTGAGAGAACAACAGCAGATCACCTTATCCGAAACGGATTACACCTTATTCAATGAGGATCTAATCAAACAAAGTTTAAGGGACAAACACGAATTACGGGTATTGACCAATGATTGGCTAGAACAAATCAACGCTACTAAAAATAGCATAAGTAGCTATGAAACAGAATTACAAGCACTCAAAGAGGAAAGAAAGCAAAAATCAAATGCACTCCAGCAAAAACTATTTCAGCATTACCGCTTTCTGAACTACCGTGGAGAAGAACAAGACTTATTAGACATCTTTGCTAAAACAGTTCTACAGACTCCACCTGCAGCAGCAGGGGATTGTGCCGCTCCTAAATTATTACAGTACGCCTATCTGCACGGATACACCCCTATAACTATGGCAGAATTTTGGTGGGGAGAATCCCCAAAATCAGAAATACGCAAACACCAACACTACTATCCTGCCTGTAGAGGAAAATGTGAACCTATATTAGGACATATGCTAGAAGGTTTAGAGATAGAGGAAAATCCTTTATTAGTAAACCCTGCATTAAACAGGCCTATCGAAGTCGTTTATGAAGATGAATACTTTGCGATAGTCAATAAACCCGAAGAGTTTCTGTCTGTTCCAGGTATCTATATCCAAGACTCTGTCTATGAACGCATGAGACTTAGATATCCTAATGCTACAGGTCCACTTATTGTACATCGACTAGATATGGCTACCTCAGGGATTTTGATCATCGCTAAGGACAAAGACTCACACAAGGCTATTCAAAGTCAATTCATCAAAAAAACCGTTGAAAAGCGATATGTCGCACTATTAGATGGAATACTACCTTCTGATAATGGACTAATAGACTTACCTCTTCGCGTAGATTTAGACGATCGACCAAGGCAGATGGTCTGCTACGAATACGGCAAACCAGCCAAGACAAAATGGGAGGTCATCGAGCGAAAAGATGGTAAAACGAAAGTTTATTTTTATCCTATCACGGGACGTACCCATCAACTACGTATGCACGCCTCTCACTCTGATGGTCTAAACACTCCGATAGTAGGAGATGATCTTTATGGTACCAAAGCAGAACGCCTTTATTTACACGCTGAAAGCATTACCTTCAGACACCCAAAAACGTACGAATTAATGACATTTACTATAAAAGAGAGCTTCTAAGATCTCTTTTTCTTACTTTAGTACTAGAAAAAGACAGACGAAATGAAGGAAAAGAAAAAACAACTACAAAAACACAAGCGAATTGCCACTGGTTTATTTTTACTCATGGCAATTGTTTATATTGCTATGGTGTATTGGATAAAGCACTCACCTACTGATTGGATGGGCTACGTCAAAGCCTTTTCTGAAGCAGCTATGGTCGGTGCCTTAGCGGATTGGTTTGCTGTAACTGCTCTTTTCAGACAACCTATGGGATTACCCATTCCCCATACAAACCTAATCGTCAATAGCAAAAATAAAATAGGTGATAACCTAGGAGGCTTTGTTACAGATAACTTCTTAACAGCGGAGAATATCCGTCCCTATATTGATAAAATTGATCTTGCAGCATTTGTTTCTACTTGGATAACCGCACCAACTAACCAAAAAGTCGTAGAGCGAGAGTGCGTTGCACTAGCTCAAAAGATAGTTGACAACCTCGATGACACAACAGTTATTCAATTCTTCACAAACAAAGCACAACAAGGGATTGCTTCTATCAATATTCAAAGTTTTGTTGCTCAAGGACTCATGTATGCTGTAGAAAAAGGAGAACACCAACGCCTGCTAGATGTTGTCTTGCCAAAAGCACAGCTGTATATTGAAGAAAACCGAGAAGAAATATATCAAGCCGTTATCGCGAAAAAACCCTTGCTCGGTCTTGTAGGAGGAAAGGCGGTAACAAATCAATTAATCGGTGGTATACACACTTTTCTAGAAGATATCGCTACGAATCCTACACACAAACTACGCACTGAAATAACGACCCGATTAGAAATTCTCGCTGCTGAAATAGCTACGCAAGAACAGTGGAAAACGAAGTTTGAAGAAATTCTAAACCAATTCATTACACCCGAAAAAATTCAGGGATATATCAGTGAATTCTGGCAAACGACAAAAAACTCACTGAATGAGCAGCTTCAAACAGAAGACAGTACTTTGAGAAATTATATACAAACGAACATACAACGCATCGCCGACAACCTTCAAGAAGACGAAGAACTTCAGCAAAAAATCAATCGTTGGGTCAAACACGCTGTTTATAAAGCCGCTTTGAAAAACACCAAGGAGGTTGGAACCTTAATCCGACAGACGGTTAATCGATGGGACGGTAGAGAACTTAGTGACAAGCTGGAATTAGAAGTAGGAAAAGACTTACAATTTATCCGTATCAACGGAACGCTAGTGGGAGGACTAGTTGGATTACTCATCTACATCATCACCCACTTACTCCTTTAGCGAGTTACTGCTTAGTAAGTCTTCACACTTACTAAGCTAGTCTTTACTTGAGTGCCATATGCAAAACAGGATATGGCTTTCCACTACCATCTTCTTGTGAACGCCCCACTACTCCAAATCCCAAATGCTCATAAAAACCAATCGCTTGTTCATTTTGTTCATTAACATCTACCTTAGTAATACCGAATTTTTGTCGTCCAAAAGCAACTAATACTTTTCCAATACCACGTCCCCTAGCTTCTGCATGGATAAAGAGCATCTCTAAACTATCCTCTGCAAGTCCCATAAAACCCATCAACACTCCCTGTTCTTCATACCCCCATAGCTGAACGTGCTCGAAATAAATTGGAATGTTCTCTTTGTAATAAAAAAAATCTTCTTTTTTCAAAAAATCATGCGTGTTCAAGACTGAACTCTCCCATATCTCCATAAGACGTGGATAATCGGTTACCTTTACTCTTCTAATCATCTTTTTTACCTTTATACTGCAAAAATAAACACCTCTACTTTTTTTTATAAAAAAAAGATGAAAAAATTACCATCGATAAAAAACACTATATAAAGCACTTATACCTATACCCTTCAAAAAACACTCATTTCTCCTTACAAAAGATTTGTAGAAAAGGTAAATTGTTCTATATTTGCACTCGCAATACAGAACAAGAGCGTTCGACTGGAGAAATGGCAGAGTGGTCGATTGCGGCAGTCTTGAAAACTGTTGACTGTAACAGGTCCGGGGGTTCGAATCCCTCTTTCTCCGCTGATTTATAAAAGATAACTTTTTAAAAGTTATCAAAAAAGCACAAAACCTATGATTCACAATGAGTTATAGGTTTTTTCTTTTTTAGGGGTATCACATTCTGTTCAAAAGTGCACCTAAAAATATTCGGGATTCGGTGCACAAAAAAACATCTAAGCGATGTGCACCTTTCAACTTAGCGAACCCTTACGCCAAATGGCGCCAGAGAGTTTTAAACTGTGATTTTGGAACGTTTTAATTCGACATTTATTAATATTTAAAAACAGTTGAATTATGTTAGAAAAACAGTTATCAATTAATTTCTTTCTTAAACCAAGTAGAGAGAAAAGTGATTCAAGAGGGGTTTACCTTAGAATCACAGTAGATGGTATTCGCAAAGAGACTTCTTTAAGTCATAAATGGGATATCAATAGATGGAACCAAAAAGCAGGTCGTGCCAATGGCACTAAAGAAGATGCTAAAACGCTAAACTACCTCTTAGATACAATCGTATCAAAGATTACTAAGTACAAATTAGAGCTCTTAAGCAATGAAGAACCTATTACTGCTACTGTGCTTATGGATTATATCCACGGCAAAGGAACAAGTAAAGCTAAAGTTTTAGAGGAATTCCAAAAGCATAACGATGAAGTTTTTAAACTTGTGCCTAAAGAGTATGCTATTGGAACACATGAAAGGTATGTTACAGCAAGATCGCATGTAGCTGAATATATTCGTTATGTATATGGTAAAGAAGATATAGAGTTTAGAGAACTCAATTATGAGTTTGTACTTGGCTATGAACATTATTTAAAGACCGTTAGAGCGTGTTCTAACAATACTGCTATAAAGTATATCTCAAACTTCAAGAAGATTGTTTTACTGGCAGTTGCTAAAGGAATTATCCCTTCCAATCCATTTGTACAATACAAACCTAAAAAGACTAAGCTCAATAAAAAGCCATTAAGCAAGGAAGAGTTATCTATTTTAGAGAACAAAGAGTTTACTAATGAGCGATTAGCTACTGTAAGAGATGTCTTTATTTTTCAGTGTTATACAGGACTTGCTTATATCGATGTATTTCAGTTAAAGAAAAGTGATATTACAAAAGATGAAGAAGGTAATTTGTGGATTAGAATTAACAGACAAAAGACAGATGCTAATATCACTATACCATTACTTCCAAAAGCTATTGAGATAATGGAAAAACATAAAGATCATCCCGCTTGTATTGGTAAAGATATTGTGCTCCCTGTTCGCTCTAATCAAAAGATGAATGAGTATTTAAAAGAGATTGCCTCACTTTGTGAGATAAGCGAATTAAATACCCATAAAGCAAGAAGAACTTTTGGAAGTACTGTAACTCTCGGTAATGGTGTTCCTATTCACGTGGTAAAAGAAATGTTGGGACATCACTCTGTTAAACAAACTGAGGAATACGCTCTAACAGAACAAGAATCTATCAAGACCGAAATGCAGATACTAAAAGGTAAGCTTGAAGAAAAAGCAAATAAACAAACGGATAATTTTACGGACTTACTTGAGAGTTTAAAAAAGCTGAATCCTGATAAATTAGCTCAGCTAACTACTTTTATTAATCAGTTAAATGGATAATAAAACTCCCTCGAATTCTCTACATTTTATAATAATTCAACTGTCATATTTGTAGCACAGAATTCGAGGGAGTAAGTTTTCAACCTTTTTAATGAGTAGAAGTTAACTTCTACTCATTAAAAAGGTTCATAATATCTTTTCTGTTGTAGTAATATGAACCAAGTATTTTGCGATACTGTAATTTTCCACTGATGCGCAGTGTTTGTAAGGAAGCTGGAGAGATGCTTAGTAATTGCCTTGCTACTTTAGCCTTTACCCAATCAAGAGAATTCTCTTTGTTTTGCTTAGCTAAGATTTCTTTTAGCTCTCCAATAATTGTTTGAGCAAACAATCTTAAATCTTCTTTTGTAATCTGATTTTCCATGATAGTTGTTTTTTAGGTTAAACAACTAAGGTAAAGTAGTTACTAAAAGATTGAAATAATTGGAAGGTAAAAAGCATACTTGGCTCTAACTATGCATTTATAAAAACTACTAGTTGGTAAAAGATTATTAGCTCCTTTGATCTACTATTATTTTTAATTCAGCTTGTAATTGAGTAATTAGTTCTAATAGTACTTCTGTTTTTTCTGTATCAAAATTAATAAGTCGTTGATGTACTACTCTATAGTAATCTAATAAAGAAAAAAACTTGGTGCCGAATTTATCAAATAAGTATTGATACTTAATTAAGTCAGTATTCACATTTACACAAAGCAACCATAAAGAGTAGCTAGATAAGTAATTAGGTAAGTATGATAAATGAGCTAATATATATGTCCTACAAAATGACAAAAAATAAAGTGATAGTAGATAAGGAATACTTTGCTTGCACTCTTGGTTCTTTTTAAGTTTCTGTAGTTTTTTGAGCAGTTCTTTAGCTGTATTATTAGTAACAGAATTATAGTAATATAGATCAGTATATAAGGATTCGTGAGGGACTAACCAATGTAGTGATGCATTATATTGACTAGATGAAAAAATCTTGTTCTCATTTTTTATGATGCCAGCAAAGAAATCTTGTGAGCTGTATAATTCAGTTTGAATCCATATTTTAGTATGAGCTATAATAACAAAGTTCGTTTGCTTGTTAAACTTATCTTGTAAACTTGATTCCAAATTCTTAATCTGTTCGTTTGCAAACTTATCACCTATGACAAGAAGATAATAAATAGTTTGGTTACCAAGAATTAACGTCTTGTATAGATAAATTTCTTCTATACGCTGATTTTGATTTAAGCATCTTTCAATGATGATATCATTAAAAGTATCTTGCTTATTTAGCTCTAAAGCCACCTCTGTAATCGTAGGAATGACTATTGGGTGTTTTATTAAACGTTTTAAAGACTTAAAACGGTCTTGAATAAAATTATGAAGTGCGTTTTCAACATTATTAAAAGCCTCAAAGCACTCATGGTAATAAACTTCTCTATCCTCTTCGATTGCTTCTTTTACTCTGTTTATTAAAGCTACAAGATAGTATTCCTCTTCATTTCTTTTAAGAAATAAACCTTCAATCTCTGGATTAAACTTGCTGATTGCTTTTATTCGTTGGTGCAGATTACTGTTTGGACTCATATGCCCTACATATAATTCTTCTAAATATTGTAGGTGTAATTCTAATATACGCTCGTATAGGAGAAACACACTTGAAATAGCGTCTAAAGACTTATACTTATTAAGCTCAGAGCTCAAAAGACCATAATCTTGAAAATATATCTCTTTATAAATATTGTACTGATTCTTAAACTCTTTGAAACTTCTTGTAGCAAGTTTAGTAAAATCAATTCCTTCTTGTTGATAAATTAGATGCTTTTCTTGGTAGATAAGCTCTATTAGTGGATAACCATGCTTAAACTTGTATTTCAAAGAGTCATAATCAAATAACAATACTATGATACCATAGATCTTAAATAGTTTTTTAATTCCTTTGCGATTGGCAATAATGTCAATATCACTTCTGTTATTTAGATGTAAAAGTAAATAGGAAGTCATCTCTATAGTATTACTACAATAGTAAATTTCTAATACAGAAGAAAACTCTGTAATAACCTCTTTAAGTTGATTACTTAAAAAGTCGTTGATAGGTAAAATAGTTGTTTTCATAATTATTGAGTTTTTTGATTTGATTAAAATTCAATAGAACTCATTGAGTAAACTATTCTATCAAGAAGTATAATATTCTCATTAAGGGATATTTTACAAGATAATTTTATAACTTTACCTTTCAATCTTTTTAAATCATTGGCTTTATCTTTGAGCCTTCTTAACTTAGCTATTAATTATGAAACATAAAATACATCAAGGAAGAAATGTAAAGCGTTTTAGAGAAATGCTTGGAATCAAACAAGAGGTTCTTGCTTTTGATTTAGGAGAAGATTGGAATCAGAAAAAGATATCTGTTTTAGAACAGAAAGAGGTAATTGATAATGCACTACTACAACAGGTTTCAAAGGTGCTTAAGATACCTGTTGAGGCAATTGAGAGTTTTGATGAACAGCAAGCTATCAATATTATTGCCAATACAATTACGAATAACGATAATGCAGGGATTATTGTAACTAATAACATTAATCCAATGCAAGAAATTGTAAAACTTCACGAAGAAAAGATTGCTTTGTATGAGCGTATGCTTAAGGAGAAAGATGAGATGATGACTCGTTTAGAGAAATTGATTCAAACTAAGTAGATATAATTTTATACATATAACGGAAAAAAGGTAGAATTACTATGGATGGTATTCTACCTTTTTCTGTCTATTAAGATTATTCATCCCTCTGATATAATAACCAACATGCCTCTATTAATCTATTTATACTAATAAAAGAGGTATTAACTTCTATTGATGGTGGTTCTATAAAGTCTCCAAGTGCAAACTGTGTTATTTCAAATAAATCAGTTTCTAACTTAACTACAGATTGTTTTTCAAAAATATTTTCAAATACTAAATAGGGATTTAAGTACTCCTCTTGTGATAATGCCCCTAAGAATGTCATTAATTTGGAAACTTCTGATTTGTCTATTGGATTTATCGAATAGTATTTTTTTGAGTTGCTTAGTATCTTATAACTACTTCGTATTATCGAACGTAGTAAAGAATAGATCAAAAAAACTATATGAGGGGTCTTCTGTAGATAAATTTCACTTTTATGAGTGTGATTCATTAATTCTGATAAATGCAATTTTAACTCAGGCGGGTGAACTACATCAAATAAGCAGTAAAACATATAATAAGGATTCTTGATTGGTTCTCCATACCATATATGGGCTTCTAAAGAAAATTTTACTTTTTTCATAATTCATGTCTTTTAAGGTTTGTTTAAAAGTATCATGCATTATATCAGTAAACTATTCACTTTAAAAGATAAATTATCTTCTATAAAAGTATTACTACTTTAAAAATATAAGACACATTAAAACATAGAAAATCAGAACTAAAAGAAAAGAATTATTAGGTTTTATTTTTATTATTAATTGCACAAAGTTAGGCAATGCCTAGCGGTTCGCTAGCAAGAAATTCCCCCATAAATGCTTGACTAAAGTCTTCGCTTTATTGCGTTGCTTCTTGCGCTCGCTAAGCCATTACCAATTGTGGCTCCATAATTAATTTAAAAATTTAATAGTATGGAAACTACAGTTTTAAACACAGAATGGCTTATCGCATCAGAAGTAGAATTAATTTACAAATCAAAAGTAAAGGCTTCACAGAGACCTCAAATTACATCTTCTTACAGTGCATATCAAGTTGCATTAAAGGCTTGGGATAGTAACAAGATTGAATTATTAGAACAATTTAAAGTCCTTATGCTTTCAAACAACAATAAAGTACTCGGAGTATTAGAAGTTTCCTCAGGAGGAATAACAGGTACAATAGTAGATTTAAGAATCATTTTCTCCTCTCTTTTAAAAGCGCATGCTACAGCATTCTTGATTGTACGAGGGTGTACCGCCAACTGTGTCACAAAATTAATTAT
>NZ_WMJY01000018.1 GCF_009711055.1 Myroides pelagicus
AATGACTAATGTTGCATTTATAACTTGAATTCACGAACTAATTCTTATAAAATATGAAAAAATTAATAGTATTATTTTTACTAGGAGGATTAACTTTAACAAGTTGCTCATCCGATGACAACAATGGGCCAACAGAACAATCTAAGATTGAATTTAATGCATTAAACATCAATGACAAAGCACCTGGAGCTACAGTCATTGCTACAGGAAAAAACTTGGAACCAGAAAAGATAGACCAATACCAAATACTCTTTAGTAAGGCTATAGAAACAGGTGAGAAAACGACGCGATCTATTCCCCTACCCGATCCATCTTATGAAACGGTAAAAGCTACTATCTACCATGTAGATAAAACATTCGTAGAATTCAGTATTCCACAATCAGCTGCATCAGGAGATGTAATCTTTGTTGATGGTAAATTCAACATTCGAATGACAACTTATCAACCAAATAAATAAACAAAATGCCGAATAGTAATCTATTCGGCATTTTGGTTTAATTTAATATTTTCACATTCTTCAAGAATATCCAACGCATACATATCTTATCCCCTTCATCTGTCTTAAACACCTTGAATTGCGGAGCCAATACAGTTGCTACGACAGCACTCACAATTGGCAACCATATTCCATCTAAGCTTGTAAAATAAGCTAATCCTACTCTTGCTAATAGAAATAATATAGCAAAACTAACGAATTGCAATAGCATTGTTTTTGTACCTACCCCCATATCAGATTTATTTAGTTATATACTTCCCTTTTTTACTACCTTCATATAACTCGTATTTTACAAAGCGAGATTCCAGCTTACCATTGAATAGTTTTATCTTTCTAGACGGTCTTAACCCAACATATTTTAGAGCCTCAACATTACCAGTAATAAACCAAGCCTCAGTACCTGGATACCCTTGCTTTAAAGTATCACCAATTTCTCTATAAAAACGCTCTAGATTAATATCTAAACGTTCACCATAAGGCGGATTAAATACCATGTGCAAAGGTCCTTCTGTCTCTTTCTTAGTATCAAAGAAATTAGCCTCTTGAATATCGATATAATCCTCTAAGTTAGCATTTCTAACATTATCCCTAGCTTTCATTACAGCCGAAGGAGCCTTGTCAAAACCTTTAATGGTATAGTGAAATTCCTTTACTTTTTTTAACAATGACTCTTCAATCTTATCATATAAATCAGCATCCCAATCATTCCAACGTTCAAAAGCAAATTCTTTTCTATTAATATTAGCTGGAATATTACAAGCAATCATAGCAGCTTCTGTCAATAAAGTACCTGAACCACACATCGGATCAATAAAATCAGTGCGTCCTTCCCAACCTGACATTAATAACATACCTGCCGCTAAAACTTCATTAATTGGTGCAATATTTGTTGCCGTTCTGTATCCTCTATGATGTAATGATGCCCCTGAAGAATCTAACGAAACACTACACATATCTTTTTGAATATGAATATTAATACGTAAATCTGGAAAATCCTTATCAATATTAGGACGCTTTCCATGCTTATTTCTAAACTGGTCAACGATAGCATCTTTAGACTTTAAAGAGACAAATAAAGAATTATTAAAGTGATCAGAAAATACCGTTGCATCTATGACAAATGATTGATTTACGCCCAAATACTCACTCCAATCAATACTTTGAATACCTTTATATAAATTCGCCTCATTGTATACTGCAAATTGTTTTATTGGTTTTAAGACCTTTAAAGCTGTACGCAAAGCTAAATTCGCTTTATACATAAATCCTTTATCACCTACAAAGCTTACCATTCTGACACCTTGCTGTACATTCATTGCTCCCAATAACTGCAGTTCTTTTGCTAAAGTTTCTTCAAAACCGAAGAAAGTTTTCGCGATCATTTTAAAATTTCCCATCTCGAATTTATATTTAGGAATAAATTGTTTACTCTAATTAATCCACAAAAATAAAGTAAATTTGTAGGCTAATAAAAATTATTAAACTAAAACTATGTCTAAAGAGAGTAAGGCTTGGTACGCTTCATGGTTCGACACTGAATATTACCACACTTTATATAAAGATAGAGATTATGAAGAAGCTCAATTGTTAATTGATAATCTTTCACATTATTTAAACTTATCAGAAAATGCTAAAGTATTAGACTTAGCTTGTGGCAAAGGCCGTCACTCTATCTATTTGAATCAATTAGGCTATAATGTAACAGGAGTTGACCTATCTGAAAACAGCATTAATACTGCTAAGAAATACGAAAATGACACGCTTCATTTTGAAGTACACGATATGCGTGAAGAGCTAACAGAGAAATATGATGCCATATTAAACCTGTTTACAAGTTTTGGTTACTTTGCAGATGAAGCAGATAATGCAAAAGCCTTAAAAGCTATCCACAACAGTCTTAATGAATATGGGCTAGCAGTTGTTGACTTTATGAATGTAGACAAGGTAATTGATAACCTTGTTGCTGAAGAAACAAAAAATGTAGACGGAATTACATTCAATATAAAACGAAAATATGAGAATGGTTTTATAGTTAAGAATATACAGTTCCAAGCAGATGGGCAACAACACGATTACACTGAAAAAGTAAAAGCTCTTCGTCTAGAAGACTTTGAAAAAATGATGAATGATAATGATATTTATCTCCTAGATGTTTTTGGAGATTACAAATTAAGAAAGTTTTATAAGAAAGAATCAGATCGACTAATCATGATATTTAAGTAGCCTATGGTTTATATTGTTCCTTTTTTCGCTGTCGTTATTGGGTATTTAATTGCAGTATTAGTACAACCTAAAAACAAAAAGCAACTAAAATTGCTAATGGCGTTTAGTGGTTCGTTTTTACTAACTCTTACCGTTACACATTTACTTCCAGATGTATATGCTTTAACAATGGATGCTCATACACATGACCATGGGGAGCACGCTCATGGACATACACATGGAGGTGAGTTAGCAATTGGCTTTTTCATTATGATCGGGATTATATTCCAGATTATTTTGGAGTACTTTTCTAAAGGAGCAGAGCATGGCCATGTACACGGCCATGAAAAACTAGATAAAATACCTTGGCTATTATTTATAAGTCTTTGTATTCATGCGTTGTTTGAAGGAATGCCTGTTAGTCAACATACAGAATTAGCTTGGGGAATTGCCATACACCACTTACCTATTGCTATTATCCTTACTGCTTTTTTCATCAACGGAAAGATGAGCAAGAAACTTATTGTATTCTTTATGTTCATATTTGCAGCCATGACTCCGTTAGGGACATTACTATCTGGTAAGATAGACTTCTTGACAGAATACTATGCAGAAATTTCTGCAGTTGTTGTTGGGATATTATTCCATATTTCCTCTACAATTATTTTTGAAAGCAATGAAGATCACAAATTCAATATCAATAAACTTATAGCCATTATACTTGGGGTAGTTGCTACTTATTTTATGTAGTAAAAATAACATACAAAAAGCGCTCTATTACAGCTGTAATAGAGCGCTTTTTGTATGACTATAACTCAGCTATCGTTACAAAATACATTCTTCACTTTAAATATTGCTTTTCTACAAGATAAGACCACTGATATATTATTACTATCTAAAGTACTAGTTTATCTCTTCCTTCTAATACCTTCTCTATGAATGTTACCACATAGGTAGTAATTGACAACAAAGAGTATTCAGTATAAAAAGCAAAAAGCTCCAAGAGAAACTCTTGAAGCTTTTATATTATAAGTAAATCGTTTGTTTATAACGAACGATTATTTCTTTAAATGTCGTTTGTACTGAATGTAAGACAATGTACTCAAAACAAATACAAAACCTACAGACCACCAAACAATTGTCGGAGTGATTACCTTATCACCTGATGCATATGAATGTAATCCACTTAAATAAAAGTTTACACCAAAATAAGTCATCATAATTGAATAGTATGCCAATACACTAAATACGTTATAAATCCATGTACCACGCATAGACGGTACTAATCGAGCATGGATAACGAATGCATAAACCATAATACTGATTAAGGCCCATGTCTCTTTCGGATCCCATCCCCAATAACGTCCCCAGCTCTCATTAGCCCATTGACCTCCTAAGAAGTTACCAATAGTAAGTAAAACTAGACCTACAGTAAGCGCCATCTCATTAATATAAGTAAGCTCTTTAATATTCAAGTCCATTTTCTTCTTATTCTTGCTATTTGTTAGAATCATCAATATCAAAGTCACAATACCCAACATCATACCTAAGGTAAACGGTCCATAACTAGCTACAATAACTGCTACGTGGATAATTAACCAATATGAATTTAATACTGGTTGTAAATTAGCAATCGCCGGATCCATATAGTTCAAGTGAGCACCCCATAAGACCATACCTGTAACGAAAGCCGTAGATGCAACTGTTAACTCCGATTTTCTACCGAAATACAATCCAAATAAAGCTGTTGCCCATGCTACGTAAATTACTGACTCATAAGCATCACTCCAAGGAGCGTGTCCTGATACATACCAACGTACGCCTAAACCAATCGTGTGAATTGAGAATAACAATAATGTAAACCAACCACCTGCTTTAGCTACCCATCTACTTATTTTAGATGGACGAATAATATTAGCTATAATAAACATAAACATCACAATAGCCCCTAACATATAGTAACTATACAATGTTTTGAAGATATCATATTTATTATACATGATCTCAAACTCAATCTTCTTCTCTGATGGTATTACTTGTTTACCATACTGAGATTGATAAGTTTTTAAGTGATCTAAATACTCATTAGCTTTTGTATAATCTCCTGTTTCTTTTGCACCAAACAAAGCAGGTACATACATACGTGGTAAAATACTTTTAGTAAATAACGAATCCATTCCTTTAATATCAGATTCGTTTAGCTCCAATGGAGAAATCCATTTATCATTTTCATGTCCAGGAACAGGAAATACAGTTAAAATACCAGTGGTAAAAGCAGCATTTAATAAAGCTAATTTACCATCTAAATCCAAATAATCAGTTTGAAACTTATTCTTAATTGTAGCGTGGTTAGCATCGTCAACTTGTTTTGCTAATTTATAATTTCCTGCATCATCAAAGAAATCTAACAAACAAGCATGCTTTGTCCCTTTTTCTAAACCTAATACATTTGTTAATTCATCATTCCCTCTAGGAAGCGTAATGATATCTGCATAGTACCAAAAATTAGGAGCGCCTTGCATTTGTTGAGCCACCGTAAACTGAGTCATTGATAAGAATACCTGATCAGGAGTCAGCCCTTTATATTTTTCTTTTTTATACACTTTACGCACCAATTCAGAAGCGAAAGTATTAATCGGTTTCATACGTCCTCCGTAATCCTGAATCACCAATGTACCAAACTTAGCAGCGTGTTCAGGGTTTACAGCAGTCGCTTGAATTAATGAATCTATCATAGCCTGTGGTGGCTTGTTTGATGGATTCGCACTGTGGTTATGTCCGTCTTGAGCAAAACTAATTGATGATAATAACAACATCAAGATCGTTAACATAGATGCCTTCTTCGCTCTAACTTTATCTAATTTCATTCGTAAATCGTAAAAACGTGTATTCTTATCAAACAAAATAGCTAACATCGCTACATACAATAAGAAGTACCCGATATATGTAATCCATGTACCCCAAAAGTCGTGGTTCACAGATAAAATAGTTCCTTTTTCATCTCTATCAAATTCTGCTTGGAAAAAGCGATACCCTCTATAATCTAGAATATTATTCATATAAATTCTAGCGTCAAATGACTCTGCTCCATCAATTACAGTAACTTGACTTTCAAAAGACGAATAACTGCGCTCTGTTCCTGGATATTTCTCAGCGATAAAGTCGTTTAACTTCACTTGGAATGGTGTCGTATAACCTTTACTACCATACATTAAAGTAAACTCTAAGTCTCCAATCTTAATTGATTGTGGTTCACCAATACGTCCTGCTTTCCCCATCAATGTAAGCACCTCCTCTTTTCCTTGCGTACGTACAGTTACCGTCAAAGCATCTGTATTCACTCTACTTTTGAAATCCCCGTCAGATGCTAAAATAATTTTACCTTTGATTGGCATATCTGGCAATACAAACTGAGTACCTGCCATTACATAAAGGGATCTAAAGTTAAGTGGCTGACGTTCGTAAGCATTCACATCTCCTTTTGTCTGCGTAGCCATAACAGTATAATCTCCTCCAAATGGTGACTCCATAAAGAACTCTCCATCCTCCTCGATTATATTAATAGCCCCTTCAGTTGGTTTGTTATAAGCAAATAATACGTTGTGTATACTTGCAACCTCTCCCTCTTTCAGATAATGTTCGTGACGCTCACCATCACCAGACTCAACTAATTTCAATAAGTTTATTCCGTTTGGATCTTCCTGAATAGCTTCAGTAGCCCCCATAATGAATTCTTTATACTCTATTTCAAAAGGAATATCATTAAATTCTTTTTTTAGTTTAAAGTGATTATCTGTCACTTGTGAGAACAATAATGGCTTCTCATAAGTTCTACGTCGAATTTCTCCTTCATATTCCCCATCTGCCATCACAGTTAAAAAGGTTTTATCAGATAAAATCTGATCTGCTGTCTCTCCTTCACGGATTGGCATCATACCTTCAAAACTAATATATCGCGTAACAAAAGCACCTAATAAAATCAATATAAAAGAAGCGTGAAGCAAAAGTGTTGCCCATTTTTCTTTTGTAAAAAGACGATACTTTTTAATATTACCAATAAAGTTAACTAAGAAGAAAAACATAATGAATTCAAACCATTTGGTGTTGTAAATCAATATGCGTGCTGTTGTGGTGTTGTAACGGTCCTCAATAAAAGTTCCCAATGCTAACGCAACCGCGTACACAATAAAAAGAACTGCCATTAACCGTGTAGAAGAAAAAAAAGAAAGTATTTTTTTGTCCATGAGTTGTTAATACGTTGTTTTACAATTCAACAAAAATAACCAAAAACCCCACTAATTCAGTATATTTAACTTATTATTTAGGAATGTTTTTCAGATGGAATATTCCTAAAAAAATATACATTTGCAGTACACTACCCGATTGATTATTGCTGCTTTAATACATCGCAAGATTTAATCAATTATTAAAGATTAAAATATATAAATTATGCCAAAAATTTCTCAAAAAGGGATTAGTATGCCTGAGTCACCAATTCGCAAATTGGTTCCATTTGCTGAAAAAGCAAAGAGTAAAGGTCATCATGTTTATCACTTAAATATTGGTCAACCAGACATTAAAACTCCTCACGGTGCGTTGCAAGCTGTAAAAGACGCTAATATTGAGGTTTTAGAATACAGCCATTCTGCTGGTTTTGAAAGCTATAGAAACAAGTTAGCAAAATACTACCAAGGTCACAGCTTAGATGTTAACGCTGATGACATCATTATCACTACAGGTGGTTCTGAAGCCTTACTATTTGCATTAGGTAGTACATTAGACCCACATGACGAAATTATTATTCCTGAGCCATTCTACGCTAACTACAATGGATTCAGCACTTCTAATGGTGTAAATATAGTTCCTGTAATGTCTACAATAGACAACGGATTTGCATTACCTGCAATTAGTGAGTTTGAAAAATTAATCACTCCTAAAACAAAGGCTATTCTTATCTGTAATCCAGGTAACCCAACGGGGTACCTATACTCCGAACAAGAAATGAAACAGCTTACAGAGTTAGTTGTAAAACACGACTTGTTTTTGATTGCTGATGAAGTATACCGTGAATTTGCTTATGATGGATACAAACACATTTCTGTAATGAGTATTCCCGAACTAGCTAATAACGCTATTATGATTGACTCTGTATCTAAACGCTATAGTATGTGCGGTGCTCGTATCGGGTGTATCGTGTCTAAAAATAAAGACTTAATGAAAGCTGCTATGAAGTTCGCTCAAGCGCGTCTTTCTCCTCCTACATTTGCTCAAATCGCATCTGAAGCAGCTTTAGACACACCTCAATCTTACTTTGATGAAGTAATTACTGAATACAAAGAAAGAAGAGATGTATTCATTAATGCACTACAACAAATCGAAGGTGTACAAGTAACTGTTCCTCACGGAGCATTTTATTGTGTAGCCAAATTCCCTGTAAAAAATGCAGATGACTTTGCTAAGTGGTTACTTGAAGAGTATAACCTAAATGGTGAAACTGTAATGATTGCTCCTGCTGCTGGATTCTACTCTACACCTGGTGTCGGTATGAACGAAGCTCGTATGGCTTATGTTCTAAAGAAAGATGACTTAATTAAGTCAGCAGAAATCTTAAAAGAAGCATTAAAAGCATACCAGCAAGTAGAAAAATAGTTGCCTATTATAGTAACACATCTATTAAAGGAAGTAATTGATATCAATTACTTCCTTTTTTTATTCAATTGAATCTATTATTTTTGAGTCTAACCTAACTTAAAAAACAAATAAATCAATGAATATTAATCGTAGAAACTTCCTGCAAAACACCACTATTGCAGGAGTAGGGGCTCTTATTTTACCAAACTCTCTATACGCCTTTGATAAAAATAGTAAACAAGTGCGTATTGGAATGATAGCTGTAGGGCTTCGAGGACAAGTTCATTTAGACGAACTATTAAAGCGCAATGATGTAGAAGTAATTGCAATGGCAGATCCAGATGAACGAATGATAAAAAGAGCCCAAAAAATAGTCGATAAACACAATAAAAAACAACCTGTTGTGTACAGTAATGGCGATTACGATTACCGCCAATTACTTGAACGCAAGGATATCGATGCTGTTATCATTTCTTCTCCATGGGAGTGGCACCTCACACAAGGAGTGGAAGCTATGAAAGCAGGTAAAATTGTCGGTATGGAAGTATGTGGTGCTATGACTTTAGACGAATGTTGGAAATATGTAGAAATCTATGAAGAAACCAAAGTTCCACTAATGATGCTAGAAAACGTCTGCTACAGAAGAGACCTTATGGCTGTATTCAACATGGTCAAAAAAGGAAAGTTTGGTGAATTAATTCACGCAACTGGTGGCTATCAACACGACCTACGCAATGTTTTATTTAATGATGGTGTCCAACCTTATGGCGGTGGAGTTGAATTTGGAGATAAAGGGTTTAGTGAAGCGAAGTGGAGAACCAATCACTACGTCAATCGAAATGGAGAACTCTACCCCACACACGGCATCGGTCCTGTAGCTGCAATGTTTGACATTAATAGAGGTAACCGCATTACACACTTGACTGCTATGGCATCAAAAGCTCGTGGATTAAACAAATACATCATTGACAACGGAGGTAAGGATCACCCTAATGCTCAAGTACAATTCAAACAAGGGGATATTGTCACGACTACACTTAAATGTGAAAACGGAGAAACAATTGTATTGACCCATGACACTTCTCTTCAACGTCCTTATAATTTAGGTTTTAAAGTACAAGGTACAGAAGGTATCTGGCAAGAGTTTAGTTCCGGAGGCTTTGACAGAGGTTTAATCTATTTCGAAAAAGAAATGAATCATTCTCATCAATGGGCTAACTCAAAAGATTACTTAACTGAATTTGATCACCCACTCTGGAAGAAGAACGCTGCTAAAGCTGAAGGTGCTGGCCATGGTGGAATGGACTACTTCATGATTAATGCCTTTGTAGAAAGTATCAAACAGAATATTGAATTTCCATTCGATATATATGACTTAGCTACTTGGTACGCCATCACTCCATTAAGCGAAAAATCAATTACAGAGAATGGACAGGTTCAGGAAATGCCTGATTTTACAAAAGGAAAATACAACAGCAGAAAAGCAATCTTTGGCCTTAATGAAGATTTCTAACCCTTAAACCTTATATACAAAAGTCGGAGTTTCTATTTGAGAAAACTCCGACTTTTGTATTATTCCTTCAAACGTATAGCAAGTATTTCACCTGTCGCACAAACGACACCTTTAGCTGTTAAGGTCATATCTACACTTATCTTTCGTCCCTCTATTGCTTTTAATTTCCCCCTAATTACTAATTCTTCTCCCTGTGGAGTTAATGCTTTGAAATTAATATTAAGATTAGCTGTTACACATCGGATAGGCAAGTCAACTTGATTCAAATCGATCTTTTCTGCAATACATGCAAATGCTGCCGCTGAAGCTGTACCATGACAATCTAATAGCGAAGCTATCAGCCCTCCATACACGCTTCCAGGGATAGCAGTATACTTCATGTCAGGAGTAAACCTACTGACTGTCTCTTCTCCTTCTACATACGTCTTTAACTGATGTCCCTGAGAATTATTTTTTCCACAACCATAACAATGTGCTAGATTATCAGGATACAAATCTTGTATTGCTTTCATATTTTAAACTTTATTGGCTAATATTTAAATATCGACAATTCAAAATTAATATACAAATAATTCAATAGTAAGATAACTCCCTTTTTCTAATCCGTTAACAAAGAATAAGATGACATAATGGCTGCCGCATTCATTTCTGTCAACTGATTATCTTTTACATACTGAAGAATCGAAGATATAAGTTGCATTGCCTTTTGGATAGCCTCTCCAATATCTTTTCCAATAGATAACTGAGAAGATAATATTCCTGTAAATAAATCTCCTGTGCCTACAACCTCTATCGCTACATTAGCTGCATAATAATGTGTCAATTTACCATTACATATCAACACAACCTCCACTTGGTGATTTACATTCTCACTTAGCTCCGCAGTAGTTAATACAATGGTTTTATTGCACAAAATAGGATGTTTTCCTATCGCCTCTTTCAACTGCTCTTCATTACTGATCGTTGTATTTGTAATAAACTCTAATTCAAAATGATTAGGAGTTAATATATCACATAACGGCAGTAACATCTCTATAGAATACATGGCATCTTCTCTTGGTATATACAAACCTTCTGTTCGTGTATCACCAAAAACAGGATCGTATATAAACTGTAATAAACTCCTTTGCTTCAGTTGACCAATAAAATCTGCTGTTGCTTCTATTACTTCTTGCCCCTTAATATATCCACTAATTACATATTTGCTCTGCTCCCCTACACCAATTTCTTCAATACCTTTACACAGTTTTCGAAATAGAGATACATCTACAATTTCTCCATAATAAACAGGTTTATCCGTATGACTAGACAATAGTACTGTAGGAAGCATTACATGATTTAATCCATGAAGTTGAATAGCGAAACCAGCAATATTATTACCAACATATCCTGTAGAAACTTGACTTTGTATAGAAATAACGTGAAGATCAGTGTTTTTCATTTTTTTTTATAAATTTCACTTCTAAAAGTATTACACAAAGCAAAGATAAATAGTTATCTAAAAGTAATCACAGACCAGATTCAAGTAAAAAGAGTAGTCCTAGATTATTTCCTCAGGAAATATTAATCCCCCCCCTTCTTACATCAAACAGATATTCGTAATCCTCTTATAAATCAGGTTATCTAATACTTGAGTTAGTATTGTTGTTTTTTTACTAATCAGGTTATTGCAGCTGATAACCTGCTTTCAGACATTTTTTTTCCATGCTTTCTTGCACTATGCGTGCAGTATTGGTGCACTTTGCTTGCCAAGAACCTACTTCTGGGCTAGTATTCTGCACGTATACTGCACGCATAGCACAAGCTTGGCAACAAATACTACTATTTTGAAATCTCTATGAACTAAAACAAGGTACTTGTTTTAAAAAAAATAATATTCCCTTATTCAGTATAATACTAACTTAATAGAAAAAGTAGTAACTTTTCGAAAAGTATAAAGCGTAACATACCGTCTTTTTTAATGATATCATTTATTTCGCTAGAGAAATATCAACTAATCTTCTATTATTACATTTAACCGACATACACTTAAATTTCACTAATAAAAGTTTTACACAAAACACAGATAAGTAGTTATCTAAAAGTAATCACAGACCAGATTCAAACAAAAGAGTAGCCCTAAACACTTCAAGACTACTACTCCATTTATTTAAAAAAATCAATCTACTCACTAAAAAACCAGATACAAAAAATCAATACTAATAAGCCAGCATAAGTACTGAGAAAATACAGCATATCTACATCCATGAATTGTTTGACAAATAACGATAAAATGAAAACTATTGGATATACTAAAGCTGCATATAAAAAGATTTTTGTACTCATTGCTTTTATCTTCCCTTTGCTCGTCTGATCTTTAACTTTAGGAGCTCCTAGAGACATAATTGACGGTATAAAGGTCGCTAAACTTCCCACTAATACAAAACTGATAAAGACCCATAAAGCAATACGCATAAACTAATAGAATTTATTGATTATCCTCTGTTACTAATTCCTCTTATCTTATTTACAAACAATAACTGAAAAAAGTTAGATTAAAAATTAAATATACACCTTATTATCTACAAAACGTCTATTTTAAATATATTATTAACACAAAGCCTATATATCTCCTTTTAAAAAAGAATAGCAGTCCACCCTATTCTTATCATTAACAATCACAAAAACCAACTATTCTTTCAAACTATTTTAACTTTTAAAAATTCACATTTTGAACTATTTAAAATATCTTTGATATAGAACCTTAAAAATTACACCATGACTACAATGAAAGCAGCTCGTTGGTACGCAGCGAAAGATATAAGAGTAGAAGAAATTAATATTCCTACAACTCAGAAAGGACAAGTAAAAATAGCTGTCCAATATGCTGGAATCTGTGGATCAGATTTACACGAATATGTACACGGACCTCAATTAATTCCCTTTGACGCCCCATATCCTTTAAATGGACATCAAGGAGTTACTACTCTAGGACATGAATTTTCAGGAATAATAGAAGAAATTGGCGAAGGAGTTACTCATCTAAAAAAAGGAGATCGTGTAGTAGTAGAACCTATTTACAAAAACTTTGATAGTCCATTTGTCGCTTCTGGTGAATATAATTTAGGCGAACACTTAGGTTTCATTGGATTAACAGGTGATGGAGGATTTGCGAACTATGTGGTTGTGGAAGACTACATGGTACACAAAATTCCAGATACGATGTCATTCGAGCAAGGAGCTCTTGTAGAGCCTGCTGCAGTAGCAGTCTATGCGGTGATGCAAAGTGGATTAAAAGTAGGTCAAACAGTATTAGTATCAGGAGCAGGACCGATAGGTTTACTTTGTGCTCAGGCAGCCCTAGCAGCAGGAGCATCAACAGTAATTGTAACTGATGTCGCTGAAAAAAGATTAGAAAAAGCTAGAGAAATTGGAGCTACACACGTATTCAATGCTATGGAAGATAACTTACCAGAAAAAATCAAAGCATTAACAAGCGGATTAGGAGTTAATATCTTTTTAGATTGTGCTGGGGTTCAAGCTTCATATAATACAGGAATTGCTTCTATTCGAAACGGAGGTACCGCAGTATTAGTTGCTCTATTCGGCAAACCAGTACAACACGATGCCCTTGATCAAGTATTAAGAGAAATTACAGTAAAAGGAGTTATCGCTTACCGAAATATATTCCCTGAAGTAATCAATCTAATTGACTCTGGACGTATGCAAGTCGAAAAATTAGTTACAAAGAAAATTGCCTTAAACGAAATAGTTGAGCAAGGTTTTGAAGCCCTAGTAAGCAATCCAGAACAAGTAAAAATTCTTATCGAAATCAATAGATAAATCACTAAAAGTAAAGAGTTTTATACTTTTGTGCATGCTAAAATATCACATTACGCAAAAAAATGACTGTTTTAAAAAAACAGTCATTTTTTTATTGATTCTAAGATAGTTATAAATCATTAATAGAAACAGTGGCTCTTTCCTAAATACCTTTAACTATTTCCTGTTAAGCGCTTTATAGTCTTCTCTACTGTTAGTTTATGATTTCACTTTCTTGGCTAAATCATTTAGCATATACTTTATTTCCTTAAACATTGCCTTAGCATCAGGCTCTTGGAGGTCTTCAGGCATAAACTCTTCAGTAGCAATACTACAAGCATATTCCCATATTTCAAGAATATCATACGCTTTTACTAAATAAGGGTCATAAAATGTATTGTCTGAGTGTAGTTCAAAAGTTTCTTTATCCTTTCGATACAAACGCTTATAAACGACGCCCTCATTCGCAGTAATTACAATATAAGTTCTACCATCCTTTACATCTTCTAAACGCTCTAGATATCCCCCTATCACAAAAGAGCCTTCCTGATGTGGAGGCATAGAATCTCCTTCAATAGGAAATGCTCTATACTTCCCTTCTCTTAAAAAAGGAAGTGATATTTGCTCCAGATTTTGAATAAACTCAGGATCCGCATACCCTGTCAAATACCCTGCGCGAGCTTTATGTGGAATAATTTCTATAAAATTATTACCCGTCGTTGAATCAACCATTATAGGCAATAAAATACGGTTGTCTTCTAATTTAAGTAGTTCTTGCATAGGAACTTTGCGTAAATCAACTGAAATCATCAAATCAACACTGACGTGAAAAAAACGAGAAATACGCAACAAAACTTCTAAAGGCGGTTCAGAAGCACCTTCTTCATACTTAGAATAACGAGCACGTGTAATAACCAATTCGTCAGCCACTTTCTGTTGTGACATACTCTTTTGTGCTCTGAGGTATCGAATATTATCTGATAAAAATGACATTTGCTACTATTTATAGCATCAAATATACTAAACTTTGCTAACATACATAGTAATTTAGTCAAATAAATTTATTTGTATTCTCATGGAAAGAGCTATTGCACATTTGGACCTAGATACATTTTTTGTTTCTTGTGAGCGCCTAGTAAATTCTTCTCTAAACGGTCTTCCCATAATTATCGGTGGTGGAGATAGAGGTGTTGTCTCAAGTTGCTCTTATGAAGCACGATATTTCGGTGTACGATCAGCTATGCCTATACACATGGCTACGAAGCTATGCCCGCAAGCATTAGTTATTAAAGGCGATATGCAGTTATATTCTAAAATGTCTCACTTAATAACGGATATTATAACTGCAGAAGCTCCTATCGTCGAAAAAGCAAGTATCGATGAATTCTATTTAGACCTTACTGGAATGGATCGTTTTTTTGGTACTTACAAGTGGACAAGTGAACTAATTAATAAAGTTAAAAAAGAATCAGGACTCCCTTTGAGTTATGCTTTATCAATCAACAAAACTGTATCAAAAATAGGTACTGGAGAAGCCAAGCCACTTGGGACTCTATACATCCCTACTGCTGATGTACAGTCTTTCCTCAACCCACTATCAATACAAAAAATCCCAATGCTTGGACAAGTTACTTATACCACCTTGTCAAGGATTGGTATTCGCAACATACAAACACTATCTCAAATGCCAATCCAAATCTTACAACAGATACTGGGAAAGACTGGTGTTGATCTTTGGAAAAAAGCAAATGGAATAGACCTTACTCCTGTAGAACCCTATAGAGAGCGAAAATCCATATCTACAGAACACACCTTCGAAGAAGATACTATTGACATTTCATTTATTAAATCTCTATTACTCGGAATGGTTGAAAAGCTTGCTTTTCAGCTGCGATCCGAACAATGGCTTACCTCTACTGTTACCGTAAAGATACGATATGCAAACTTCGACACAGAAACTAAACAACAAAGAATCCCCTATAGTGCCGCTGACCATATACTAAATCAAATCATCTATGAGCTATTTGACAAATTATACCAAAGACGGATGCGCATCCGACTCATAGGTATACAATTTAGCGGATTAGTACATGGAAATTATCAAATAAACCTATTTGAAGACACACAAGAATTAATGACTCTATATCACGTTCTTGATCAAATTAAAAAGAAATATGGTATACATACCATAACTAGATGTGCTTCCGCAACTTTAAAACACAAAACAAAAGCATCAAATACAAATAAATAATTGTTCTCATCTCTTATCCTAATGTATCTCAACTGTCATTCCTTTTATAGCTTGCGCTATGGTACACTATCACTAAAACGCTTAGTGGCACTTGCTTCTCAGTACAAGGTAAAATCCTTAGCTCTAACAGATATCAATACCCTATATGGTATCTATGATTTTGTCAAGCTATGCAGGCAAGCTAATATCATCCCTGTTATTGGTATGGAACTTCGCGAACAAAATGAGCTTCGCTATATTGTATTGGCTAAAAATGAACTAGGGATAACTGAAATAAATGAATTCAGAACAAGTCACAACAAAAGCGAAGAACCCCTCCCTCTTATAGCTCCTGATTTTCTGAATTGCCTAGTCATTTATCCATTAGCCAATGCTCCTAAGCAATTAAAAGCAAAAGAATTTATTGGTATTCATCCTACACAAACCAATCTACTATATCAAAGTAAATGGTCTATGCTAACTCAGAAAATGGTAGTATTACAAACCATAAACCATAGTACCCTTCAAGAATATGAGCTACACAAAATATTACGTGCTATTGACCTAAATACAATTCTGTCAAAACTAAGTCCTAGTGATATGGCTTGTGCAAATGACACCTTTATCGCAGAATCTACCTTGTCAGACTATTTTGCTAATTACCCCATTATATTGGAAAATACGCAGCATATACTTGCTGAGTGTAGTTATGCGTTTACCTTTACTAAGCCAAGAAATAAGCGACACTACACAACAGACAAACGAACTGATATGAAACTGTTGCGAGAATTAGCCTATCAAGGCATGCTATCAATTTATGGAACTGACAACACCGAAGTTCTTAAACGCATAGACAAAGAACTAGCAGTCATTGAACAACTTAATTTTTCAGGGTATTTTCTCATCACATGGGATATTATACAATACAGCAATTCTCAAGGATTTATGCATATTGGAAGAGGAAGTGGAGCCAATAGCATAGTGGGGTATTGTCTAGGAATAACCAATGTTTGTCCTTTGGAATTAGATTTATATTTTGAACGTTTCTTAAATGAGAACCGAAAATCACCACCTGACTTTGATATCGATTGGTCATGGAAAGAACGCAACTGTATACTTGACTATATTTTCAATAAATACGGTAGTGATTATGTAGCATTTTGTGGAGCAATATCTACCTTTAAATATCGATCAATCATAAGAGAAATTGGTAAAGTATATGGACTTCCTAAACAAGAACTTGATGAACTAACACGTAAACCTATTGAACAACAAAACAAAGATAATATTACCCATCTTATTCACCAATACGGTCAAGTGTTAGAAGGTTTTCCTAATCAACGCACTATGCACCCTTGCGGAATACTGATCTCTGAGGAACCAATCACACAAATTACCACACTCGATTATCCACCAAAAGGATATGGCGTGGCACAATTCGATATGCATACAGCAGAAATGATTGGTTATGATAAATTTGATATTTTAAGCCAAAGGGGAATAGGTCATATCAATGACGCAGTCCAACTTATTCATCAAAACAAAGGGATAACGGTTGATATACGTCACATTCCTCTATCTAAAGATGAACCCAATTGCAATCACTTTCTAAAAAATGGAAATACCATTGGTTGCTTTTATATAGAAAGTCCTGCCATGCGTGGGTTATTGCGTAAACTGAAATGCAACACTTACAAAACACTAGTTGCTGCTTCATCTATTATACGCCCTGGAGTAGCACAAAGTGGGATGATGCAAGAGTATATATTTCGTCATAATAATCCCGACCAATTCAACTACTTTCACCCTGTCTTTCAAGAACAATTAAGCGAGACTTATGGCATTATGGTCTATCAAGAAGATGTCATCAAGGTTGCTCTACACTATGGTGGTTTACCCGCCGCTGATGGCGATATTTTACGCAGAGCAATGAGTGGTAAAACTAGATCCAAAACAGTACTAGACAATGTGAAAAATAGTTTCTTTATTCACTGTCAACAAAGAGGACACCCTAAAGCACTTAGTGAAGAAATCTATAGACAGATCGAATCATTTGCAGGCTACTCTTTCTGTAAAGCTCACTCAGCTTCATACGCTATTGAAAGCTATCAAAGTCTTTACCTTAAAGTACACTTCCCATTAGAGTTCATTACTGCAGTAATTAATAACCAAGGTGGGTTTTACCAAACTGAAATCTATATACATGAAGCCAAAAGAGCTGGAGCAACAGTACTCCCTCCTTGTATAAACAATAGTAATCTTGACTCTACGCTTATGGATCACACCATCTATTTAGGCTTTAAGTTTATGTTAGGCTTATCACAAGAATTAATAACAACGATTATAACCGAAAGAAATAAACAAGGACAATACACTTCTATCGCTAACTTTATCAATAGAATAACAATTGGTATAGACTCCTTACAGAAACTAATATTTATAGGAGCTTTTCAATGTCTTGGCAAGCAAAAAAACGAATTACTAATTCAAGCGCAACTACTACTTGTTCATCACAAACCATACAAAACTCCTACCCTAATACAAGAACCTATACAAGAATATCAATTTCCTACATTGTCCCGTTCAGCCTATGAAGACGCATTTGATGAAATAGAATTGCTAGGATATTGTATTTCGTGTAGCCCATTTGATTTATTAAAAACAAAATTCAGAGGCGAGGTTTTTGTAAAAGACTTACTTAATCAAAATAAACAAACTGTGCGAATGCTCGCCTATCTTATCACAACCAAGCCTGTTTCTACAAGTAGAGGAAGAATGTACTTTGGTACTTGGATTGACACTAATGGCGACTACTTTGACACCGTACACTTCCCCGACAGCTTGGCTTCCTATCCTTTTTTAGGAAATGGTTGCTATCTCTTATTAGGCATTGTTACTATCGAATATGAAGTACCTAGCATTCAAATATCTAAAATGGCAAAGCTCCCTTATATCAGTGACCCACGCTATTACTACAAAGAACAACATACACCAAGTCAAACTGACATAAACAGCAAAAACAAACTAAAAATCCCACAACATCGTCGCAAATTTAATATCCGATAAAAACTAAGCCAATAAAGCATTCCTAAAAAAAGGAATGCCTCTATAATATTATATTTCAATCAGTATTAAAGATCCTTGTAACTCCGGCTTTTCTTTAACGTAACAAGATACCCAACTAACCAATTGATCTACATCATAAGGGAGTAATTGTTTAATAGCTTTTTGTAGTTCTTTGTAAAACAATGCTGGATCAAAACTTACGTTTTCTAAAATTGTTCTAGCAAATTCAAACATATTAAGCGATTTCATTTCTATAGTTTTTCTGTTTTTTTCTATGATAAAAGTAATCATTAGACAAATAATACTAAAACCCCTTTAGATGAATTAATAATTATTTAATAAGATACCTATTATTTATAATTTTAACACCAATAGTACATACTAAACTAACTAAAAGTAACGTTAGCTTAATCTATAGTTAATTTTAATTACCAATAAATGCTTACACGATCATTCTAAAAAAATAAAAGCACTTCTCTCGAAGTGCTTTTTTATTTATGCATTTAACAAATTTAATGAATCATGTAATTCTGGCTTATTCTTTACATAGCCATTTACCCATTTAGAAAGCTGTTCAACATCGTATGGTAATAAATAATTGATCGCTTTACTTAATTCTTTATAAAATAATTTAGGATCGAAACTTACGTTTTCTAAAACTAAGCGAGTGTAATCGAACATTGCTCTTGTTTTCATAATAACACTTTTTTCTTTACTACTTGAGTAAATATACTCCTTTTTACAACTAATAATAAATTATCATTCAAACTTTAATACAATTTTAGCAACCTCAATAAAAGTAGCTATAAATTATCTTCAATAAATAAAATCCTCGAATAACAAAACCTTGAATAAATCAAGCAACTTTACATAAAACGATAGAGTTCTTAAATTCTTATTCAAATAAATTAAAAAAACACCTTTTAACTCTAAAGCTCATAACTACTTTAACAAAACACATTTTTATCGTCAATAGAATACACTTTTCAAAAAAACAAGTCACAACAACAAGAAGTCCTATCAAGAAAACAAACATAAATACACAGCAGAATATGCTTTTCAGACCGCAAGTCCCCTAAGAAAATATCACTATATTTGCTTCACATATTCTCTAAACACAATCCTATTTCTCTCTTTCTACTAAAGTTCTAAGTTAGAAATCTTGTGCAAGAGATGCTTTAGAATCAAATCAATAATAAAAAATTAGATAAACTCCGTTATGAACAATTTACAACAAGTAATCGAGCAGGCATGGAATGATCGATCATTACTACAAAATCAAGATACACAAAATACTATTCGTGAAGTAATTGAACTAATTGACACAGGAAAACTACGCGTAGCAGAACCTTTAAATGATGGATGGCAAGTTAACGAGTGGGTAAAGAAAGCAGTGGTGCTATACTTCCCTATCCAAAAAATGGAAACCTTAGAAGCAGGTATATTTGAATACCACGATAAGATGCCGCTAAAAAAGAACTATGCAGAAAAAGGTATCAGAGTAGTACCTAATGCTGTGGCTCGTCATGGTGCATATATTTCATCAGGTGTTATCCTTATGCCTTCTTATGTGAATATCGGTGCTTATGTAGATGAAGGAACAATGGTAGATACATGGGCTACTGTAGGATCATGTGCACAAATCGGTAAAAATGTTCACTTATCTGGTGGGGTAGGTATTGGAGGTGTATTAGAACCACTACAAGCTGCTCCTGTAATTATCGAAGACAATGCATTCATCGGATCGCGTTGTATCGTAGTAGAAGGTGTACGCGTTGGTAAAGAAGCTGTATTGGGTGCTAATGTAGTACTTACTGCTTCTACAAAAATTATTGATGTAACAGGAGATACTCCTAAAGAAATAAAAGGATATGTTCCTGAGCGCTCTGTTGTTATCCCTGGTTCATACACTAAGAAATTCCCTGCTGGTGAATTTCAAGTGCCATGTGCCTTAATCATCGGTCAAAGAAAACCATCTACAGATCTTAAAACATCTCTAAACGATGCTCTTAGAGAATATAATGTAGCTGTATAAGGATCTATCTATTATGAATAAAATCTCAGGAGTTATAATTGCTTTTAATGAAGAACAGTATATTGAGCAATGCTTACAATCCTTACAAGGAGTAGTCGATGAAATCGTTGTTATTGATTCTTTTTCCACAGACAAAACAGTAGAAATAGCCCAAAAATACAATGCCCGTGTTATCGAACATGCTTTCATAGGATATACCGATCAAAAGAACTTTGCTAATGATCAAGCACTATTTGATTACATCCTTTCATTAGATGCAGACGAAGCTCTTAGTGATGAATTAAAACAACAAATCCTTCATATTAAACCAACTATTGATAAATATGAAGGATATAGTTTTAATATTTTAAACAACTATTGTGGACAATGGATCAGACATTCAAATTGGTATCCTGGGACAAAAACACGTTTGTTCAATAAAAATAGAGGTAGATGGTATAGTCCTACAAATTTACATGAGACGATCAAGTTTCAAGATGTTAGTCAGACCAAACATTTAAAAGGAGACTTACTACATTGGGCTTATGATAGCTATAGTGAACATCATTCTAAAAATGATCGGTATACAACATTAGCCGCTACTAATTTTGTCAAGTACAAAGACAAAAAAATTCCTGTAATCAAAATAGTTATCAACCCATTTTGGAAGTTTTTTAAAAACTATTTTATTAAAAAAGGCTTCTTAGATGGTTTAAATGGTTTTGTAATCTGTTCTATGGCTGCATATTCTACTTTTTTAAAGTATATAAAAATCATAGAACTACAACGAAAAAATAAAATATGAAGATTGGTTTTGACGCTAAGCGATTATTTCACAACAATACTGGCCTAGGTAATTACAGCCGTGATCTAGTTCGTATTATAAAAAAGTATTATCCAAACAACGATTATATCTTATATAACCCTAAGCCAAAAGCTATACCTTTTTTCTCAGATAATCACAATTTTAAAGTTATCACGCCTAAAGGGTTAATGAAAAAACTTCACTTTATTTGGAGAACCTATGGTATAGCAAAAAACCCGACAACTAAGCAATTGGATATCTATCACGGTCTATCCGGAGAAATACCTATAGGCCTACCGACTAAAATTAAAAAAGTAGTCACTATTCACGATCTCATCTTCGAACGCTATCCACACTTATATTCCAAGTGGGATAGAAAAGCACACTTTAAAAAATTTAAATACGCAGTCGAGCATGCAGATGCTATCGTAGCTATCAGTGAACAAACAAAAGCAGATATTGTTCAATACCTAAACGTACAACCCGAAAAGATACAAGTTATCTATCAAGGTTGTGCTCAAGCGTTTAAAGAACAATATACAATTGAGAAATTAGAGCAGACCCGTCTGAAGTTTAAACTTCCAAAAGAGTTTGTGTTAAATGTTGGTACTATCGAAGAAAGAAAAAACGCTTTTAACCTTGTCAAAGCAGTTAAAGATATTGACACAACACTAGTTCTTATCGGTCGTAAAACTGATTATACAATATCAATAGAACAATACATCAAAGCCAATCATATCGAAGATAAAGTTATATTCCTTCAAGGGGTGTCATTAGAAGAATTAGCTCATATCTACCAGTTAGCTACAATATTTGCTTATCCTTCTATCTTTGAGGGTTTTGGTATCCCTATTATAGAAGCCTTATATTCGGGTACTCCTGTCATTACGACAAACTCTGGTGTGTTTCCTGAAGCTGGTGGCCCTGATAGCATATATATTGATGAACAAGATACTGAACAAATTAACCTAGCTATTAGTAAACTATTAAATGACAAATTAATGAGATTACAAATGGCAGAACGAGGTAAAGCATTTGCCCAAAAATTTAATGATAGAGAAATAGCAGAACATTGGAATAACTTATACAAAAAACTACTTTAACATGACTATTCTTCATCTAAATTTACAAGACGGCTGGAGGGGTGGTGAGCAACAACTAGCATATTTACTCGTAAATCACCAACAAAGGGGTATAAACTCTATATTAGTATGTAAACCCGATAGTGACTTACATCATTTTGCTCTTGCAAACAACATCCCTTGTTTCCCCGTGAAAAATAATGGAATTAATAAATTTTCTGCTATCCTTAATGTAAAAAAACTAATTAAACGAAAAAACATAGAACTAATTCATTGTCATGAGTCTAAAGGTCTAAATATAGCCATTGCCATTAAAGCATTATTTCGCGTAAAAAAACCTTTAATTTTACATAGAAGAGTTGTTTTCCCCATAAAAGGATGGTTTAGTCGAAATATCAAATATAGCGATAAATATATTGATCAAACTATTTGCATTAGTACAGCGGTTCAAAGGGTTTTTAATCAAACAACAAAAAACAACAAAACTTTAGTAATACCAAGCATGACAGACACCTCTTTTGATTACACAAACACGTTTATATTAAAAGATGAATATCAAATTAATACTTCTAAAGTCATAATCGGATACATAGCTGCACTAACTTATGAAAAGGATCATGAAACATTTTTAAAAACAGCTAAAAAAATTCTAACTCAACGAGAAGATATTCTTTTTCTAATTATAGGTAAAGGTCCTCTAGAAGCCTCATTAAAACAACTTAGTAAAAAACTAAATATCGAAAACAATGTTAAATTCTTAGGCTTTGTCCCTAACGCTAAGAAACTTATCCCCGAAATAGACATCTTACTTTTTACTTCTAGGTTTGAAGGCTTTGGTTCCACTATTTTAGATTTTTTTATAGCTAAGAAGCCTGTCGTAGCTGTGAAGAACGGTGGGTCAGAAGATGCAATCACAAACGAAAGTACTGGATATTTATGCGAAGCTGGGGATGTCGAAAAACTAACAGAATACACTCTAGAGGTATTGAATAATCCCCAAAAAACAAACATACTAGTTAATAACGCATACAATTATACCGTAAAAAATTGTTCGATTAATGCTGTAAGCCAATTGATTTTAGACACCTATAAACAATGTTTAAAATAATTTACCAAATCGTAACTTCAATTTAAACTTAAACATAGACTCGTTTCCACGTACATCTACACGTTGTATTTCATAAGGGTTCTTAAATGGAAATGTATTTACCTTATTACCTATGCGAAGACCATAGGTAATCTTATTCTTCTTGAGTTCGTCGAAAAAAGAAGATTTTCCTGGCTCCTTTTTCGGAAAATTGCCATAAGGATAGGCTACTGCTGGAAAAACCTTCAGATCATTAGACTCTGCAATCGAATAACAAGTGTCAAAGTCCTCCTTCAGCTCCTCATTGGACAGATTAGCATAAGCTCTATGTCTATAAGAATGATGACCTAACTCTATTAAATCAGGTAAATCCTTCAGTTGTTGTATTGACATAATTGCTTCTTTACCTTCATTCCAATCATCAGTCCCACCAATATAAAAAAATGGAATAAAAAATGTTGCTTTCAATTGATACTTCACTAATAGTGGAATAGCATAAAGCATTTGATTGACTGTCACATCGTCAAACGTAATCACGACATTCTTACCCGATAAAGATTCTTTCCCTTCTAATTCACTTAAGTGATGAGTTTGATACTTCCTTTCTGTCAAATACTTAAATTGTTCTTCAAGAAAATCTTGATGGATTGTCAATCTCTCAACTTTATCATTCTCACGTGTTACATTGTGGTACATCAATATTGGAAGTCTTGCCATTTTATTTTTTTAACAAAAATAAGCATAGCACAGCATAAAACAATGTTTAAACTTTTAAATTCACTTCTACAGTACAATATTCTCTCATCTCATAGAAAATAGTGCAGCGGCAAGCGCGATTTTTTGATTTTTTTTCACGACATTCGCCATGGTCGGGAAGTGGTCGGGATATGATCGGGATATGGTCGGGACTTTTTATCCTAAAATATCCCGACCATATCCCAAGCACAACTCAATCACTTTTGGATCAAGTCAAATACATTCAAAATACTTTTTCCCTTTTGGAAAAAAAGTTGATTATTTTAAATTAACTATAGTATCTACTCTTTTCATTCTTTACTCTTTTCAAAAAACAAACCTGCCTAATCCAGTCGATTTCCAAAGATTTTAGAAAGTCAAATCATAGGTGAATAATAATTTTTAAAATCTTATTTTTTAGACTATTTTTGTGCATTACAACAACAACTAAATATTCTTAACGTAATGATTCATTTCTTCGAAAACCCTTCGAGAAAGTTCTACACTGTACAAGTAGAGAACAACTTATCTAATGAAGATATCCAAAAGTTAAATTGGTTATTTGGCAATGCCAAGCACATCAACGAGAAAACAATCAACGCTAAATTTGTCGGTCCACGTGCTACGATGGTTACTCCGTGGAGTACGAATGCTGTAGAAATTACTCAAAACATGGGTATCAACGGTATTATTCGCATTGAGGAATTTGTAAAAGCAGAAGACTGTGATACATTCGACCCAATGTTATCACAAGAGTTTGAAGCACTACACCAAGACATCTTTACTATCAATATTGCTCCAGAAGCAATTAACTACATTGAAGATATTGCTAAATACAACCAACAAGAAGGTTTAGCCTTAAATGACGAAGAGATTACTTACCTAAATGAATTATCTACTAAACTTGGGCGTAAATTAACTGACTCTGAAGTATTCGGATTCTCTCAGGTTAATTCTGAACACTGTCGTCACAAGATATTCAATGGTACATTCATCATCGATGGAGAAGAACAACCTACTTCTCTATTCAAATTAATTAGAAAAACATCTGAAACAAATCCTAATGATATTGTTTCAGCTTATAAAGATAACGTTGCTTTTGTCAAAGGACCTAAAGTAACACAGTTTGCTCCAAAATCAGCAGACAAACCAGACTTCTACGCAGAGACTGAATTTGACTCTGTGATTTCATTAAAAGCAGAAACACACAACTTCCCTACTACTGTAGAGCCTTTTAATGGTGCAGCTACCGGATCAGGAGGAGAAATACGTGACCGTTTGGCTGGTGGACAAGGTTCACTACCATTAGCAGGTACTGCTATCTATATGACGTCTTACTCTCGTTTAGAAGAAAACCGTCCTTGGGAACAAGCGATGGACGAAAGAGCATGGTTATACCAAACGCCTATTGATATCTTAATCAAAGCTTCTAATGGTGCGTCTGACTTTGGTAACAAATTCGGACAACCGTTGATTACAGGTTCTATCCTTACTTTCGAGCACGAAGAAGACGCTCGTAAACTTGGGTTTGACAAAGTAATCATGCAAGCTGGTGGTATCGGTTATGGTAAACTTGACCAAGCATTAAAACACAAACCAACAGAAGGTGACCAAGTAGTAATCTTAGGTGGTGAGAACTACAGAATCGGTATGGGTGGAGCTGCAGTATCTTCTGCTAACACTGGTGCTTTTGGTTCTGGTATCGAGCTAAACGCTATTCAGCGTTCTAACCCAGAGATGCAAAAACGTGCTGCTAATGCTATACGTGCGATGGTAGAAGCTGAACACAACCCAATCGTATCTATTCACGATCACGGGGCGGGTGGACACTTAAACTGTCTCTCTGAATTAGTAGAAGAAACAGGTGGACACATCAACTTAGACAACTTACCAGTAGGTGACCCTACCTTATCTGCTAAAGAAATCATCGGCAACGAATCTCAAGAAAGAATGGGATTAGTAATCGGACAAAAAGACATTGATACTTTAGCGAAAATTGCAGAGAGAGAGCGTGCTCCAATGTATACTGTAGGTGAGATTACAAATGATCACCGCTTCACTATTGAGTCTAAGTCAAACGGTGCTAAACCAATGGACTTCGCTATTGAAGATATGTTTGGAAGTTCTCCAAAAACGATCATGGATGATAAAACAATCAACCGTGTATATGCTGACTTAGATTACTCTGTAACAAAAGTAGAAGAATACTTAAACCAATTATTACAATTAGAAGCTGTTGCTTCAAAAGATTGGTTAACAAATAAAGTCGACCGTTGTGTTGGTGGTCGTGTGGCTAAGCAACAATGTACTGGTCCATTACAATTACCATTAAACAACTTAGGTGCCATGGCACTTGATTACAAAGGTAAAGAAGGTATAGCTACTACTGTAGGACATGCTCCTATCGTAGCTATCGTAGATCCAGCTGCAGGAAGTAGAAATGCTATCGCAGAGGCTTTATCAAATATCGTTTGGGCTCCATTGAAAGATGGAATCAAAAACGTTTCTTTATCTGCTAACTGGATGTGGGCATGTAACAATGCTGGAGAAGATGCTCGTTTATACAAAGCTGTAAAAGCTTGTTCTGACTTTGCTATCGAATTAGGAATCAATATCCCTACAGGAAAAGATTCATTATCAATGAAGCAAAAGTATCCTAACGATGAAGTAATCGCTCCTGGTACTGTTATTATTTCTGCTGCAGCTAACTGTACAGATATTACTAAAATAGTAGAACCTACTTTAAAGAAAAACGCTGGTTCTATTTACTATATCAATTTGTCTAAAGACAACTTCAAATTAGGAGGTTCTTCTTTTGCACAGATATTAAACAAAATTGGTCAAGAAGTACCAACAATCACTGATGCTACTTATTTTAAAAACGCATTCAATGCAGTACAAGAATTAGTAGCTAACGAACAAATCGCTGCTGGACACGATATCGGAAGTGGTGGTTTAGTTACTTCTCTTTTAGAAATGACGTTTGCAGATGTGAACTTAGGTGCTAAATACGACTTAACTCCTCTTAACGAAAAAGATACAGTAAAAGCATTGTTCAACGAGAACATTGCACTTATCGTTCAAGCTAAAGACGACGCAACTTTAGAACAAGCATTGGCTGCTAAAGGAGTGGAAGCTGTGAAGATTGGTACTGCAACAACAGATGAAAAAGTGTCATTCATTAACGGAGCAGATCACTTCGAATTTAGCGTTCCTGCTATCAGAGATACTTGGGCTAAGACGTCTTACTTATTAGACCAAAAACAAACAAAGAATAACAAAGCAACAGATCGTTATAACAACTATAAAGTGCAACCTTTAAACTTCAGTTTTCCAGCTCAGTTTGACGGTAAAAAACCTGTGGTTGACGCTTCTAAACCAAGACCTAAAGCTGCTATTATCCGAGAGAAAGGTAGTAACTCAGAGAGAGAGGTTGCTAACGCAATGTTCTTAGCTGGTTTTGATGTAAAAGACGTTCACATGACCGACCTTATCTCAGGAAGAGAAACGCTAGAAGACATCCAATTTATTGGAGCTGTAGGAGGATTCTCTAACTCAGATGTATTAGGATCTGCTAAAGGATGGGCTGGTGCATTTATGTACAATGAAAAAGCAAATACTGCGCTGAAAAACTTCTTTGCTCGTAAAGACACTCTATCTGTAGGTATCTGTAACGGATGTCAGTTATTTATGGAATTAGAGTTAATCAACCCAGAACACGAAGTACACGGTAAGATGTTGCACAACGATTCTCAAAAACACGAGAGCAACTTTACTTCAGTTACAATCCAAGAAAACAACTCTATTATGCTTTCTACATTAGCAGGAAGCACTTTAGGTGTATGGATTTCTCATGGAGAAGGTAAATTCAACTTACCTGAAACAGAAGATAAATACAATATCGTAGCTAAATATGCTTATGAAGCTTACCCAGCTAACCCTAATGGTTCTGACTTTAACACAGCAATGATGTGTGATACTACAGGACGACACTTAGTGATGATGCCTCACATTGAGCGTTCATTGTTTCAATGGCACTGGGCTAACTATCCAGAAGGAAGAAAAGACGAAGTTTCTCCTTGGATGGAAGCATTCGTTAATGCACGTCAATGGATTGAAGAAAACAACGCTAAATAATCAAATAGCTATATACAACAAAGCCTCCTAATGGGAGGCTTTGTTGTTTTTATACTATACCTAAAACAAACTATATATTTTATTCTTCATGACGCTCTTTTAAGACAGACTCTATATCGCTCAATACAAAGCCTTTCGCCTTTAGAAGAATTAAGTAGTGATATAACAAATCCGCAGCTTCATTTTTAAACAATTCATCATTATCATCTTTTGCTTCAATCACCACTTCAACAGCCTCTTCTCCAACTTTTTGAGCCACCTTATTAATACCTCGTTTATAAAGTTGGTTTGTATATGAGGACTCAACATTGTTATCTATGCGTTCACTGATAATTTGTTCTAAGGTATATACAAAGCCTTTATCGTTTATTTTACCAAAACAAGAAGTACTTCCAGTATGACAGGTAGCTCCTATCGCCTGTACTGTGATTAAAAGACAATCCTTATCACAATCCGTCTTAATCTCCTTTACTAATAAATAATTGCCCGAAGTCTCCCCTTTAGTCCACAATCTATTCTTAGTACGACTAAAGAAAGTAACCTTTCTTTCTGCTACCGTTTGTTCATAAGCCTCTTCATTCATATACCCCTGCATCAACACCTGCAAAGAGTCTTTATCTTGCACAATAACAGGTACTAATCCATTTCCTTTTTGAAAGTCTATTTCTAATTTCATCTTACGCATATATTATTATTAATCAAATCCTGTTTCAGCTGTGAAACATTTACTTCTCCATAGTGAAAAATACTAGCAGCTAATGCACCTGTCGCTTTAGTTTGAGAAAATACTTCCACAAAATGATTAATATTTCCAGCACCCCCAGAAGCTATAACAGGAATATTCACAATATCAGTCACTTCTGCTGTGATATCAAGTGCAAAACCATCTTTAGTACCATCATTATTCATAGAGGTCAGCAGTATCTCTCCAGCACCCAATTGCTCAACTTGTTTTACCCAGTCAATCGTCTTTAACGAGGTCTTGATTCTCCCTCCAGCACTATACACCCACCACTCATCATCTTCATACTTTGTATCGATAGCTACTACAGCACATTGACTACCTAACAGCTCAGCTATTTCACGAATAAGTTCAGGTCGTTTAATCGCGGCAGAATTAACACTTACTTTATCCGCTCCTGCTCGTACCAGATCTACAGCTTGCTCTTGAGTACTAATTCCTCCGCCAACTGTAAATGGTATATTAATTTGACTTGCTATTTCTGTAACCAAACTAATCAAAGTCTTTCGATTTTCAACTGTCGCAGTAATATCTAAAAAGACTAACTCATCTATTCCTTCATTAGCATAACGCTGCGCTAAGGATATTGGATCACCTGCTCGCTGAATATCAACGAAGTTGACTCCCTTAACGACTTCTCCATCTTGTATATCCATACAAGCTATGATTCTATTCTTTAACATAATTCGCTTAATTCTTTGAGTGTTATTTTTTCTTCGTATATAGCCTTGCCGATAATCACTCCCTCACAGCCAATCTTTTTTAATGCATATAACTCCTCTACAGTAGTAAGCCCTCCACTTGCAATAAGTTTCACTTTACTATTAGATATTATCTCTTCATACAGTCCTATAGCAGGACCGTTAAGCATTCCATCTTTCTCTATATCTGTTACTATCGAATATTCCACTCCTTTTTGCTCATAAGATTGGATAAATGCTAATACCTCAGTATCAGTAGAGTCTAACCAGCCTTGAGTCATAATCTTGCGTTGTTTACAATCTGCTCCTAAGATCACTTTATCATTACCATATAAACTTAACCACTCAAGAAAAAGATCAGGCTCTGTCGCTGCAATACTTCCCACTGTTACTTGTCTAGCTCCACTATTAAATGCAGTAGCAATATCAACTGTATTCTTTATTCCTCCTCCAAAATCTATTTGCAAAGTAGTCTGAGTAGCTATTTGCTCTAAGGTCTTGGCATTCACTATTTTCTTAGACTTAGCCCCATCTAGGTCTACTACATGTAAATATTTTATTCCTGCATCTTCAAACTGTTTAGCTACTTCTACAGGATTAGTATTATATACCTTTGAAGTACTATAATCCCCTTTAGACAAGCGTACACACTTCCCATTTATTATATCAATTGCTGGTATAATCCTCATAATTCTAAAAAATTTTTTAATAATAACTCACCTATTTTACCTGATTTCTCTGGGTGAAACTGTACAGCGTAAAAGTTGTCTTTTTGTAAGGCTGCAGAAAAAGGCAGGATATAATCATTCACAGCAATAGTACAAGTATTCAAAGTCGCGTAATAACTATGCACATAATAGAAATTATCTGCTTCTGCTATCCCCTCAAAAATGCTATCCCCTTCTAACAACTTAAAGTCATTCCACCCCATATGTGGAACGATCTCTAAGGGAGGAAACTTCCTCACTACATTTGAGAAAACACCAATACCTTTGGTATTTCCTTCTTCACTAAAGGCACACATCAATTGCATTCCTAAGCAAATTCCTAATACTGGTTTTTTTAACTCTTTTATCACTTGATCTAAGCCCCGCTCAACCAAGTATTCCATAGCTGATGATGCTTCTCCCACTCCAGGAAAGATCACTTTATCTGCTGATTTTAGAATAGCTACATCATCTGTAACAATAGTCTTATAGCCCAATCGTTGAATAGCATTCTCAACAGATTGTACATTGCCTGCATTGTATTTTAGTATTGCTATCATAGGATTCCTTTTGTACTAGGTATGTTATAATTCGTTGTTTGATTCACTGCCATTTTAATAGCCTTGGCAAATGCCTTGAAAATAGACTCTATTTTGTGGTGTTCATTATCCCCCTCTACTTTAATGTTTAAGTTACAACTCGCTGCATCGCAAAAAGATTTAAAGAAATGATAAAACATTTCGGTAGGCATATCTCCAACCCTTTCTCTTTTGAACTCCGCATCCCAAACTAACCAAGACCTACCTCCGAAGTCAATTGCTACCTGAGCGATACATTCATCCATTGGCAACAAGAATCCATAACGTTCAATGCCTTTCTTTGTTCCTAATGCTTTTTTAAAAGCGGTTCCCAATGCAATAGCTGTATCCTCTATCGTGTGGTGTTCATCTACTTGTAAATCACCTTTCACTTCTATCTTTAACCCAATATTACCGTGTCTGTTGATTTGTTCTAGCATGTGATCAAAAAAGCCCAAACCAGTATTAATCTTACAAACTTTAGCATTATCTAAATTGACTTCTATATCAATAGTTGTTTCATTTGTCTTTCTATACTCCTTACCAATTCGAGGTTGTTGTTTTAAAAACTGATAAATCTCTTCCCAGTCCATTGTAGATAACGCAGCTCGATCATCATTGTCCTCATTGATATAAATAGCTTGACTACCTAAATTATCTGCTAGTTGTATATCTGTCTGACGGTCACCCAATACAAATGAATTAACCAAATCGTATTCTCCGTAGACATACTTTCCTAACATTCCTAAGCCCGGTTTACGTGTTGGTTTATTCTCATATTCAAAAGAATCATCTACATAAATATCTGTAAATACAACCCCTTCATCTGCTAACGTACTCAAGATGAAGTTCTGTACAGGCCAAAATGTCTCTTCAGGAAAGGAGTTGGTACCTAAACCATCTTGGTTACTAACTAAGACTAGTGTATAATCTAATTCACGTGCAATCTTAGACAAGCTAGAAATCACCTTTGGAAGGAACACTAATTTTTCAAAACTATCGATCTGAAAATCTTCAGGCTCTTTTATGATAGTTCCATCTCTATCAATAAATAATACTTTCTTTTTCACTGGTTATCGCTTTTAGTGCTGTTAATAATTGGTTATTTTCTTCTGGTAAACCTATAGATATACGCAGTGTATTATCAACTACTTTACTTCGGTTTCGGACTATAATTTGTCGATTAATCAATTCCTCATACAACTGATTAGCATTGTTAAACTTAACTAAGAGATAGTTAGCATCTGAAGGATAAACCACTTGTGTAATTGACAAATTCATCAGTGCATTTCTCACTCTTTCTTTTTCACTTAGAAGCAATGCAATTCTTTGATCAAATCCATCACTATCCCTTAATATTTCAATTGCTTGCTCTTGATTAATACTACTCAGATTATAAGGTGACTTAACTTTATTAAAAAAGTAAAGTAATTCTTCACTCATCCACGCTAAACCAATACGTAGACCTGCCATTCCCCAGCCTTTAGACAAAGTTTGCAAAATGATTAAATTAGGATATTGAGCTAATGCTGCAAGCCAAGATGCTTCTTTGCTAAAATCAATATAAGCTTCATCTAATATAACTATCCCTTTAAATTGCTCAAGTATTCGTGTAATGGTTTCTCTATTAATTAAGTTTCCTGTAGGATTATTTGGCGAACAAATAAACATAAGCTTTACAGCTTCATCTTTTAAATAAGGTTCTACAATTTTCGTATCAATCTGAAATTCACTATTCAAAGGAATCGTTATTAATTCTACAGCATTTACATTAGCATAAACTTCATACATACCGTATGTTGGAGTAAACACAATAGCTTTATTCATATTGGGTTCACAAAAAATTCGAAAGGCTAAATCAATTGCTTCATCACTCCCATTTCCTAAGAACAATTCCTTTACACTACCTCCTTTTATCTCACTGATTACTTCTTTCAATCGATTTTGATAAGGATCTGGATAACGATTAACCGTACCAAAAGGGTTCTCATTTGCATCTAAAAACACCCCCTTATCTCCTTTATATTCATCTCTAGCACTCGTATAAGGCGACAACTTAGCGATATTAGCTCTTACTAATTTACTAACATTTAAATTAACTCTACTCATTACTTAGCTTTTTTAGTCGAATACTTACTGCATTTTTATGCGCAATTAATTGTTCTGCTTCAGCCATTACTTCAATTGCTTTTCCGATATTCTGCAATCCTTGCTTAGTCAATTGTTGGAAAGTAATTTTCTTAACAAAACTATCCACCGATACCCCACTATAGTTCTTCGCATATCCATTAGTAGGCAATGTGTGGTTAGTACCACTAGCATAATCACCTGCACTCTCACAAGAATATGCTCCTAAAAACACTGAGCCAGCGTTCACCACTAAATCAACATATTGTTCTGCATGATCAATATTCAAGATTAAGTGTTCTGGAGCATAAGCATTACTAAAAGCAATACACTCTTTCAAAGTAGCAAATTCAACCATCAGGCTATTATTTAAAGTTTGCTTTGCAAGTTCTTTTCTAGGCAATTCTTCCAGTTGCTTATTTATAGCCTCATTAACTTCTTCAATTTTTTTTGTACTTGTAGTCACAAATACTACTTGACTATCAATACCGTGCTCAGCTTGTGACAATAAATCCGCAGCAATAAATTCAGCATCAGACTGTTCATCTGCTATAATTAATACTTCGCTTGGTCCTGCAGGCATATCAATGGCTACTCCTTGTGTTTGCACAAGCTCCTTCGCTTTCGTTACATATTGATTTCCTGGTCCAAATATTTTATATACCTGAGGTACACTCTCTGTACCATAAGCCATTGCTGCAATAGCTTGAGCTCCTCCTATTTTAAAAATAGTATCTATTCCTAAATATTGTGCTGCATACAGTACTACTTCATTTACTTTTCCTTGTTTATTACACGGAGTACACAACACAATTTGCTTACATCCGGCTATTTGGGCCGGAATGGCTAACATCAATAAAGTTGAAAATAATGGTGCTGTCCCTCCTGGAATATACAAGCCTACCCTTTCAATACCTACGCTTTTTCGCCAACAGTTTACACCATCAGTGGTTTCAATTACTTCCTCCGTATGAACTTGAGACTGGTGAAATTTCTTTATATTACTCGCGGCAACTTCAATAGCTTGTTTTATCTCTTGACTAACTAATTTAGATGATGCTTTCAACTCTTCTTGATTGACCTGTAGGTCAGTTAATTGCACTTCATCAAAAAGAGAAGTAAAACTTCGAATGGCCTCATCTCCTCTTAGCTTAACTTGATTAAGTATCATAGAGATACTTTCATTCAAACTTTCTGTTTTAATAGTTGGACGTTTAATTAACTGCTCCCATTCTTGAAAAGGTGGTTGATATATTGTTTTCATAAGTCCTTTGTTTTTAATAAATCATTTTTTCAATTGGAGCAACTAAAATACCTTCTGCTCCTAGTCCTTTTAATTCATCTATAATATCCCAAAACTGATCCTCTTGAATTACAGAGTGCAAACTACTCCACCCTTGATCTGCTAGTGGCAATATGGTCGGACTTTTCATTCCAGGAAGAATAGCTATGATTTGTTCTAGTTTATCGTTAGGAGCATTTAAGAGAATATATTTGCGTTCTTTTGCATTTAGCACAGATTTAATACGAAACAATAGCTTATCTAGTAGAGCTTGCTTCTCTTGGTTTAAGCTTTGACTACTAATCAATATAGCTTGGCTATCTAAGACTTTTTCTACCTCTTTTAATCCATTAGACATCAGTGTAGAGCCACTGCTTACAATATCACAAACACCGTTTGCTAGGCCAATACTAGGAGCAATTTCAACACTTCCAGAAATAAATTCTATAGAGGCATTTACGTTCTTCTCTTTTAAGTATTGTTCTAAAATAAAAGGATAGGAAGTAGCTATTTTTTTTCCTTCAAAATATTCAATTCCTCGGTAATCTTCACCTTTAGAAACAGCCAAGCTCAAACGGCAACTACCGAAGCCCAAATACTCTAAAACGTTAACTGGTAAGTTTGCTTCTAAATACACGTTCTCACCAATAATACCGATATCCGCAACTTGTTGTTCTACATACTTTGTAACATCGTCATCGCGTAAAAACAATACCTCGATTGGAAAATTCTTACTTTCAGCTATTAATTTACCTCCACCATTAGGAAATTTAATGCCACATTCTTTTAATAATTCTAGGGATTTTTCACTTAAACGCCCACTTTTCTGAATTGCAATTTTTAATTTACTCATATTATTTTAGATTAAAGTCTGAGTAAATCGATAGGAAGTATCAAATAGCAATAGGCTTAAAACAAAAAATCCCGTCTGATTTACTCAAACGGGATAATTAGATATTTTTGATTCAAATACACCATATCATTACCAGCTCGTAAGAGTACAAGTAGAATGATGATGATGATGTAATTGACTTGAATACATGTTTTCCTATTTTTTGACATTTCAAATGTAGGTATTTTTTCATTACAAAAAACAAAAAACAACCATTTATTTCAATTTTTTTTTAATGTAATTAACAAAAACCTAATAAACACAAGGGCTAAGAACCTTTACTTTTTTTGATAAAATTGAGCCATTTTATCCATTATTAAGTTAAATTGCACATCTACTTCCTCTGCGTTTTTACTAGTCAATGGAAAAGGAACCATATGAGAATACTTAAAAGGAAAGTCAAAAATGTTTACATCTATCGCAATATCTCTATAAGGTCCTTTCAGCATATTTAATGCTTCTACTGGTGGTGCAACCTCATCTGTTTTTAGATTTATAGACAATATTTGCTTCTCTAATTCTCTTAAACGACTCTCTCGCTCACCTTGAAAGTGGTTGTAGCGAAGCATTGTTTTAAACCAACTTTCACCAGGATGCAATACACGATCTTGATAGTGGTTAAGACGAGATTCTGCAGCAAAATTCGTAGTCAATAACTGAGCAAATATCTTTTGCATCATTATAGTTGCCCTACCATCCATAATATATTTAGACACTGGAAACATACGATCTATAGTCATTCCTCCACAAAAACAAACTAACTTGGCTTGTGATAATATTCCAAGAGGGTTTGCCATCATTAATATAATAGAAAGAAATGATCCTATGGAATAACCAAACAAATCAATGGTCGCTCTAGGCGAAAGCACATCAAATGCTCCAGCGCGCAAAGCTCTTTCCCAATCTATAAAATCGTAATAAGTCTGTAAACCCGACCAAAACATTCGTTGTGGATGTGCTTCCATACGTGTACTAATAGCTGCATTAACATAGCTACTATCCGAATTTTGTTTCCAATCTGCTGCACGCTTTTGTGCTATTTCAAACATCAATTTACGATCAGACCACTGCCATGGTGTACGATCCATATGAAAGCTAATAGGAAACAAAACAACAGCCTTTCCTGTCCGCTTAGTCAAAGCATAAGCCCACGGCAAATACTTGTCCCATTTCTTCTCATTCAACCCGTGATACATTACTATAACCTCATCACATACAGGCTTATCCATTGGTTTTACAACCGCTATCGTATAATTTAAATTTTCTTTTACACTATAGTCTGGAACATCTAATAGCGTATCAGTATCTTCCGTGTACTTCACAAAGGACTCCTCTAACTCTTCTTGATGAGCTGAACAAAACAGCCGCTCTGATCCAATTAAAATACCATCTGCTTGTTTCGAAAAAAAAGGATACTTGTGAATCTCTACTCCTAATACGTCGTCTTTTACAACATCAGAGTCTTGTTGAAAGAGTTGTTTTAACCTTTCGTGAATTTGGTAGTAATGCATTACATTTTATATAAGGTGAATCTCAGTGATTTTAATACAAACGTTTTTTCTCCCCTGCTTATTACTATCATGAGCTAAAAATATACACAATAGACCCTAAATTCTATAACTTAGTTCACTACTTATTCTAGTTACTTATATCTTTACAAAAAAAAAGTATGATTTCTTCTTACCGCATAATCAGTTGTCGATATTTCTTCTTTAATGATTTTGACGGAATTACTATATACCCATTTATAATTCTAAAAAATAAAGAGAGTAGAAACAATACTACACTAATACAACACGAATGTATTCACCTTAGACAACAATTGGAGCTCTTAATCCTTCCTTTCTATTTTTGGTATATAGGTGAGTTTCTTTGGCATTGGGTGATGACAAGAAATACTCGATTAGCTTATAAAAGCATCAGCTTTGAAAGAGAAGCCTACACACATGAAAACACAATTGATTATTTAGATAAACGCAAAGCTTATTCTTTCTTAAAACACTTATAGCAGTAACTTGGCAACAAATATTGTTATCCATTCATTGCTACATGTCTATCAAACTTTCCTTCAATCAGTTCAATAGAGAGAATATGACTACCGAAATACGCTCCTCCTTCATAACTAAATTCAACATTTTGATGACCAGTAAAACAAAGTGACAACAAATTTAAATCACTCAAAAACTGCTGTTCGGACAATCTCTCAATTCCTCGACTATACACAAGATATAACTCTTCTGCAATATGCTTTTTAGCTTGACTGTCGTACTGTTCTAACTGAACCAACAATTGATTCACTTCTCTTAGTACTTCCTCTGTTTCTTCAACAGAACAATACATACAAATATTAATCTCTTGTTGACCAAAACAATAATCCATTTCTAAAATATCCTCATCATAGTCAGAACCTCTAAAATCTTTCAAACCTACTTTCATCTAACTATTATTCAATACTTTATCCAAAACACTAATTAATTCCTCTGGAGAAATAAACTGCTGCATAAACTCCTCTAAACTTCCCTCATTGCTAATTTCCATAAAAAACTCTTCGTGATCAGTTCCGAATACGGTTGGGTTGTCTGGACTAGGGTCTTCTAAACAAATATAATAATGGTCTGGAAAACCATAACTATAAAATACTTGTACCATTGTGGGCTGTTTTACACCTACTACCTCTTCTATCACACTGAGATCAACCGATGTACCATCACTAAAATCTACATTCCACTCTTGGTAATCTGCCGATCCTTCCAAGTAAGGTGTAAAAAGCTGTCCTGACCAAAACATTTGTCCTCTTCCTTCTTCGGTTAATTCATAATAGTGAGCAATCAGTTTTTGATAAAAAATTGCCCTATCTGTGTTTAACAAAGTTTGATTAGCTTCAATATATTCTTCGATACCATAGATTGGCTCTTCTTCCCCTGCTGCTCCCCAAGGAGTATCTTCTGATCTAGGATAAAGAACAGTATTAAAGGATATCGACTGAATATCGTCTAATAAACTATTGCCATTTACACGACTTACATCTCCACCTAAAGTGCGTATTGTATTTAATATTTCTTTTTTCATTATCTTCTATTTACGCAAATATATCTTTATTTACATGAAGCTATGACTAATATTCCCCATATAAACGAAAAACTACTAATGACCAGTCCTAAAAAAATAAGGGACATGAATAAGAATTCATACCCCTTTATACTATATGTCCAAACTAAAATTGCTTTTTATAATCTTCAATTTCTTCTACTGTCTTAATTAGGTCAGGCCCTAATACTTTATAACCTGATGAAGTAATTTGAATATCGTCCTCAATGCGAATCCCTCCAAAATGAGCAAACTGTCTCACCTTTTCATAATTAATAAACTCTTCGTATTTTTTCTCTGCTCCCCACATTTCTATTAACTCAGGGATAAAGTAAATACCTGGTTCTACCGTGATTACATGCCCTGCTTTCAATTCTTTACCTAAGCGAAGTGACTTCATGCCAAACTGTGTCTTATTCTTTGGATCTGCTACAGTATACCCCACATATTGTTCTCCTAGATCTTCCATATCATGCACATCTAATCCCATCATATGCCCTAGACCACATTGAAAGAACATCGTATGTGCATGATTAGCCACTGCATCTTGAGCATTTCCCTTCATAAATCCTAAATCTATAAGTCCTTGTGCTAATAGTTCACAGGCTATTAAGTGTACGTCTTTATATCTTACTCCTTCTTTTAAAGCTGATTTTGCTCCTTCAAAGGAGTTCAAAACCACGTTGTACAAATCGCGTTGTTCTGGAGTAAATGTTTTATCTACTGGAAAAGTACGTGTCAAATCAGAGGCATACCCCATTGGAGTTTCACAACCCGAATCATTTAACAACAAACGCCCTGAAGTCAAGGTATTCATCTTGTAGTGATTGTGTAATATACCCCCATTAATAGTTACAATGGAAGGGTACGCTAACTCACAGTTATTACTTCCTGCGATATGCTGAATAGCACTAACGACCTCATACTCTTTGACGCCAGGCTTTGCCATTCGCATAGCCATCAAATGCATCTGATTCGTTACCTCTAATGCCTTTTCTATCTCTACTATTTCCTGTGCTTCTTTTATCTCTCGTTGTTTGACAATAGCCTCAATCATAGCCACAGAAGGCTTTAATTGGTCAATAGGTAATTGTACTAGCTTACTTAGCTGTATTTTATTACTTGACTGATAAGGAGGCAAATAGTGTATCTGTCTTTTTGCATTGAGCACGCCTTTTACATAGTTGCCTAATTCGTCTTTTGATCGAACTTCTACTACACCTGCTTTATCACATTTCTCTTTTAGCGTTTCTTGTCGCCCCATCCATACAATAGCATCAATAGACATTTCATCGCCAAAAATGATTGTTTTATTCTCATCTAAATCAATTACTGCTGCTAAATAAGGCTGTTGGATACCAAAATAATACAGAAAAGTACTATCCTGTCTAAAGCGGTAAGTATTATCCTCAAAATTTACAGGGTTTTCAATATTTCCTAAAAATAACAATAGCCCCTTAGTCTCTATATTTTTAACTAAAGTCGCTCTTCGTTGAATGTATGTATCTCTACTAAACATAGTTTTGGTTTTTTAAAGTTTTCTAAGTTAACAACTTTAACGAATACGATAAGGTCTAAAGCCTAAAAATTGTAAAAACAACTCTTTTTTACTTTTCAAAAAACACACGCACATCTTGATAGATATTATGCTTTGCTGAAATACTCAACAAAAATTGAGTAAAGTCATTTCTAAACAGATACCGCTTGGTTGATTTCTCTAATAAAATATTCTTCAACAAATCAACAAATTGATTCATACGATCTGTGTTTGCCGTCAAATAGATATATTGAACCAACATATACTCATACTCCTTATTCGTTAAATAAGGTAGCTCAAATAAACGATGTAAATGAATCTCAACATTATGTCTCCATTCCTTGTCATCTTTAATATTATTAATTGACAAAGCAAAACGTTCAATATAGGCATCTACATATACTCCTAGTTTCTTACTATAATGTGACACGCGCTGATCAAAGGCATACAATGTATCTAAAAAAGCAGCAAAAATCTTATAAGCAATCGGCTTATTGATGTTAGCTATCATAAACTTCTCTACAGGCTCCAGAGCAATCGTGAGTAAATCTAGTATTTGCTTAATCTTGACTGCCTCTAATGTCTTTCTCTTGCCCGCTACAGAGGCTATCACTTCCTCTGTAGTCTCCTTTACTTGCTCAGCTGTATAGGTAATCTCTTGCTTGCCGTAAGTCAATAAGAACTGTTTTTCTAATGATTTATTCTTCTTGAAAACTCCCTTCATCCAGTTAATCAAAACTTCTGGTTCTAACTGTAGCAATAAAGCCTCACTCTCACTTAGTTTGCGTTTCTTATTCTTCGTCGATTTTGCCTTTATTTTACTTCCGTCAATCTCGTTATTTATGGCTAAAACGACCGCTATTTTATGTAGACAAACTTCTTCAGAAGAAGTACAATCACATGTCATCGCTTCTATTTTATCTCCATGCAATACTACACTTACGTCAAAACTATAAGTCTCATCATCAACAAAAGCGATATAACGCCCTGCTGATTCCTTCTCCAATTCGCGAACAGGAAACTTATTAGCCTTTGTAATATCTTGTTTACGCTGTTTCTTTATTAAATCTTGAATTTGCATATATTCTAGTACTAAAAGAGATTATCCACAAATCTACTCTTCCTTTCAAAGATAAAAAAATACGCCATGTATTAATTAACCCTCAAAGCAAGTAGTCCATAGCCACCATCAAAACAAAAAAGGTTAGTAGTCGCCTACTAACCCTTCAATTATAAAAACATAAACAATTATCCTTCTACTGCTATATCTTTTTCGAATCTTCCATTTACTAAAGAAATACACACGATCTGCTCTCCAAAAATCTCCTCATTTCCTTCATAAGTAAACTCCGCTTCTCCATCTCCTGTAAAATATAGCGACACTAAATTAAAGTCTGCAGCAAACTCCTCTTGGGAAATACTGTGTTTTTTCGAATAAGTCTTAAACAATTTATCAGTTATCAACTGAATTCCTTTCTTGTTTAACTCCGTTAAGTGTTCCATCGTTTGATTGACATCAACCAATATTTCTTCTAAATTGTCATCTGCATTGAATATACTTAAGATTACCGGAAATTCATTAATCTCAATAATTCTCTCTAGTGTCTGTTCGTCATATTCAGAAGGAACAAAGTGTTCAGCTGTTAACTTCATAATAGTCTATTTATTTATTCGCTCAAAAGTACATATTCTATTTTTTCACACAAAACAATAACTGAATCAACATTCAACTATCCTACACTTTTTTACCATATCGCTCTACTACAAACAAATTAGTAGATTATCCACTATTCGTAAAATCTACTACTATTTAATGTACCTTTATTAAAATTCTAAAAATGAAAAAATTAATTATCTTCAGTTTACTATTTGTCAGTACACTTTTTGCTTCGTGTAACACTAGTTCGAATCACTATTGGATAGACAACCCTACCGACGCACCCATCACAATCTATATCGATGATACCGTGTATGATATACCCGCTATGACCAAAATAGACATTGACTTAGAGTATGGTAAACACCAACTAAAGTACAATGGACAAGAACTCACTTTTCACAATGGTGGACGAACCAATAAAGGACAAGCTATCATTAATCCTACACAAAGTACTTATGTATTTATGGCTCATCAGTTTATCAATCAAAATGACGAAAGAGCTACTGATAAATTCGTAGAATGGGCACTCAAAACACAAAGCGACTCCCTTCGTCTAAAAATAAACGATACGATCACTACTTTATTTGTGCCATTCAAAGCTACAAATCAATTGTTCCTTTCTAAAAGTGATTACAATTGGGATTACAACATAGAAGAGCCCATGCCAGAAGGAATTACTTTATCTAATCCAATCGTAACTAGACAAAATCGCTCTTTGCTAAATGACCCAAATTACCAAGCTGGTAAATTCCAAGAGACGCTATTTAAACTTTATAGAGAACAAGAATTCAAAGATTTCATAAAACAATACAGTGATGAGAAAATAGAGTTCTTACTTGAGAAAACACCTTATGCAGAACTGCCAAAACGAAAAATAACATTAACCAAATTAAAGGATATTACTGATGCAGAATACCAACAAAAACTAGAGGGACAAGTCAAGCTGTTTGACCAATGGCTAGATCTAAACGGTAGCCAATCGGCTGAGGGGTTCAAAGAAGTGCTCCTTTCGCAAGAATTAAACACTATAAAAGCCGACTTTTTAAAAAAATACCCGAAGAATTACTCCTTTAATCAAGCTACTAATGAGTTTAACACACAAAAACAACCTTTTATGCAATATCAACTTAATATCATTGACGATAAACAGTAGCATAGCGAAAGTCATAATCATCTACCTGACTTGTACAGGATTGCATATAGTCAACCTTAGCTAACAATGACTAGATAAAAGATACAGCAAAAAAGTCCGCAAAGAGCATCGGGCTCCTTGCGGACTTTTAGTATTTGCTAAGACTTATATCAAGTCTTCTCTATATTTAGATTAAAATTTATGCGATTCTAGATTCTCATCCTCATCAAAGATAACTACTGCATGTCCACTAGGCGCATCATAAGGCGCTTTTTCGAGTACCGATGGATTCGTTGGATATGTACCATTAGCATAGACTAGAGACTTCCATTCTCCCTCAGACTTTACAGTTAATACTCTCCAAGTATTCTCTAAAGTTGGTTCTGCAAAAATAGCTCCTTGCATTACAGTAAACTTCGTGATCAGCTGATACTCTGCATTGAGTAATAAAACAGTACATCCGCCTGTCCCACAAAAGTAAGGGCCAGATAAACGAACAAAAAATTCCTTTGCCCCGTCATTATTTAAATCAATAGCATAAAACTGAAATTGACGGTCTGCCTCCGTCAAAAGAGGTAACTCTTCTGCAGAAAGCAAACTTGAAGTAATATACTCTCCAATAGCTTTTTCTGTTGCATCCTCTTTTATCTCTTGTACCTCAACAGATGGAGTAGTCTCTTCTTTCTTTTCTTGTTTGCATCCTACCAAGGCTAAAGCCCCAAATAAGATAACTAAATACGGTAACTTTTTCATACGTGTCTATTATTATACCTACAAAGATGAAGAAAGTCTACGAAAAAACAAGAAATAACCACTTATTTACAAAAGAGTACAGCAACCCAACATTCACTCACCTTTCTTAATACCGTGAAGGCGGATGACACGAGCTACTCCTCTATGGTATTGCCCCTCTGCTAAATTAACTTCTTGTACATCTAATTGTATAAAATCAAAGTCTAAAAAATCTACTTTTAGCTGTTCTACAGTATATAGTAAATCAATATTAGTAGGTCCTCCGACCTCTGGATTATCTTTTTGCTTGTGAATGTGCTCCTGCTCAAAAGCCTCCAAAATAACTCGTCCCCCATTTTTGATTAATGCACTCAATTGTCGATGATACGCTTGTCTTTTTTCCTTTGGAAAATGAGCATAAATCAAAGCAATCGCATCAAATATTTCCTTTTCCAATTGCAAACCATCCATTGTACTAACAGCATAGTTAAGCGTTACTTGGTTTGCTTTTGCTAATTGCATCGCCTTCCTTTTAGCTTCTTCACTTTGATCAAATGCTTCTACCTTCCACCCACACTGAGCCGCATATACAGCATTGCGTCCTTCACCTTCTGCTACCATTAATATTCTCCCTGGAGATTCTGCAACCCGATCGAGTACCTCCTTAAAAAACGCATTAGGCACTTTGCCGTATGCATAGTCTTCTTCAGCATATCGCTCTTCCCAAAATGCTTTCATACTACTTACTTCTGATGCTTAATTACATTGCCTACACTACCTCCATTTACTACCTGCTGATAGCCATTTTGATTCAATACGCGCTTTGCCTGTCCACTGCGCATTCCACTTCGACAAAACACAATTATCTTACTCTCTTTATTCAACTTACTCAGCTTATTACTCAACTGATCTACTGGAATATTAATAGCCCCTTTTGCTGTACCTGACTTATACTCGCCGATTGTACGCACATCAACTAATACAGCTCCTGACTTTAAATAAGTAGCTAAATCGTTCCCTTCTTTGGATCCAAATATCTTTTTTAAAAATGTAAACATAGTTCTTGTTGTTTGATAACCTCAAAAGTAAAACATCCCACTAATCTACACTGTAACCTATGTTACCTTAACCCAAAACAACGGAATATACGTAGCCACATCTTCACAACACATTAGCTATTCAATAGCAAAAATAGAACAGCAACTAAATAGTACATACACCCTATTGCTTGCTAAAATAAATCACTGTAAGTTTAAAGCTGAGTACCAGTCTATCGCATATTAATCAATCCATTGTAACTTTACAAACCTAAAAAGGCATTTGTAATTATTTGATTTGTATAGCTATCTTTCTTTAATTCAGGCTTAAATGGGTATTTTTTACAAATCGCAAAACGCACCTATAAATCAGTCCAAAAAGTCAGTTCGACAACTACCGAACTAGAGATAATCCCTATAAAAACAATACTTCAACAGTGATTAGACAAGCTTTGTTCAAATCTTCTTCGGAAGAAGTGCCAAAAATAGAGAGTTTTACCGAACACGACTCGAAGAAGTATCGAACAAGGTCTAGTAAACACTGGGGTAAACGATAATTTTAACAGCTTTCGAAATAAAATATTAGGATAAAATGCGAAATTTAAACCCTGATAAGAATGATATTTTTTAACTTCAATACAGAACTGTATTTTTGCTTTGATTTGTATAATTTATAAGTTTTTTAAAATAAATTAAAACACTGATATACAGCAAATATACAAATATTTTTCAAACCTTTCTGATTCTACTCAATGCGTTACTTCTCACAAGATTTTATCTATTAATCGGCATCAAGTTATTTTAGTATTTCACTGACTATTATTTTCTATGCTCTTTTAATTTACTGGACTTTACCCTTCCGCATCAATACATGGTACCACCATTGCTAATGCACCTCAATTCAATCGCCTCTATAGAAACCTTAACAACTACAGGAACACACGTAGTATAAACAAAAAAAAACTACTTCCCCCTATAAACAACTAAATAAAGTATGTACTAATCAATTTTATACAATTTTCAAACATTTTTACATACCTAAGTGTTCTATATATCATTTTTTTTTACATTTGTAATACCTAAGAATCTTAAGTATGAAAAAGCAACAACAATTGTATAAAGGAAGTCTCAATGCCATCATCATGAAACTTCTAGATCAAAACGGTAGAATGTACGGATATGAAATCACTCAGAAAGTAAAAGAAGTTACCGAGGGTGAGATGAGTCTAACAGAAGGAGCCCTATATCCCGCCCTCCACAAGCTAGAAGCTGACGGTTTTTTGGACGTAGAGCTAGAACGCGTAGATGGACGCGTGCGCAAGTACTACAAACTAACTGAATCAGGTATAAAGGAGACTACCACCAAAATGGAAGAATTAGAAAGCTTCATTAGAAACATGCAAAATATTGTCAATCTAAAATTGACATAAGAACAAAACCAACCTACACGATAAGCTATGAAAACACTATCAACCAATCAAGTAAAACAAATAGAAGATTTTTTAATTACTCAGTACAACATCAAATATCAAGACACACGTGATGAGGTAATAGATCACATAGCTTGTGAGATAGAGGAATTGATGACTAGTGGATATGAATACCGAACTGCCTTTCAAGTTACTTTTGATAAATGGAATAAACACTTACGTCCACATTCATGGATTAGATATAATGATATACCAACGTACTTAGCAAGACAATGGTTTAAGCGAGATATAATGAGTGTGCTTTTAGCTATGACAATTGGTTTAGGTTTTCCTTATTTATTTAAAGACCTTATAGAGAAGTATAGTTTAGCTAACATAATTGGAGGTTCTATTTGCTTAGCTAATATTTTATTAGGAGCCTTTCTTTTGACTAGTTACTTTGGAAGTAAAGGATATAGAGTTAATCAATTAAAAAAAGACACTATCGGCTGTGCTGCTATCAGTTTATTTTTTTATACAATGTTCATAGGAAATTTCACCTATAAACTGTTGCCTCTACCTGTTATAATGATGCTTTATCAAATTTACTACATCGCTGAAATTAGAAAAACAAAGTCTTATAAGCCCCTCTAAAACTATTGCTATGAAAACACTATCTACTGATCAAATACAAGCCCTTCATGCTTTTGTAAAGAAGCACTATGTCGAATATTACGATGTAGAAATAGAATTAGTAGATCACTTAGCTAATGATATTGAAAATCAATGGATCGAAGACGAAACTCTAAGCTTTGATACTGCACTTGAACGCGCTTTTAAAAAGTTTGGTATTTTTGGCTTTTCAGATTTAGTAAGTATCAAAGAGCAAAACCTACAAAACCACTATTTTAAATTAGTTGGAAAAGAAATATACCATTTCTTTCATTGGCCAAAGATAATGCTAACTGCTGCTATATTCTACATTCTACTATTAGTCATACGATACGCATCTATTTATATCGATCTTGAAAGCCTTTATGTGATTACACTATGGACAGTTATCATAGGATCATTTGCTTTTATGATATCACTAGCTTTGCGCATTAAAAAAGAGAATAAAGCTACGCACAAAAAGTGGCTCATCAACCGTGTTCAGCTCTCGATTATTTCTACTCCAATCATTTTATTTCAGGCTTTTCTTGGCTTTATGAGTCGAGTAGCCAAACAATCTGATTGGCTTTGTGCTGGATTATTACTCATCTTAGGACTATGGGTATATACTACTTACTTTGTAGTGTTACCGATTATTAAAAGAGAGAAACAACAAACATTAAATAAATTAATTAATTTGTAATCAACCTCTAACACCAAACACTATGATTACCATCATCACTAAACTAATTACACAACTTATCCAATGGATAATTGCATTTTTTTAATATTAAATTGCCCATTTTCACCAATGGGCAATTCTTTTTTTAACAGTGAACAACTTTAAGATACAAGGTTTTCAAATCAACTAAAAATAACTTACATTAGCACTCATTATAAATTATATTAATTAGATAACAACACAATGAAACAAGTAACTTTAAATCACATACATGAAGGTTTAGGGGCTAAGATGGTTCCTTTTGCAGGTTTTTCAATGCCTGTGCAATATGAAGGTGTAAATGCTGAACACGAAACAGTAAGAAATGGTGTAGGTGTATTTGATGTATCTCACATGGGGATCTTCAAAATATCAGGACCTAATGCTTTAAGTTTAATTCAAAAAGTTACTTCTAACGATGCTTCTACTTTAGTAGATGGAAAAGCACAATACTGCTATTTTCCGAACGCAACAGGCGGAGTTATCGATGATATCATCACTTATAAAGTAAATGAAAACGAATACTTGATGGTCGTTAATGCTTCTAATATAGAAAAAGACTGGAACTGGATTAGTTCTCATAACGATATGAATGCTACTTTAGAAAACCTTTCTGATGGGTACTCTATCTTAGCTATTCAAGGACCTAAAGCTATTGAAGCTATGCAAAGCTTGACAGCTGTAAACTTAGCAGATATTAAATTCTACAACTTTGTTATCGATACGTTTGCTGGTGTTGAGGATGTAGTTATCTCTGCTACTGGATATACAGGTTCAGGAGGATTTGAGGTTTACGTAAAAAATGAAGATGTAGAAACAGTATGGAATAAAGTGTTTGAAGCAGGAGCTAACTGGGGTATCAAACCAATCGGATTAGCTGCTCGTGATACTTTACGTCTTGAGATGGGATACTGCCTATATGGAAACGAGCTAAACGATGAAACTTCTCCATTAGAAGCTGGTTTAGGATGGGTAACTAAATTCACTAAAGACTTCATCAACTCAGATAACTTAAAAGCAGAGAAAGAAGCAGGTATCAAAAATAGATTAGTAGGTTTTGAACTTATCGGTAAAGGTATTCCAAGACACGACTATGAAATCGTTGATGCAGAAGGAAATGTAATTGGTAAAGTAACTTCAGGTACACAATCACCTTCATTAGGAAAAGGAATAGGTATGGGATTTGTTCCTGTAGCTCTTGCAGCAGAAGGAAGCCAAATATATATCAGAATTAGAAAGAACGATGTTGAGGCAAAAGTGATAAAAACACCTTTTTACAAAAAATAAGACAATACAAATGGGAGTTTAAAAATAAGCTCCCATTTTTTTTATGATATATTTGAATAATACTATATTTTTGCAAATATAAAATTAAGTAACAATTATTATGGGAAGAGCGTTTGAATTTAGAAAAGGACGTAAGCTAAAACGTTGGTCTGCTATGGCAAAAACGTTTACAAGAATCGGTAAGGACATTGTAATGGCTGTAAAAGAAGGTGGACCTAATCCCGAGTCGAATTCACGTCTACGCGCTGTAATACAAAATGCTAAGGCGGCAAATATGCCTAAAGACAATGTAGAACGTGCGATTAAACGTGCTACGGATAAAGATACTGAAAATTATAAAGAGGTAATCTTCGAAGGGTATGGCCCACACGGTATTGCTTTCCTTATAGAAACAGCAACAGACAACAACAATAGAACAGTGGCTAATATCAGAAGCTACTTCAACAAATGCAATGGTACTTTAGGTACACAAGGATCTGTTGAGTTTATGTTCGATCATACTTGTAACTTTAGAATTCCAGCAGACAAGAGCAGAGACTTAGAAGAGTTTGAATTGGAACTAATCGACTTCGGTATTGATGAAATATTTGAAGATGAAGATGGAGAAGGTGTAATGATTTATGCTCCTTTCGAAAGCTTTGGAGCTATTCAAAAAGAACTTGAGGGTAGAGGAATTGAAATCTTGTCTTCTGGTTTTGATAGAATTCCACAAGTAACGAAAGAACTTTCAGAAGCAGAACAAGCAGACGTTGATAAACTTTTAGAAAAAATCGAGGAAGACGACGACGTACAAAACGTCTTTACAACAATGGCGTAACAACTTTCTTTTAATCATACAAAAGGCATTACTGTATAGTGATGCCTTTTTGCTTTTTTTTAGTTCACTTGAAACTTCTTTGGTGGGTAACCAAAGTGCTTTTTAAATGCCTTTGAAAAAGCTACAGCTGTAGAGTATCCTAAATCATATGCAATCTCAGTGATAGAGTGACTCCCCTCTTCAAGCATCTCTATCGCTACTGCCATTCGCTTTTGTTGCCCATACTCAAACAAACCGTAATTATATAGATATTTAAATCCTCTCTTGAGTTTATGTTCATTGATAAAGAACTGCTTAGCTAGCTCCTCTGTAGTTGGAAACTCTTTATAATGAGTATCGATATACTCCTTCACTTGTTGCAACACCTGCTTATCTTCTTCTATCAACTTGACAGAGTACATAACCTTTGCACAAGCCTCTTTTCCTTTGGTGTGTTGATCAAATAAAATAGATAAAATCTCTAAGACTTTACTTTTGACATAAATCTCCTTAATGATTCCCTGATAACAACAAGTCTTAATTGCATTGAGCAACACTAACACCTCTTGTGAGATTTTTACGTTCTTAAACATAGTATAGGTCTCATTGCGTTGTATCGCTTTAGTAAATTCAGATATACGTTCATCTTGCTGACTCCATTCATCAAAGAAAGTTAACGGAAGATAAATATCTAGATGTTCATAGACACACTCCTTTTCAAAGCTTACTGTAGCTTTAGACCCCGATTCGATATATCGCAGATAACTGTGAAAAGGTAAGTACTTATTCGGTTTACCGTTCAAAACATCTTTGACTATATGTTTTCCAAAGAAAAAACTCAACTCTATATAATCTGTTTCTTCAAAATTATAATGCAATGTATAATCACTTGAATACTTCAAACAATACTGTCGTATTAGCATATCCACACTATCATATATATAGTGTGTCGTAAAGTCTCCTTCATCAGTTGTCATTTCTTTCTTATTTATCTTCTGTGATGAATCAGTCTTACTTTCAATTTCAAAAAAGTCACTAATGTGATTACTTACTTCCATTTTTTATTCATAGAATTCTAAAGTGCTATTTTTTTATCCCATTTGGCTAAGCTTATAGGTAACGTAGCTTATACTTTTGTCTGCGAATTCAAATTTATTCAATCTAAATTAATTAAATAATGAAAACACGATATTTATTTAAAGTTTGGCAAAAAACACTATTTGGAGGGCTACTACTCACATCAATGATTAGTTTTGCTCAAGATAAAAGTGGAGTAAAAGGAACTATTGTTAGTCATATCAACGAAAGACTTGTTGGGGCAAGTGTACAATTGAATAATAATCAGTATCTATCAATTGCTGATGAACAAGGAAAATATCATATTGATAATGTAAAAGCAGGAAAATATCTGATTACCATTCAATACAAAAATGCAATTGTCAAAGATAGTATCATTATTACCCCAAATGAACAGGTCCTTAAAGACTTCATGATTTATGATGATAGTAACGAGACTTTAGATGCAGTCGTAATCAATACCAATAAGAATATACGCTCTTCTTCTTCCCTTCGTACAGCAGCCAATTTACTAAAGGTTCCACAAAGTATACAAGTTATTGATAGAGGTCTTATGGACGATCAAATTAGTATGACCATTAGTGATGCTATTGCACAAAATGTTAGTGGTGTCCGCTCTGTCCTTCATCAAGAACAAGCTAGTGCAGGTATTTATGTACGTGGATACTCCGCAAGTAACTTAAGAAATGGTATGGATATCTCTGGAGCATTTGGTCCATTAAGAGAAGACAACACATTCATCGAAAGAGTAGAGTTCGTCAAAGGTCCTGCAGGCTTCATGATGGGTAATACACAACCTGGTGGGTTCTATAATATTGTAACTAAGAAACCAAAAGGAACAAATAAAAAAACAGTAAAAGTAACATTAGGTAGTTTTAACCTCTATCGTGCAGAAGTAGATATCGACACAAAGTTATCTAAAGATGACAAACTTCTTTTCCGCTTAAATAGTATGGCTACAAAGTCAGACTCCTATCTGTTATACAACAAAAACAATTACTTATCCTTTGCTCCTTCCCTAAAATACAATATCAACGAAAATACAAATGTAACTTTTGAATACATCTTTAATTCAAATGAGTTCGAAGGAGGTTTTGCAAAATACGCTTATTCAAAAAAAGGATTCAAAGACCTACCTAGAAAGTTTACCTTTAGTGATCCAATTATTGACCCGACAACAATAAAAGAACACAATGTATTCATTAACTTAGATCACCGCATAAACGAAAACTGGAACCTGACTACTAAATTAGGTTATGTAACTGCAACGATGGAAGGCGAAAGTTTATACCCAATATATAACTCTATTGACGATGCTGGTAATGTAAAAAGAAACCTTTCAATCAACGACGCCTTAAATACATCTAAACTAGGCCAAGTATATATGAATGGTACATTTGACCTAGCAAAAGGAGTTAAAAGCAATATCCTTTTTGGACTAGATATGGGGCAAAAAGAACATATCGCAGACTGGTCTGTAGTGAGAGATGAGACAGGAGCCGTAGCACAAGTCGGAGATTTATTCAATATATATAATCCAGTATATGGGAACCTAAAAAAATCAGATATTCCAGTATACGATCGCTCTCGCTCTTTACGCGAACGCTCAGCTGGAAATATCAACGAATACAGTTATACTTCTTTATATGTTCAGGATGAAATTATCTTGTTAGAAGATAAACTTCGCTTAGGATTAGGTGTTCGTTATACCTCAACAGAAAAAACTTCCCGTGCGATCAATGGGGATGCTGAGAAAAACCAAGCATATACACCGCGTTTTAGTGTGAATTATAACTTTTCACCTTCATTGACAGCCTATGCTTTATATGATCAAAGTTTCCAAGAGCAATTAGGCCGCCTTGAAAACAACGAATCAGCTGATCCGTCTAAAGGAACAAATATAGAGTTCGGAATCAAAAAAACATGGTTTAACAAAAAACTTTATACTTCATTAGCTCTTTATCAAATTGATAAAACAAATATCTTGACTCCACTTAATCCTGATATGAATAGCGATATTATGGTACAAAGTGGAAAAGCACGTTCAAAAGGAGTAGAATTTGATCTAAATGGGCAATTAACCGAAGGGTTAAACCTTACCATGAACTACGCTTATACAGATGCGAAAATTACAGAAGATAATAATCCTGCTAAGAAAGGAATGCTGTTGCCTGGTACTGCAAAACACAGTACGAATGCTTGGTTAACCTATAGAATACCAACAGGTAAAATGGAAGGACTAGGATTCTCATTGGGGTATCAATACCAAAAAGATCGTTCACAAGCACCTGTACAAGCAAAAAAATACCTACCAGATGACTATTTTACTTTAGATGGAGGTATCTCGTATAAGAAAAATGGCTATGCCTTTAACCTTATTGTAAACAATATAACAGATCGCTACAACTATGTAGGGTATTTCCCAGGTGCGTGGGGCTATACACACTATGGATGGAGAGCTACTGTGCCACTATCGTTCAAGCTTAGTCTAGCCTATACATTCTAATGAATAACTATTTTAATATTTAACTCAATCTCCTTAACTCTAGACAAAAACTAAGTTAAGGAGATTTTTCATTCTATTACTTAACTTTATTTATTCTAGTAAGACTAGTATTTTTACTATTTTTGCTCAAAAATAAACGATAAAGGTATGAAATGGCAAGGCCGCAGAGAAAGTAAAAACGTTACAGACAGCCGAGGCAAATCGGCAGCAGGAAAAACAGCACTAGGAGGAGGACTAGTTGGTATCATTGCGATGTTATTATACATCTTTGGAGGTGATACAGGAAAGCAGATTGCTCCAGTGATAGAGCAGTTAAATACAGGACAACAAACAGAACAAGTAGAAACCAGACAACTCTCGCAAGAAGAAATTGCTATGGGTAAAATGGTAGCCGTAATGTTTGCTGACACAGAAGATGTTTGGCATAAAGTATTTAGTGAAAATGGCTTACAATATCGCGAACCAAAAATGGAGTTATTTGACGACAACGTAAACACTAAATGTGGATCTGCAACAGCTGACGTAGGTCCTTTCTACTGTCCTGCTGATGAAACAGTTTATATGGACTTGCGATTTTTCGAAGAATTACACAACCGGTTTGGTGCCGAAAGAGGAAACTTCGCTATTGCCTATGTCATAGCACATGAAGTTGGACATCACGTACAAACCCTGTTAGGTACAAATGCCAAAGTACATCAAGCTCAACAAGGAATAAGTAAAAAAGAAGCTAATAAGCTTTCTGTTGGATTAGAGCTACAAGCTGACTTCTATGCAGGTCTCTGGACAAGATACAACCAAAAACACTTAGAACCAAAAGATATAGAAATCGCCATGAGTGCTGCTCAAGCTGTTGGAGATGATGCAATCCAAAAGAGAGTAAGTGGTCAAGTAAACCCTGATTCTTTTACCCATGGAACTTCTCAGCAACGCAAAGAGTGGTTTATGAAAGGTTATAATACCGGAGACATCAAACAAGGAAATACTTTCGACTATATTAGATAGTCTGAACGACATTAATCATACATAAAATTGGCAGTAGCCTAAACTTTCAATGAATAACTTAAACGACAAATTAAAACACATAAAAGAAAACGGTTATCTAATAGCTCCTTTCAATGTTATGGGTGAAGCTTTTAGCTATTACAAACGTACTGTATTACCCGTAATATCGTCTAGTTTATTTATCTTCTTTGCTGTGATGCTGATTGCTTCTACTGTAATTACCAACAACTTTGAACTAGATAAAGAAGATCCTGTTGTCATGCAAGAGCAACTAACAGCATTGATGAACGAATGGGTCGGTCTATTGGCTACACCGCCATACTTATACTACTACTTACTTGCTTCAGTAATAGCGACCGCATTGAGTAGTATAGTAATTGCAGGTTTTTTTAAGATGAATGCAGATGCGGCCATGGGTAGATACCCTCGTTTTTTAAGTGCTTTTAAATATTTTGTCAGTATTAAAGGTCTTTATGTATTTATAGCAGTAATTATTATTTCAAGCCTATTTACAATTATTTCAGTTCCGTTGCAGTTAATGGAATTAGGTATGGTTGCACTTGCCTTAAACTGGTTGATTCACACACTGACAATATTTACTATCCCCCTAATCATTTTTGGTGATAGTAAGCCACTAGCTGCTATAAAGAATAGTATTATGGTAGTAAATAAACAACCTATTCCAATCATACTTACTATAGTTTTAAATTACTTCCTATTAATGAGTAGTTTATTCTTATTTATAATTGGAATACTATTGTTCTTACCTTACTTGTTTTCAATCTATTTCACTTTGTACAGACAAGTTATAGGATACTTCCCAACAGAAGAGAAATAGTCGTTATAAACTATAACAAAAGGCTGAGACATTCATTGTCTCAGCCTTTTGTTATTTCATTATCCCAACCAGCCTTCGCGATCTAGACTTCTATATTGAATAGCTTCTCCGATATGATGCGCTAATATTGCTTCTTGACTATCTAAATCAGCAATTGTACGTGCAACTTTTAAGATTCGATCATAAGCCCGTGCAGATAGATTTAATCGTTGCATAGCTTGTTTTAAAAGTCCTAAGGACTGTTCATCTAATGAACAAAATTTTCTAATTAAAGGAGAAGTCATTTGAGCGTTGTAATGCCCCCAATAATACTTTACATTGTTCTATCTAGCGATACCATCCTCATAATCATACACTTATCAACTTCTATTGTAGATACTATCTGTTCAGATACAATCAATTTTCCAAGTGCTAAGGTCAAATCATAAAGCAGATTCTTCCTTTCTTTCTCATATTAGCAGGCGCTAGATTGACAGTAATTCGCTTGACGGGCAATTTATAACCTATATTTGTCAAAGCAGCTACTATTCGATAGCTACTTTCCTCAATAGCACTATCTGGCAAACCTACTAAGTGATAGCTAATACCTTTATCAATATGGACTTCTACAGTTACTGTCGTAGCCTCAATGCCAAATACGGCACTACCAAAAACTTTTGTTAACATACTCTGGCTATTTATAATAATATTTTCTTAAACCTGGAATATTCTTCAAAAAAACACCACACTTCCTAACTACATCAGACTTCCATAGTGTGGAACGTATCCACAAGAAGCTACACTTAGCCCTTTAAAGAGTATTAATACTTCAGGAGATCAAAAAAAGTGAACAACCCAAAACAACAAACTATAAATCAATAACTTACTAAAACCAAACCAAGTATTTTTTTGCGTCCATTAGAGTTTGGCACTAGTATTGAATAGTATAACACAGATTAAACCTCACCTTTTTAACAATTAAATGAATTTAACAAAGATGATAACAAGTAAAAAAACAGTTTTAATAGCCATTTCAGCTTTAATAATGATCGGAACATTAATTGGAATTAACAGCTGCAATATGGGTTCTACTAAGAAATTAGACCCTAAGGAAAATGCCTTAGCACTTCCTATTATTACTGTTGATACAGCTACTGCTATCACAGTAAAAGATTATATCGGTAATATCGAAGGAAAAATAAATGTAGAAATACGACCACAAGTTGAAGGTATTCTTGAAAAGATATTCGTAGATGAAGGTTCTTTTGTTCATGAAGGACAACCTCTATTTCAAGTTGATGCATTGCCTTACCAAGAAATACTAAACAATATGATCGCTACAGAGAATGTAGAAAAAGCTAAATTGAAAAACGCCAAATTAGAAATTGACCGTCTAAAACCACTAATTGACAATGAGGTAATCGCGGAAGTACAATTAGAAACAGCTAAGGCGAACTACGAAATAGCCCGTGCATCACTAGCTAAAGCAAGTGCTGCAGTGGCAAGTGCTCAAATCAACCTAAACTACACTATTATTAAAGCACCTGTGAGTGGATATATTGGTAGAATGCCAAAACGCATTGGTAACTTGGTTTCTAAAAGTGATAAAGAGCCTCTTACAGTCCTTTCAGATGTTAGTGAAGTATATGTCTACTTCGGAATGAGTGAATCCGACTTCTTATATTTCAGTAAAGACAACAAAACAATCACGGACTCTACTACTGCCAAAAGCAATGGAACAATGCTACCTGAAGTAACCTTAATCCTTGCTGATGGTCATGAATACGCTGAAAAAGGAAAAGTAGATATGATTAATGGTCAAGTTAACCGTACTACTGGTTCTATATCTGTTCGTGCTTCTTTTCCCAATTCTAAAGACGTAATGCGATCAGGTAATACGGGTACCGTAAAAGTAAAAGAAACGAAACCTAGTGTCATTATGATACCACAAGAAGTTACAACTTCTATTCAAGACAAAACATTCGTTTACATCTTAGATAGTGAAGACAAGGTAAAACTACAATCAATCACTGTTGACGGAGTTTCCGGAGGTAACTTTATTGTACCTAACGGACTTGCGATTGGGGATCGCGTAATAAAGACTGGTTTTGACAAGCTTACAGAAGGAATGTATGTAAAGCCTATTAATTAACCCTCCCTATAATATTTGAGATTAAAAATCACCTTACAAATTAAGATACTATGTTAAAAGCTATTATACAGCGTCCTATACTAGCTACTGTAATATCGATTATGTTCGTATTACTTGGTTTAGTAGGACTTACACTATTACCTATCACTCGTTTTCCTGAAATTGCCCCACCTAGTGTGACAGTATCTACTTCCTACCCTGGAGCAAATGCAGAAACAGTAGCGCAAAGTGTATTACTTCCTATAGAAGAATCAATCAATGGAGTTGATAATATGACTTACATTAGCTCAAAAGCGAGTAATAGTGGGTCTGGTACGATCAACGTTTTCTTTAAAGCAGGAACAGACCCTGACCAAGCAGCAGTTAATGTACAAAATCGCGTAAGTAAAGCATCGAGTAATTTGCCTTCTGAGGTCAATGAAAATGGTATCTCAGTTACACCTCGTCAGAGTGGTAACATCATGACAATCAACTTCTATAGTGATCATCCTGAAGAAGTTTATGACGAAACATTTCTTCAAGCCTATACACAGATCAACATCAATCGCGAATTACTACGTGTACCTGGTGTAGCTTCTGTGGGCCGTATTGGAGCACGTGACTACTCAATGAGAACATGGCTTAATCCAGAAAAATTAGCCCTATATAACTTAACTCCACAAGATATTATTGCTTCTATCAAAGACCAAAACTTTGAAATTGCACCAGGTAACTTTGGAGAAACTTCTGAGGAAGCTTTTGAAACAGCCTTAAAACACAAAGGTAGATTTAGCTTACCTGAGGAATACGAAAATATTATTATCAAAACAAATGTAGATGGTTCTGTATTAAAGCTGAAAGATGTAGCAAGAGTTGAGTTTGGAGCTTCGAACGTTGGTAGTGACAATAGTGTAAATGGGTTTCCTGGACTAACAATGAACATCACACAGACGGCTGGCTCAAATGCTAGAGATATCGATATTGCTGTTCGAAAAGTTCTTGAACGCTTATCTACGTCATTCCCTAAAGGAATACATTATGATATCAGCTATTCAGTAAAAGATCAGATCGACGAATCAATCAGTCAAGTACAACATACTTTATTTGAGGCCTTTTTCTTGGTATTTGTTATTGTATATCTATTCTTACAAGATTTTAGATCAACAATAATCCCCGTAATTGCAATTCCTATTTCATTAATTGGAACATTGTTTTTCATCTACTTGATGGGATTCTCCATCAATATTTTGACAATGTTTGCTTTGGTACTAGCGATTGGTATTGTAGTAGATGATGCCATTGTCGTTGTAGAAGCGATACATGAGAAGATGCATCACACTGGAATGAAAGCAAAAGAGGCTACTATCTCAACAATGAGTGAAATTACTAGAGCGATTATTTCGATTACATTAGTAATGTCCGCTGTTTTTTTACCAGTAGGATTTATGCAAGGACCAGCAGGTATATTTTACAAACAATTTGCTTATACCCTAGCCTTTGCCATTCTAATCTCAGCAGTTAATGCATTGACTTTAAGTCCTGCCCTTTGTGCATTGTTTCTAAAACAACCAAGTGGTGAAGAATATGCTACTAACAAAGAAACCAATAAATTCAAAAGAATAAGTGGTCGCTTTTTCTTCTCGTTTAATACCGCATTTGACACGTTCACAGAGAAGTATGTTGCTACAATTAAGAAATTAATCAATAACAAAAAAATTGCTATCAGTGGATTAACATTAATCATAGGAGTTGGAGTATTCTTTTTATATAAGACACCCTCATCATTTATCCCGAGAGAAGATGACAGTTTTCTAACTTACTCATTAGCTATGCCACCTGGTGCCTCATTAGCACGTACTAAAGTAGCATTAGCAAAAGCCGACAGTATTCTAAAGAAAAGAACAGATATCGAAGGTATGACGGCAATCTCTGGATATAATGCTATTGATGGTAATGCAAGTCCATCTTTTGCCGTAGGTTTTATTAATTTGAAACCATACAAAGATAGAGGTGATGAAAAGAATATAGACAAAATTATGAGTCAAATCAAAGAGGACTTATCTGTGATTAATGAAGCTACATTCAATGTATTCCCAAGACCAACTATCCAAGGGTTTGGTGACTTTGGAGGTATTGAGTTTGTTCTCCAAGACCGTATGGGTGGAGGGTTTGATGAATTTAGCAAAACAGCAGAAGACGTTATAGCTCAATTGAATGAAAGACCTGAGATTGACAACGCATTTACTTCTTTCAAGGCGAACTTCCCTCAATACTTATTAGAGATTGACTATGCTAAAGCAAAATCTCTTGGAGTGAGTGTAAAAGAATTAATGACCACTATCAAAAACTACTACGGTAGAATCAAAGCAGGAGACTTTAATCGATTTGGACGTACTTATCGCGTTTATATGCAAGCAGATATAGAATATAGAGAAAGTCCTCAATCATTTAATTCTATCTATGTCCGCAATAAAGATGGTGAAATGTTACCTGCAAGTACTTTGATTAAGTTGAAAAAAGTATTAGGTCCACAAACTGTAACAAGATATAATTTATACAATGCTATATCTATTAAAACAAATCCAGCTCCTGGCTATAGTACAGGTGATGCGATGAAAGCAATCGATGAAGTAACTTCAAAAATGCCTGGTAACTACTCGTATGAATATACTGGTATGTCATTAGAAGAAAAAGATTCAGGTAATCAAGCTATCTTAATTTTTGCATTAAGTATAATCTTTGTTTACTTCTTATTATGTGCTCAGTACGAAAGCTATTTGTTACCTATTGCCATCTTACTGACTGTACCTACAGGATTACTAGGTGTAGCACTATTTGTCAATTTGGCTGGCTTACAAAACAACATATACGTACAAGTAGGGTTAATTATGTTGATTGGTCTATTGGCAAAGAATGCTATCCTTATTGTAGAGTTTGCTTTACAACAAAGAAGAAGGGGGTTATCAATCTTTGACGCCGCGGTAGAAGGTGCAAAAATGAGGTTACGACCTATCTTGATGACTTCATTTGCCTTCGTAGCAGGTCTAGTACCTTTGATGTTTACAGTCGGACCTTCTGCACAAGGTAATCATTCAATTAGTTTTTCTGCCGCAGGTGGAATGATTTTTGGAGTAATTGCTGGTATATTTATTATACCTGTATTGTTCTACATTTTCCAAAACTGGGATGAAAAACTAAAAGCAAAATTTACTAACGAATAAATTGATACAACAATGATGAATAGCTCAAAAAGAATAGCAACCTATACAATATTTACGATATTTATCGCAAGTGCTTTGGTGCTCAACTCTTGTGCTCCTCAATCAAAATATAAAGCACCTAATTTAGATGTTCCTGATCATTTTAGAGGTCAGGATACACTAAACATTGCACAAGATTCAACAACTATAGCAGATATCCCGTGGCGTGAATTCTTTGAAGACGAACAGTTAATTGACTTAATTGACAAAGGATTAGCGCATAACTTTGATATGTTGACAGCTATCAAAAACCTAGATATTGCTAATCAACGTGCTAAACAAGCAAAAGTAGAATGGCTACCTTCTTTAGACCTAGCCTTGGGAAGTGTTAATTACCAGTTTAGATCTAAAAACTATTATGGCTCTCCTTCTAGTAGCTACTACAATCACAAAGGAGAAGAAGCGCCAGAAAACATGTTTGTCAATTCAGTACAATATGGTTCAGGTCTATCTTTTAGTTGGGAGCTGGACATTTGGGGAAAGATAAAAAGCAAGAACAAAGTAGCCTTAGCAGATTATTTAAAAACTGCAGAGGCTACAAAAGCAGTACAAACAAGATTAATTGCTAGTATAGCTGAAGGATATTACAACTTATTATTACTTGATGCTCAAATGGAGGTTGCGCAAACCAACTATGACTTGACTAAAAACACATTAAAAATAGTTGAACTTCAAAGAGATGCAGGTCAAATCACTTCCTTAGCAATTCAACAAACCAAAAACCAAATGTTAGTTGCTAAAGCTTTAATTCCTTCTCTCAAACAACAAATTGCTAATCAAGAAAACGCATTGTCTTTATTAACTGGACAACTGCCAACAGATATCCAACGTGAAACTAAGTTAGCTGAAGCAAATACAAATGAAATTCTTGCAACTAGTGTTCCTTTACACATGTTAAGCATGCGACCAGATGTCAAATCAGCAGAACTAAATCTTCAGGCAAAGAATGCACTAGTTGGCGTAGCTCAAGCGAGTAGATACCCTTCCTTATCAATAGATCTAACAGGAGGACTTAACAGTGTACTGACTAGAAACTGGTTTGATATCCCAGGTTCATTGTTTGGTGGTATCATAGCCAAAGCAACAAACCCAATTTTCAATAAACGAAAACTAAAAACAAACTTCGAAGTAGCAAAAATAGATAGGGAGAAAGCAGAAATAGATTTACAACGAACTGTTTATACAGCTATCACAGAAGTAACTGACGCATTAATGAATCTAAAAACAGTAGATGAACAAATCGAAATAGCTGCTGAACAAGTAACAACCTCTAGGCTAGGTGTTAAACAATCAAACTTGCTATTTAACAGTGGATATGCTACCTATATCGAGGTTATTAATGCTCAAAAGAACTTATTAGATAGTGAACTAAATCTAAACAAATTTAGACAAGCTAAACTAATATCACGCATTAATTTGTACAAAACACTTGGTGGAGGTTGGAAATAATCTTCAATAAACAGCACTTAAAAAGGGGGAATCTTTACAGGTTTCCCTTTTTTTTGGATCTGTTCCTTTATACACTAGAGGAATCAGTCTCAGACCTCTCTTTTTACGTTATTTGAAGAATACGTGCACCTTTCTTGAGGTTTTCTTGCCAAGAAAATACTTCTGGGCAGGCAAACTGCACGTAATCTGCACGCATTGGGCAAGAATGGCAACACTTCCCCAAAAAAAAGGAAAAGATTGCTCTTTTCCTCTTACAAATATCTATTCAAAAAAATATTTTACGCTATCTAATACCTGCTCTATTTAAGTAAGCGTGGTATTTCGCACTATTTGCATTGTGCTGTGCTAATGTTTTAGCAAATTCATGATATCCCATACGATCTACACTTGCACAAAAATAAATATAATCATGTTGCTCTGGGTTTAAAACCGCTTCAATTGAATTTTTATCAGGCATAGTAATTGGTCCTGGTGGTAATCCAGCATTTTTATAGGTATTATATGGCGAATCAATTTCCTTGTGCTTGTTATACACACGATATATCTTTTCATCAAAATCACCTGTATATTTTTTATAAGCATAAACTAAAGTAGGATCAGCTTGCAAAGGCATACCGATTTTCAAACGATTCAAATAGGCACCTGCTACCTTTGGTCGTTCATCAGCTTTCACGGTTTCTTTCTGAACGATAGATGCCAAAATAGACACTTCTACAGGAGTCAATCCAATAGCTTCTGCTTTTTTCAAACGCTCCTCATTCCAAAAACGAACATACTCTCCTTGTAATTTATTGCGTAATTTTATAGGATTGACATTCCAATAAAATTCATAAGTGTCTGGTAAGAATACAACTAATACATTCTCAGGTGTTAGATTATTATCAGCTAAGAATGTTTTGTTTAAAAACGTCTCAAGTAAAATAATACTATCCGATTCGACTTGTGTTGCAATACGACCTGCCAAATTCTCGATGCGTTCTTGATTATTAAATGTTACTCGTGTAGGTTTGTTATCGCGTAACGCTTGAATAATATCGTAGTTGTTCATTCCATTTCTCAACTTAAAACGACCATTAATCACCAAGGCATCATAATTTCGTTGTTCTGCAATAGATTTAAAACTCTCTACATCATTAAGGTAAGGTGTTAGTGTCTTTACTACCGTATCAAAGTTATCCGTTTCTCTGACATAAATATACTCTTTCTCGTCCCATCCTTGTAGATTGCTATTAAAAGCACTTCCATACCAAATATATAGATAGCCTAATATTCCAAATGCACCAAGCACAGTAGCTAGAATAAAAATATTCTTTAATTTCATCGTGTTTTTATTAATATATTAGTTGATATAATCCTTCATCTTTATAGGTATTCCCTACCCTTGTCCAAGCTTTTTTAATGCCTACTAACTCAAAACCAGCTTGTTCGAACAAAGCAATACTTGCCTTATTATCTACTGCAACATTAGCATATAATTGATTGAGATGCAAATAGTTGACACCATAATCTACGATCATTGCAAGTGCAGCTGTCCCAATACCTTTATTTCTATCTTCTGCATATTGAACTACGATACCAACACCTGCTCGATTATTCTTGGGGTCGTAATCAAATAAATCAATTAAACCTAAAACTTTGTCTGTCACCGAATCGCAAATCACCAAGCGCAGTTGCTTTGCCTCATAAATATCTTGATGCGCATTTTCTAAATACTGACGAATAAGAAAGCGACTATAAGGTGTCTGTGTATTACTCACTTCCCAAAGTTTCATGTCGTTCTCTATCTCATAGATAAACGATAAATCCTCTGGTTCTAGTGCTCTTAAATAAATATTATCCCCTTGAATAAACATACTTGTTTACTTAAATATTAAACCCTCCTTCAAAGACAAATGTAGCAGATCCTGTCAAGTAAACATTTTGGTACTTATCACCTTCTTTCGAAAACGAAATCATCAGGTCACCACCTTCTACCTCTATAGCAATTGTCGTACTATCAGCTTTGCCTTGTTCATACATCGCTATAGCAACAGCAGTAGCGCCAGTCCCACAAGATAGAGTCTCGTCTTCAACGCCACGCTCATACGTTCTAATTCTAAATCGGTTTGGTCCTTCTTGCTCTACAAAGTTTACATTTGTTCCTTCTGGTGCATATAGATCACTCTCTCTAATACCCTTACCCTTAGCATATACATTATAACGATCCAATTCACGGACAACTTGTACGTGATGAGGAGATCCAGTATTTAAAAAGCTATATTTCTTTTCAACTAAAACCTGATCAACGTCAATCATCTGCAAAGAGACAAGATTATCCTCATCTATTCTTGCCTTATGCTCACCATCAACAGCTATAAAACAACACTCCTCCTTAATCACTCCTAAGTGTTTAGCGAAGGCTACGATACATCGACCTCCATTTCCACACATTGTACTCTCATTTCCATCTGCATTGTAATACACCATACGAAAATCATACCCTTCCGCCTGCTCTAATAATATCAATCCGTCTGCTCCTACACCAAATTTTCTATCACATAATAGATTAACTAGTGAAACATCTTTCTTTGGAAACTTTAAATCACGATTATCTATCATGACAAAATCATTTCCAGTTCCTTGATACTTATAAAATTTCAACATATACTCTGCAATTTAATGAAAAGCAAATTTACAAATTCTGTTCAGAATCACACTATGTTAAGTCTTGGTTAAAGCACTTCTTATTCTATTCTTGCTTTTTTATTTTTACATATCAAATCAGTAAGCTTTTAGTTAATTATGAAAAAAACAATCAGTTTATTATTCCTAAGTTTAATTAGCGGGGCTATCACCCTAGTTGGGTATAAATACTTTTTCGAAAGTTCAACCCTACAAAACCAACAAGAAGGAGTACAATCTACCTCGACCGTTCCCCAACTACCTACGCATACAAATACAAGTATTGCTGGAATCGATTTTACTGAAGCAGCAGAGAATACGGTTCACGCAGTAGTACACGTTAAAAATTTAAGCTACGTCCAGACAAGAAGTAACCCTATTATGGAGTTTTTCTATGGCTATAAAGGACAAACACAAGCACAAGTTGGTACAGGGTCTGGCGTAATCATAACAGAAGATGGGTATATCGTCACCAATAATCACGTCATAGATAATGCTTCTGAATTAGAAGTAACACTTAATGACAACCAAACTTATAAAGCAAAACTCATCGGTACAGATAAACAGATGGACATAGCGCTACTAAAAATTGACACAGACAAGAAGCTTCCCTATATCATATTTGGTGATTCCGATAATTTAAAACTAGGCGAATGGGTTATCGCTGTTGGAAACCCATTTAATCTTACCTCAACAGTTACAGCTGGTATAGTATCAGCTAAGGCAAGAAACTTATCAAAAACAGGTATTCAATCATTCATTCAAACTGATGCCGTTATCAACCCTGGAAATAGTGGTGGTGCATTAGTAAACACAAGAGGAGAATTAATAGGAATCAATACAATGATCTCTTCCAATACAGGATCATATGTAGGATATGCTTTTGCGGTACCGTCGAATATAACAAAAAAAATAATTGAAGACTTATTAGAGTATGGTAATGTGCAACAAGCCGTTCTAGGCGTATCAGGCTTTGAGCTAAACAACCTAATTGCAAAAGACTTGGACCTTTCGTTAACTCAAGGTTTCTATATTCAAGAAGTAGTAGCAACCTCCGGAGCAAAACAATCAGGTCTACAAAAAGGAGATATTATACAGCGTATTAATGATAAACCAATCAAAACTTTCGTTGACCTAAAGACAATCCTAAATACAAAACGTCCAAACGATAAAGTAAATGTAACCTATAACAGAGATGGAATTGAAAATACTATAGAAGTTAGTCTAATGAAAGTTGAAAATACAACAATTAGCTATAACGGATTTGAATTCGAATCACTTTCAATAGAGGAACAAAACAAGTTTAAACTCAACTATGGCTTAAAAATAAAAACTGTAAAAAATCCTAAATACGCTCCATATAAAGAAGAATTAGAAGGAGGAATATTACTTGCGATAAATGGTAAAAAAGTTCAGACAACAAACCAAGCCCAGAGAATATTTGAAGAATTAGGTAACAAACAGAAAATAAAGCTAGAAGTAATAAGTGCTTCAGGTGAAGTTCTTCGAATAATTGTCTAAAAACTACCCTATTATCTGAAAAGACCAATCACTTGGTCTTTTCTAATCTAAAAACTTGATTTATTCAACAAAAAAGCAGACTTTTGCACTAATTTTATACAACACAATCTAAAATGAAAAATACAAGTTTATACGAAAAAGAATTGGCTTTTCAAGCAGATCGCAGAAAAGCATGTGTAGAGTTTATCAAAATCGTTAGTGATTTATGGTATGACAAATCAATTGAGTTACTAATGTTCCGCAATCAATTGATTGACCGTAGCGTTAGTGACATTATCAACTTACACGAATATGCTGCAAAATTTGTAGGAAAACCGATCAACATTTTCGATTCTGTAGAAATTGCTAAAGCTATTCAACAGGCAGATTTGCCACCTTCAAGAATAGATATCGGTAGACTTACTTACGAATACCACTTAGAAGACAATAAGCATAGCAATGCTTTAGGTTTTGTTGTAAGTAAATTACAAGATGCTAAAGAAACAGAAGAAATCGTACCAAAAGACGTAGTTCTTTATGGATTTGGACGTATCGGACGTTTATTAGCTCGTGAATTAATGAATAAAATTGGTAAAGGACAGCAAATGCGTCTAAGAGCAATTGTAACTCGTGATAAAAACGATGCAGTACTTTTAGAAAAACGTGCTTCTTTACTAAAATACGATTCAGTACACGGAGATTTCGAAGGTTCAGTAATTGCTGATCCAGAAAACAATGCATTAATCATCAACGGTACTACAGTCCACATGATTTCTGCAGGTTCTCCAGAAGAAATTGACTATACGGCTTATGATATTGACAATGCATTAATCATAGATAATACTGGAGCTTTCAAAACGGACGAGGATTTAAAACGTCACTTGACTGCTAAAGGTGCCTCAAAAGTATTACTAACAGCTCCAGGTAAAGGTGTTCCTAACATCGTACACGGTGTAAACAATACAGAGTACGATCCAAGCCAAGTGGATATTTGGTCTGCTGCTTCTTGTACTACAAACGCCATTACTCCTATCTTAAAAGTAATGGAAGATAACTTCGGAGTAGTTAAAGGGCACTTAGAAACAATCCACGCATATACAAATGACCAAAACTTAGTAGATAACATGCACAAGAAATACCGTCGTGGTAGAGCTGCTGCATTAAATATGGTTATCACTGAAACAGGTGCTGGAAGTGCTGTAGCAAAAGCTTTACCTTCATTGGCAGGTAAACTTACTTCTAACGCTATCCGTGTACCAGTTCCAAATGGTTCTTTAGTTGTATTAAACTTAGAAATCGAAAAAACTACTTCTGTTGAAGAGCTTAATGAAGTAATGCGCAAAGCTGCTTTAAACGGAAATCTTGTAGAGCAAATCAAATACTCTATCAACAACGAATTAGTATCATCTGATATCGTAGGAACTTCTGCTCCATCTATCTTTGATAGTAAAGCTACAATTGTTTCTGCAGATGGTAAAAACGTAGTAATGTATGTATGGTACGATAATGAGTATGGATATAGCCACCAAGTTATCCGTTTAGCTAAATACATTTCTCAAGTAAGACGTTATACTTACTATTAGTAGATAGTAAACATAGATAAAAAAAAGTCCAGCTGGTTAGCTGGACTTTTTTTTATTCAATAGGTAAGCATAACTCAGCTATAATCTTTTGCTCTGGATGCTCTTTAAAGTTGTTCAGATGAAACTCATAAGATTTCGCCAATCGTAACTTACAGTCGTTTTGAACGATGTACAAACACATTGTTTCCCAAGCTTGTGCAAATTCTTCTATCTTTATTTCAAAGCGCCCTACAACATACTTTCCTCCCTCTAAAACTACTTTACCTAAAGGTTCTTCGACCTTCATATCCATAGGTATAGAAATACACACATCTTGCCTTAAACCTTCCAAACCTACAATAGCAGGGTCATCGTGGTAAGCAGTCAATACTTTATAACTAGATTGAGACATCACCCCTCTAGGGAAAGCCCATTCAAAAAGCTTCTCATACGATTTACCAATTTCTCTATAATCACCAATGTGGCGTACATAAGCTACTGTCAATGTATCCAATACTCTCTCTTCAATTTTAAACTCCATGATTGTAAAATTTTTAATTATTATTTTACAAACTTCCATAAAGTTCAAAGTTTTGTTTTGCACATTCTTGCTATATTCTGCTATCAGATAATCAACTTTAGCCAACTCCTCTTGTTCTACGCCCTGCTGTTTCTGCTGAAAGTCTGTTGGCGTCATCGCATAATGTTTTACAAACACTCTACTAAACAATGACAGAGAAGAAAAACCACTACTATAAGCAATCTCAGTAATCGTCATTTCCCTATTATTCTTTAATAAAGTAGCAGCTTTCGTTAGACGAACAAGCGTTATAAACCTATTTAAGCTAATTCCTGCTATTTGGCTAAACAACCGATGAAAATGAAAAGAAGAAACACCAATATGATTAGAGATCAACGCTAAAGACAACTCATCGGTATAATGTTGGTTTATATAATCAACTACATCGTTTACCATTTTAATATACCTATTATAACTACTTCTTTTTTGCATACGCTTTATTAAACTAAAAAACAAAATTAAATTGTACACCACTATTCGACTTGACCAATCTTGCTAAAAAAAGCCTTAAGAGTTGCTTCTCTTAAGGCTTTTCTATATGTACTTTTAAACACTATCTATTTTATCAAATTGTCTAATAAGACTCTAAACTTAGAACTATTCCAGTCTGCTGCTCGGAACTTCTTAACAACAATGTTTCCCTCCTTGTCAATCACATAAGAGGCAGGAATTGATTTAGAATAAAGCATTACAGGCGTATTAGCTAATTCATAGTAAATAGGTAATGTATATTGATGCTTTTCTTTAAATGCAGTAACCTTATCCTTATCATCACTAGTCACAAACATAAAGACTACCTTATCTTTATAGTCATTGTACAATTCTTGAAAGCTAGGCTTCTCTGCAATACATGGTGGACACCAGGTTGCCCAAAAATTGATAATAATTACTTTACCACTTAACTCATTAAAATCAACTTTATTTCCCTCTATATCTACTACTTCCCAGCCGTTAAAATTAACCTTCTCATACTCACTCTCATCTTCTAACGTCGGACTCATAGCCACTAACTGATTTAACCATACTTTTACATCTGTACCCAATGGTGTAAAAAACACAACGATAAGTACACCAATAAATATAATATTTGATAATAATCCTAATCTCTTCTTTCTTTCTTTCATTTTTAATTAGCTTGCTTCTGTCAAATATAACGATTCTACAAATAAATTCAAAAATACCATAGAGTATCTAATATTTAACTTAAAAATAGGTAATACGAAAAATATTTCTACTCCTCTTTAAACATATCTTCAAAATCAACTAATTGTTTACCAGGTAGCACAATATTTAAAACAACCCCAATTATAGATGCCAAGGCCATTCCTTCTAAAGAAAACAAATCACCAATATGAATTGCTGCTCCTCCGATACCAATAATTAAAATAACTGAAGAAATAATCAAATTTCGTTTGATCTTAAAATCAACTTTATTCTCTACCAACATACGTAAACCACTAGAAGCAATAATTCCAAACAATAAAATAGATACACCTCCCATCACGGGTGAAGGAATTGTCCCTAACAATGCTGCTATCTTTCCACAAAATCCAAACAAGATTGCCAAACAAGCAGCCCCTATAAACACATAAATACTAAACGCTCTGGTAATGGCTAACACTCCTATATTTTCACCGTACGTTGTATTTGGTGGTCCACCTATCAGAGAAGCAAACATCGTCGCTACCCCATCACCTAACATACTTCTGTGTAATCCAGGATCTTTAATCAAATCTTTTTCAATAACTTTACTCAATACCAATTGATGACCTATATGTTCTGCAATAGGAACAATAGCTACAGGCAACATCAATAAGATAACATACCAAGATATAGAAGGCTCATAGTGAATAAAAGGAATACTAAACTCTGGAACTTGAATCCAACTCGCTTCTATTACTTTTGTAAAATCTACTACTCCCATAATTGCAGCAAAAGCATACCCTCCAATAATTCCAATTAATACAGGCACTACACTTAGAAAACCACGAGTAAAAATTGCAGTAATAATTGTTATAGTCAAAGTAACCAAACCAATCAACACATACGTTAAGTCGTATTCTCCTGTAGGATTATTAGTTACCATCTCCACTGCTGTTCTAGCTAATCCAAGACCTATAACCATAATAACAGGACCTACAACAATAGGAGGCAATAACTTCATCAACCAATTAGTTCCAACTTTAGCGATCAATAATGCCACTAGAGAATACACTACTCCTACAAGAAAACTCCCAACTAAAAAACTCCCAACTGGCATACCTGAATTAGGATCTGCTTCAAGTGCCTTCATAGCAATAATAGGATTAATAAAAGCAAACGATGAACCTAAATATGAAGGAACTTTCCCTTTCGTTATCAAAATAAAAGCTAATGTGCCTATACCACTTGATATTAATGCAATAGCTGGATTCATTCCTGTCAAAGCAGGTACGAGCACTGTAGCTCCAAACATAGCAAACAAATGCTGAATACTTAGGAGTACCCATTGCCCTAATTTAGGCTTTTCATCTACTGCTAATACGATTTTCTTATCGTTTATCTGACTCATTTTATCACTTTGTTTACTAATTACTTCTGAAATACGAAATTACTTAAATTTAAAACAAATATTATACCTATTCTTAGATATAAAAAAGGTACCCTATATATAGAGTACCTTCTTTTAGTATTATAAGTAATAATTATTTACCAGCTGCAATCAAGTTTAATGCAGAACCTGCTTTAAACCATTCAATTTGACTAGCATTATACGTATGGTTTGCCATGATTACATCTTTTGATCCATCAGCATGAACAAATTCAATAGCCAACTGCTTACCAGGAGCAAAGTCCGTTAAATCTAAGAAGTTGATTGTATCATCTTCTTGAATCTTATCGTAATCAGCTTCATTAGCAAACGTCAAAGCTAACATACCTTGCTTTTTCAAGTTTGTTTCGTGAATACGAGCAAATGATTTAACTAATACCGCTTTTACTCCTAAGTGACGTGGTTCCATAGCTGCGTGCTCACGAGAAGATCCCTCACCATAGTTTTGATCTCCTACTACAATTGTAGGTATTCCTGCTGCTTTATAAGCTCTCTGCACTGCTGGTACAGGTCCATATTCACCTGTCAATTCATTCTTAACGCTATTCGTTCTTTGATTAAAAGCATTAACTGCACCAATCAACATATTGTCAGAAATATTATCCAAGTGTCCACGGAAACGCAACCAAGGTCCAGCCATAGAGATATGATCAGTAGTACATTTACCAAAGGCTTTGATTAGTAATTTTGCCCCTGTAATATTCTTACCATCCCATGGTTTAAATGGCTCTAACAATTGAAGGCGATTTGACGTTGGGCTAACCTCAACCACTATATCTGCCCCATTAGCTGCTGGTGCTTGATAACCTGGATCATCTACTGCAAAACCTTTTGTTGGCAATTCATCTCCTTTAGGAGGTAGTAATTTTACTTCTTCTCCATTGTCATTGATTAATGTATCTGTAAGAGGATTAAACCCTAAATCACCCGCAATTGCCAATGCTGCAACCATCTCTGGTGATGTTACGAAAGCGTGTGTATTAGGGTTACCATCTGCACGCTTAGAGAAATTACGGTTAAACGAGTGAACGATTGTATTTTTCTCTTGTTTGTCTGCTCCTTCACGATCCCACTGACCGATACAAGGACCACAAGCATTGGTAAACACTTTTGTTCCCATCTTTTCAAAAGTTTCGATAATACCATCTCTCTCGATAGTATAGCGTATTTGTTCAGAACCTGGATTAATACCAAACTCAGCTTTAGGTGTTATACCATGCTCAACAGCTTGCTCTACGATAGAAGCTGCTCTCGACATATCCTCATAAGAAGAGTTAGTACAAGAGCCGATTAATCCCCATTCTACTTTTAATGGCCAACCATTAGCTTCTGCCTCTGCTCTCATTTTAGATACAGGAGTTCCTCTATCTGGAGTAAATGGTCCATTGATATGTGGTTCTAATTCTGATAAATTTATTTCGATTAATTGATCGAAGTATTGTTCTGGGTTAGCATATACCTCAGCATCTGCCGTTAAATGCTCTGCTACTTTATCAGCAGCATCTACTACATCCTGACGACCAGTAGCTGCTAAATATCTTCTCATCGAATCATCATATCCGAATGTAGATGTAGTTGCTCCAATCTCAGCTCCCATATTACAGATAGTTCCCTTACCAGTACATGACATAGATGTAGCTCCTTCTCCAAAGTATTCTACAATAGCTCCTGTTCCTCCTTTTACAGTAAGAATATCCGCTACTTTCAAGATAACATCTTTAGGTGCTGTCCATCCATTTAGCTTTCCTGTCAACTTCACTCCGATTAACTTAGGAAACTTCAGCTCCCATGCCATTCCTGACATCACATCTACTGCGTCTGCTCCACCTACACCGATAGCCAACATCCCTAAACCTCCTGCATTTACTGTATGTGAATCTGTCCCTATCATCATCCCTCCTGGGAAAGCGTAGTTTTCTAACACAATTTGATGTATAATACCAGCTCCTGGTTTCCAGAAACCAATACCATATTTGTTCGACACAGAAGACAAAAAGTTAAATACCTCTGAAGATTGGTTCATCGCCGTCTGTAAATCTGCTGATGCACCAACTTTTGCTTGAATCAAGTGATCACAGTGTACTGTAGTAGGTACAGCCACTTTTTCTTTACCCGCATGCATAAATTGTAATAACGCCATTTGTGCTGTTGCATCTTGACATGCTACTCTATCTGGAGCAAAATCAACATAGTCTTTTCCTCTCTCAAATGTTTGTGATGGTGTACCATCCCATAAGTGAGTATATAAAATCTTTTCTGACAATGTTAAAGGACGTCCTACTATCTCACGTGCTTTAGTCACACGATCAGGCATCTTTTCATACACTTTTTTAATCATTTCTATATCAAAAGCCATAATAAAAATTTTTTTATTTATACGAATTAAAATTTCTATACAATTTACAGTTTTTTACTTCTAATAAACTCTATATAAATGTTAAACCACTATATTTAAAATGATTCTACTTAAACGAAGTAAGGTTATAGATAAAGATAGCACAAAAGTGATTAGTAGAGTATTTTTCTTAAATTTGAATAAAACTTACAAGGATAATTGTTGAGTACTCTCTATTGAAATTCATCAATAAAACATATAAGTAAACATATTCAATTGGCAAATTCATCATCTTTTTAAAACCACCTATATGTACAAACATCTTTTTAAAGCAGCCCTAAATTGGATTGCGACCAACAAGTCAGAAGAGTCAAACAAAAAGGTGTATGCCAAAAGCCATACCATCAAAATAGAAGGAAAAGATATTCTATCTATTTCAGCAGCTAAAGCTTTTAAAGGAGACCCTACCTTGCTAAATCCAGAAGATCTATTGCTGAGTGCTCTTACCTCGTGTCACATGATGTCGTATCTATACGTATGCCAACAACACGATATAGAGGTACTTGCTTATGAAGATCATTCAGAGGCTACATTGGTGCTAAATGATGATGGCAGCGGACGTATAATCAGAGTGGTCTTAAATCCAATAGTACGCATCAAAGATGAATCCCAGACAGCCTTAGCTTTACAGCTACATACACAAGCCAACAAACTTTGCTTTATTGCTAATTCTTGCAATTTTGATGTGGAACATTATGCGAAGTGCTATAGCCAAGGAGTTGACAAAACAAAACATAATCGAGTAGGAGGCTGAAGATTATTTCTTCAGC
>NZ_WMJY01000019.1 GCF_009711055.1 Myroides pelagicus
AATGTTTTTTTACGCGGACCCCTACTAATCAAACCAATAACTAATTTTTTACTACTTTAATTTTATGCAATACCGCAAAGATTGAGTTATTCAAGTATTTTTGTAAACAAATATCATCTAATATGAAAAAAACAATCTTAGGGCTATGCCTAATCAGCACTTTATATAGTTATGCTCAAAAATTAGAGATAATTCCTTTAGGAGTATATGGAGGAGGAATTGAAAGTAACTTATCATGCTATCTTATAGGAGTAGAAGAAAGTCAAAGTTACATCGCCTTAGACGCAGGAACTATTCGCGCTGGTATTGAAAAAACAATCGAACATCGAACATTTAATACTACAACAGAAAATATCCTTCAAAATTATATCAAGGGATATTTCATTTCACATGGACATCTAGACCATTTATCAGGACTTATAATCAATTCTCCTGATGATAGTCGAAAACCTATTTATGGACTTCCTTTTGTTATTGATGTTTTCAAAAACAACTATTTTAGAAATTCATCATGGGCTAATTTTGGAAGTGAAGGAGAAAAACCTATTATTGGAAAATACCAATATAAAGCACTATCGCCTTATCAAACCTTCGAATTAGAAAACACCTCACTAACAGCAGAGGTTTTTGAACTAAGCCATGTTAACCCCCAGAAAAGCTCGGCTATTCTAGTGCGAAATAACGATGAGTATATATTGTATTTCGGTGATACGGGTGCTGATCGAGTAGAAAAAACAGACAATCTAAATAAAATTTGGGAATACATTGCTCCATTAATACAAAACAAAAATCTACACACCATATTAATAGAGGTATCCTTCCCAAATCTACAGCCAGAAAACAAACTTTATGGACACTTAACTCCAAATCTACTACAAGAAGAATTAACTAAACTAGATCATTTATCTAATCATTCACTCGAAGGAATTAATATTGTTATTACTCACCTAAAACCAAAAGGTGATCAAATTAAAATCATTAAACAAGAGTTAGAATCCAACAATCCTTTTAAAGTAAACTACATTTTTCCCGAGCAAGGAAAAAAAATACCATTATAAACAAAGGTCTGCTATGCAGACCTTTGTTTATTATTCAGAATCCTTTGTCCAGAATTTCCCAACCAAGAAAATAAGCACAAAAGCTATAAAAGAAGGTATCAGCCAAGGGACATCATATCTGCTCATTGGAATAATCTCAATCCAACTATTTAAACTATCAATAGTGTTTTTTGCATGTAATTCAGTTTCAAACAAAGACTCACGATACAAATCTATTATATAAACAGAGAACTGATAAAGTGTTATTAATGTTGTAGTAATAATCGCACCAACAAACGGAGCCTTGCGTTTAACATATTTTCCAAACACAACCATGTACAAAATTAACGTAAGCGTAATCGGATAAATAACTCCTAAAAATGGGCCTGCGTAATCTATAATATCATCTACTCCTTTCACTGCCAAATAAGCCGAAGACACGCATGTCACTACAACTACAAAACGATAACTCAACCTACCTTTTGTCAATTGACTAAAAAACGTACCTGTCGCACAAACTAAAGCGATTGCAGTAGTTAAACAAGCTAAAGCTATACATAATGCCAAAGCAATTGTCCCATTACCTCCTAAAACACTATTAGATATGTACAATAACAATTCTGTTCTTTTTAACTCCTCATCTAACGGATAGTCCGATGTAGCTCCTAAATAAACTAATCCTCCATAGATAAACAGCAAAAAGAAGATCGCTACAGAGCCTGCCATAAAAGTTACTTTTGTCTTCTCTTCTAATTGAGTATATCCCCGAGATTTTACCGCTGAAATTATAATACCCGCATAAATCACCGAAGCTAACACATCCATCGTTTGATATCCCTCATAAAAACCTTTCCTAAAAGCCTCTAAACCAGATATTTTCATATCCTGTAAGTCACCAACTGGATTAGTAACACCTAAAAATATTAATACAATAAGCAAAACTAATAAGACAGGAGTTAAATACTTACCAATAATACTAACAACTTTAGATGGTGATATAGACAACACTAAAGTTATTGTAAAGAATACAATAGAAGATATTACAGGATTAAAATCTTCAAAAACAGGTAAAACACCTATTTCAAAAGTAGTAGCTGCTGTTCTTGGTATAGCAACAAAAGGCCCAATACTCAAAACAATAGCAGTTGCCAAAATCCAACCTAAAAGACTATTAATTCGTTTTCCTAAATCAGTAAACTCATCTCCAGAATACAATACAGCTATAATTCCTAAAAACGGTGCTAGGATAGCCGTTAAGGAAAACCCAGTAACAGACCAATCCCAATCCTTCCCTGTCAACAAACCAATGATGGGAGGTAATATTATATTCCCTGCCCCAAAAAACATAGCAAACAGAGCGAAACCGATTGTTAGCGCATCAAAAAATTTCTTTTTACTCATCCGTGATTTTTTTACACTATCCTTTAATTATTATTAAGAATAGAAGTTAATATCTAACCTATAGTGGCTAAGTTAATTTTACATTTATATAAAAATAGGCGTACAATATATAAAAATATTACGCAAAATTGTTATTAATTCAACTATTTTAGCAAATTATACAATATAAACGTTTACCTTTTAAACCTATTCTTTATGTCTACAATAATATTTGAAACCGAACGATTAATAGTTGCAAAAATTGACCTTCAAAACTCCCTAGAGATAGATAAACTATTGAATATACACAATGATCATGAAACAATGATGTGGATACCTAATAAGAAGAAAACATATAATAAAAACTCTTTAGAAATAAAATACTCAATTAACAAAGGCCTATACAACATATCATACGGTATCTACAAAATCTTATTTAAAAAAACCAATGAGGTTATTGGCGAATTTGGATTATTTCCCTATATAGAAAAACCTACTTCAGTAGAAATTGGATACATTATAGATCGTAGATATTGGAAAAAAGGACTAGGAACAGAATTAGTAAAAAATTGCGAAACGTATATTAAAGAGACATTACACAAACAATTTATCATAGCACAACTTATTGAACAAAACATTGCATCACACCAATTATTAAGAAATCTAAGTTATCAACTCATCGCTAAAACTACAATTGACAAACTTATCGTACGATTGACTCTACAAAAAGAATTATAAATCGCTTAAAAATAAAATTTCCTAAGTACCCACAACATTGGTCTAGTAAACATTCGATTTACAAGCTACTATTCTTAATTTATACGTATAAAAATCTTCCTCGATTAAATAAACAACAGCACTGTTTATAAGTTATTTTAATTACCTCATTTACTCAATACAGAACTACTAGTACTTGACGTTAAAATACACAGAATAAATTATATTACACTAATACACAAAAAACACTTACTAAAATTTAAATATTAACATATATTAACTTTTTTAAAGCAAAAGACAACCAAAAAGACAACACATTATAAAAAATCCTATAAAAAACAAAGAATAAATACTTAAAAAAGTGAAACAAAAATAAAAAACGAACACATTAATTGTAAAAAAAAATCTTTTTTAAGTAAAAAAGACAATAAAAAAATCTTTTTACACAACATTAATAAATATTATGTTAATACCTTTATAACAATAAACATAGACAAAATCAATTAAATAACAAAAAATGAGAAAATTTAAAAATTATGAATTTGTGTTGACCAAGACGTAGTCAACTTGACAACACACAGAACTAACTATTATGACAAACACAAGACAACAAGTTCAAATTCCATCAAATTTGATAGAATCAAGAAAACTACCAAAAGAAGACTTTAAAATCTATACGCAGGAGGAAGGGAAAAAACTAATCATCCCCTACAACATGACGTCATACTACAAAGTCTCTTATCTAAAAAGCAAGAGCAAGTTTTTTAGCGGTACTAGAGTAATTGAATTAGAAGGACCTACTTTGTTCTTTTCTAATCCATTATCACCTTACACATTCGAACCTATTTCTAATACCCCAGAAGGCTATTTCTGTTTATTCAGTAATAATTTCCTTGGGTTTAAGAGTAACTTGATGAGATCTGTATTGTTTCATCTCGAACAAAACCCAGTATTTCACCTTACAACTGAACAAGAAAACCTAATTTCATTTGTTTTCGAACAAATGAGAGATGAGTATAACGAATCTTATACTCAAAAAACAGAGTTGTTGAGAAACTATATTGAAATAATCATACATCAAAGCAATAAATTGAATGTAGCACATACAGTTGAAAGCCAAAAAAATGCGCCTCACCGTCTATGCTCGCAATTTTTAGAACTTTTAGAGAAACAATTTCCAATTACCTCTGTGCATGATGTCTTAGATTTAAAGACAGCTAACGATTTTGCTTCGAATCTTCACGTACATACCAATCACTTAAACTTTACAATCAACAAAGTATTAGGTAAGTCGACTACAACTTGTATACAAGAAAGAATTTTAACAGAGGCGAAAAAGTTGCTGCTGACAACAGATTGGAGTGTATCTGAAATAGCTTATGCTCTAGGTTTTGAATATCCTACATATTTTAGTTGCTTCTTTAAAAAAGCAACAAAAGTAAGTCCTGTAGGATACAGAAAAGCATAGGAGTAACGTAAATTTAACAATAGTGAATTAAGTTTAATTAATTTTAAAGTCATATTTTTACATTCAGAATGTAATTATCACTTAAATTACTTCACATGTATAATTATTGCTCTTTCTTCAAGCAAGAAAAATATATGAAGAAACAGTAGCCCTAATCTTTTTTTATTGCATAGTAGCCACCTTTTAGGTGGCTACTTTCATTTTATAATATTGAGCAATTCAACCTCGAAAACTAATGTACTATTAGGACCAATTAACTTGTTAATATGTTGATCTTTATATGCTAAATCCGAAGGAACAACCATTTTAAATTTTGTTCCAACTTGAAACTTTGGCAACATAATCTGATAACCTTTAATTAATCTATCAATAGTAAAAATCGCTGCTTTTCCCTTATCCACAGAACTATCGAAAACATCTCCATGAATAGTTGTCCCGTGATAGTGAACTTCTACTCGATCATTAAGCAAAGGAAGCTCTCCTCTTCCCTCTTTTAGTATCTCATAAATGATTCCTTCCTCTGTGACATGTACTCCTTGTTTTTTAGCTGCCTCCTGACAAAACAACTTACCATCTTCAAGGTTTTTATTAGCTAATACTTCTCTTTTCTTCTTTAACAATTCTGCTACACTCATTTCTAAAATTTTAATCTGCAAAGATAACTTACTATCATCGGTAATTCTCTTATTTTTCTTTAAAGTCTTTTAACTTATCCGGCTTCCTCTTCATAGTTGTCCAACTGCCATATACAGAGATTATCAATTGCTCTAGTACATCCCACATACCATTCATATGGAGTTAATTTATTCGGCTTGTCCACGATAAGAATAACGTTCTTACGTTCTAACCCCTTAAACTTAACAGCTGTTGTATATTGTAAATTAGTTGGTGATAATGTCAAATTATGTACAGTTAATTCTTCCATACCAATTTCGACAATTAAGTCTGCAACAGTGTTTCGTCGACGCCAAACCTTACTTTGCACTAATACAATAACGTCTTCGGCATCTAGTGAAGAGCTTGGATCATTAATATTCTTTATCACTTCAACAATAGCAGTCTTAAGCTCTTCTCTATTAGAAAAAGATTCTAACTCAATTTCATCGTATTCCTCCTGGTGAATAGTAATGTTATACCAGTCCTCTGGTTCTGCTTGAATGTGTTCGGCTATTTTCCTGATTTGTGACTTCTGTGCACTTCGTCTAATCTTGTGCAACTTAAAGTGAGTAAAATACTCCTTCAAAAAATAAGCATGTTCTGATACATCGCGCCCGAAGAGTGAAAAGCTTTGATCTAAATCATAAAGCAACATAATATTACCTTGCTTCATACCATTGTGATCACCACACATTTTATGCATTACCAAGTGTAAGTTTCTATCAAACAAATCCTGTGCCTCATCAATTATCATATAATCATAATTTGGTAAGTGATGACTATCACTCAAAAAAGTAATTGTCTTTTTAATATACACCGCAAACTCTTCTGCATCTAGATAAACTAGGTCTCCTTCATCAACATTTGGAAGATTAGTAGTAACAAAATCGACAAAAGTCATACAATCAATAGAAAGCTTAAGATTCTTAAATACTTCACTATTATAACGACACAACAATTTATTCCAACATAGGTAAATTCCTTTACGCCCAGTTTGCATTTCTGCATATGCACGAGCCATAGTTGTCTTTCCTGTTCCTGGTGCTCCTTCAATCATCAATCGTGGATTTTCTGACAAAGAATAGAGTGTCTCTAAATTTCGCTCCTTCAACCACGAAAGTGTATCTCTAGACTCAAACATGGTCGTATCATTAACATCAGGACTAAAAGTATTGACGATTGTATCTAACTCTCCTTCCGTTAAATTAGAAAATACTATTGGATGAACGGACTCCAACTTAGTTCGTGAATATGAGTAAATATGTAAAAGAAACTGCTCAATTGTCGGAAATTGCTCTTCTTTAGTATACTCACTGTACACTAGATTACCATCGTAAATAGTATTTTGGATTGGAATTTTAGTCGTTGGAAAAGCTATTGCATCACAAAAAAGGACATGTTTAAAGTTTGGAAATACTTTATTCATTAAAGTATACTTATATCCTTTAGCTTGTTCAAATGGATTTTGATTCAACCATTTGATATGCTTTCCATCTTTATAACAAAATCGTCCCTTATCAATTGCTATATTACCACCTTTGACCTCTAATACAACTATACCAAACTTCGAAGCTATAATAAAGTCGATCTCCGCATCAGCCTTTCCTCGACGAACCATTGAATTATCGTGGAAGGGCAACCTTAAACTATACCATACATACCAAGCATGCACACTATCACTAAGCGATTCTACTAAATCTTTATAAACTAAAAATTCTCCATAAGGTATTTTTACCCCATCGATAAGCATCTCCTCCAAGGCATCAATAGAATATTCTGGATATATCTGTAAAGGCATAACTTCTCAAGTTTTAATATCTAAGGTAATGTATAATCAAAAAGAAAAAAAGGTTCTTACAATGTATATTTTAAAAAAACGCCTTTAAACTAAACATTGCTAAAGAATCATATATTAGCAAATAATAAAACAAACTTATTTGAACTGAGAAAAATGACTAAAAAGAAATAAAGTTTAAAGAAAATAAACTTTCTATTGTGAGACAAGAAGAGAAAAAAAGCATAAACTAACTTTCGCATTCAGTAATTTACCAAATCTTTGAATTGGAAAGTGAAAAATAAGCAAATCACCTTAACATGTCAAAAGCTAGTCTTATGCTTATATCTGTAGACTTATATCTTTTAAAACTTTTATTCTAACCAAGAACAAACTAAATCAAGTTATAACTACATCTATTATTTCGGATCGCAAAATTACTATAGATCGATTTAAAAACCAACTTATTTAGATTAAATTGAAACAACAATCAATAAGTTTTATTCTATGAACACTCTTTTTGGTGCACTTCCTGAGGGGTTCTTCGGATATCCACGTGCTTTACTTGGTAAAACCTCCAATTTGTCAAAGCAAACTTCAAGGTTACCCCAAGGAAACATCACTAAGCAAAGTAAAGAGTATCTCTAATTAAATACCTTAAAAGAAATTATAGTAATGACCTAATATAATGCTAAACACAAAACAATATACTAAGGCTCTAAAAGTAGAAATAAGAATCGAACTATAGGGTAGAAACTACAGATAGGATGATAGTATAAACAAATAATCAAAAAAGATTAATCGTAACGGATAGCTTTTATCGGGGAAATTTTAGTAACTAAATATGATGGAATCAATAAAACTATGAGTGATACAACAACAACCCCAAAATTCAATAATAAAACATCTGAAAAACGAATTAGAACAGGAGCTTCACGCACGTAGTAGGCACTTGGGTCTAATTTAATTAATCCTGTATACTTCTGTAGAAATAGTAAACCCAGACCAATTAGATTACCATATAATAGTCCTTTCACAATCAGATAACCTGCATTATACAAGAACACTTTACGGACTGTCCAATTATTAGCTCCTAAAGCTTTTAAAATACCTATCATTTGCGTGCGTTCCAAAATCAAGACTAACAAAGCAACTATCATATTAATAGATGCAACTACGATCATAATAATAATGATGACCATAATATTAAAGTCAAACATATCAATCCACCCAAAGATATTATTATACTTTTCAATAATTGTTTTACTATCTACATTTGAAGGTAAATCTAAATAAATCTGTGCCCCAACCTTTTCAATATCTTTAAAGTCTTCAACAATCACTTCAAAACCGCCGACTTGTGCACTAGACCAACGATTAAGGCGTTGGACGTGTCTTAAGTCTCCAATTACAATATTCTCATCAAACTGTTGGATACCTGAATTGTAAATTCCTACGATCTCAAACTGCCGAACATTAGGTATTTTATTACCCCATTCTTTTAAAAAATAAGTAACAATTTTATCTCCTAACTTTAAGTTTAAACGATTAACTATATATTCTGAAAGTAAAACCTCGTTGCTCATTTGAGTAGTTTTTTGAGGCAGACGACCTTCGACAAGATAGCGCTCTATCTCTCCTAAGTCATATAAAGAATCTACACCTTTATATATCACCCCCTCAAAAGCGGTTTCTGTACGAATAATCCCAGCTTTTGATGCATAGGACTGAACACTTTTGATTCCATCCACGGTTCCAAATGCATCATATTTCTCCAAATTGGCAGACAGTGGTTTTAGCGTAAGATCAGAAGTATTATTATCATAATTAGTTATTACTACATGACCATTAAAAGCTGAAATTTTATCTCTAATTTTGTATTTTAAACCTAAACCCGTAGCAACAGAAACTAACATCATAACAATTCCCATTGCTATAGCAGTAATAGCAATTTTAATAATTGGTGTAGAAATACTACTTTTATGATTCTTAGCCGCTACTAAGCGCTTAGTTATAAAATATTCTAACTTCAAAGTAAATATGATATCAAATTTAACGCTCAAAAATACATTTTTATTCTCAGTATTAGTCTTTTTCAACCTAGTAAATTTTAAGGTGCAAGCTCAAACACTTGAAATAAAAAAAATAACGACATCTACAGATATAATGGTTGGTGCCCAAAACACACAGGCTTATCTTCCTTTAATAAAGGGTAAAAAAGTCGGGATTTTAACTAATCAAACTGGTATTATAAAGAGTAACTTGACTTCTGATCAATACGACATGTCGGTTGTTGACTACCTATTAAATATAGGGGCCAACTTAACTAAAATATATGCTCCTGAACATGGTTTTAGAGGAACAGCAGATGCAGGTGAATTAATCAAAGATGGAAAAGACATTAAGACTGGTTTACCAATTATTTCTCTATACGGAAATAGTAAAAAACCCTCGAAAGAACAACTCAAAAACGTTGATGTAATGCTATTTGATTTACAAGATGTAGGCGCACGCTTCTACACTTACATATCATCGCTACACTACGTGATGGAAGCATGTGCTGAAAACAATATTCCAGTCATTATACTCGATCGTCCAAATCCAAACATTTCAATCATAGATGGGCCAACTTTAGAGTTAAAAAATAAAAGTTTTGTTGGTATGCATCCTATTCCAATTATGCATGGTATGACTATTGGTGAATATGGACAGATGATTAATGGACAAAAGTGGTTAGCCAATAATATTTTATGTGATCTGACTATCATACCTGTATTAAATTACACTAGAGAGTCCAAATATAACCTACCAATAGCCCCTTCACCTAACTTACCAAACCAAAAATCAATAAACCTATATCCTAGCTTGTGCTTCTTCGAAGGCACTAATGTTAGCTCAGGTAGAGGTACCGATTTGCAATTTCAAATCTACGGTTCTCCAAATCTTACCAATATGTCATATTCGTTTACTCCAAGACCAAATGCAGGAGCTAAAAACCCAATGAACAATGGTAAAGTTTGCCATGGAGAAAACCTCAGTCAAATAGCGGATGTGGAACAATTAGAAATTAAGTGGTTGTTAAAAGCTTATGCTAATGCAACAAATAAAGATACTTTTTTCAACAACTTCTTTATTAAATTAGCAGGGACGACTAAATTAAAACAGCAAATCGTCTCAGGAACACCAGAAGAGGCCATTCGAAAAAGTTGGGAACCTGATTTACAATTATTTAAGACAATGCGTCAGCCGTATTTAATATATTAAAAGTATCGGTATTGAAGTCGAAAACAAAAAAATATCTCTCTCAGCGTTCATTCATGTTCATAGGTCTTATCGTCTTATTGATCACAATGGTTGCTATCTTTATATTAAGTAACTCTATCAACAAAAACAACCAAGAGACCTATAAATATATTACAACGAAAAACTTCTATCAAAAACTAAATTCTCTACAACAAGAATTTAACCAAATAGACGATTACTTACTAGCCCTAGAGAGATTATCAAAAAACACAGACACTAAAGACTTACGTTTAAAATACGAAGCTCTTAATGAAATCAATAGCCCAAAAGATATCATTATAACCAATTGGTATCTGCTTATGGATAAAGATAAAAATATCCAAGACTACTATATTGGCTCTAAAAACACCTTAAAAAAAGATGATGTCTTTCTCAATCATATCATCACTACACCTATTGATTCCAATAAAAATAGTTTTATCCAACACAATGGACAATACTATTGGTTAATGTATGACGTATACCTACTACCCGATAACCGACAACTAGTATATGGTATCACAATCGATATTAATTTATTTCACAACTATCTAACAACAATAGATGTCACTGCTCCTAACTATGCCTATATCTTTACAGATACCGGATTGTGCATCTACCACCCTGAAGCCTCACTCATTGGTAAGAATGTTTTTAGCTTAGACAATATTAGTCCTAAAGACACCTTACCCCCTACTAAAATAAAGACCCCAGATGTAGTTAAATCAGAATATTTAAAACTAGACGTATTTCGATTTGTCAGCCCATTCAGATCTAATAATTTTAAAGGATATATTACAGTAAACTTTCCTAAGTTTAACGTGGATGACAACATAGAGTTAATAGAGCGCAACACTATACTTATATTTATCACAACGGTCTGTGTTATTGTATTTCTTTTCTATCTATTCAACTTAGCTACTAGAAAACTCTACAGCGAAAAAGAAGAACTAGCAGTAGAGAACGAAAAAATCAGTAAAGAAAAAGCGCAAATACAATTACAACAACTCAAAAACCAGATTAATCCACACTTCCTATTCAATTCATTGAACTCACTGTATATGTTGATTAATATAAACCCAAAAACAGCGCAAGTATTCACACTGAATTTAAGTAAGATATACCGCTATTTAATTACACCTCCTAATAACAATATTGTCGATTTAGAAGATGAGTTAACCTTTATTGATCAGTTTATTTCATTACAAAAGATTCGTTTTAAAGAAGAAATAAGATTTGAAATAATTGATAATAGAAGTCAAGGTTTACAAGCTAAAATACCATTTTTAGCACTTCAAATAGTTACTGAAAATGCACTCAAACACAATATTGCGACGATAGAAACACCTTTGTCTATACACATTACGATAGATAATGAATTAGTTAAAGTTGTCAATAATTACCAACCTAAAAAAGTAAAAGCTGAAAGTGAGCTTTTTGGTTTAAACTATTTAAATACTATCTATAGCTATCACAATATCAATAATTTTTATGCAGCAAGACAAAACAAGAACTTTGTCTGTGAATTGCCTTTGATCAAATGTTAAAAATAGCCATTCACTCCTCAATTCAATCCACTCACTCCTAGAAATTTTTAGTTTTAAATTAAGTCAATTAGTTTTAGCAGACTTAACTATAACTTAACATTGTAATGAGTAAAAACACGGTTAAACTAAGTATCAGTGCTTTAGTACTGTTTTGTGGTTTACTTCAAGCTTCCCCAGCTAATGCTTTAACGAATAAAAAGAATCCTAAAACAGAGAAAGATGCTACGAAAGAAAAGGATTCTACAGATACAAAAAAGGATAAATATGCTGATCTATTAAAAGATGGTGTTTATAAAAAAGGAATGTTCAATACTATTCAAGTAAAAACGGATATGTATTTTGAAATTCCAGATAGTTTATTGAATCGTCAATTTTTAATTGTCAATAAACTATCTCAAGTTCCTTTAGAGGTTAATGATGCAGGAGCCAATAAAGGCATGAACTATGAAAACAAGCTAATTACTTTTCACAAAGATACATTAGCAAACAAAGTATGGGTTAAAACACAAACACCAAGAGTATCATCTCCAAAAGAAGATGCCATTACAGAATCTGTAAAAGACAATTTCATTGAATCTGTTTTAGAATTCTTTGAAATCGAAACTCAAAACCCAGACTCTACAGCCACAGTAATAAAAGTCAACAAAGTATTTGATGGAAATCAATCAAGTTTTAATGACGTATTAACTGGATTAGGTCTTCCCACATCAATCAAAACAAATTTATCTTATATAGAAGGAATCAAAACTTTTCCTAAAAATATTGTAGTTAAATCCCTATTGACTACAAGTGTAAATGAAGGAAGTGGTGATATGCCCGTTTCTTTAGGAGTCACGACAAATATCGTATTACTTTCTAAAGAACCGATGCAACCACGTATAGCAGATAAACGCGTTGGTTTCTTTACAGAAAAAAGCTGGTTCTTCAGTGATGCTCAACACAAAATGGAAGAGCGTGAATACATCACGAAATGGAATTTAGAACCAAAAGATGAAGATATTGAAAAATATCTCAAAGGTGAATTAGTAGAGCCTAAAAAACCTATTATTTACTATATAGATCCGGCCACTCCACCACAATGGAGACAAAAGATAATAGCAGGTGTACACGACTGGCAGATAGCTTTTGAGCAAGCAGGATTTAAAAATGCAATTATAGCAAAACAACCGAGTCCAGAAGACACGGATTTTGATATTGATGATGTTAGATACTCAGTTATTACCTATGCCGCGTCCCCTAAGTCAAATGCGATGGGACCTTCTGTAATGGATCCACGAAGTGGAGAGATACTAGAAGCAGATATCATTTGGTGGCATAACGTAATGACTTCAGTACACAGCTGGATGAGAATACAAACAGGTCCAATCGACCCAAAAGCAAGAGCTAACAAATTCTCAGATGAACACATGGGAGAAGCTATTCGCTTTGTTTCATCACACGAAGTTGGTCATACCTTTGGGCTAAAACACAATATGGGATCATCATTTGCATTCCCTGTTGACTCTTTAAGATCAAAAGACTTTACTGACAAAATGGGAGGAACAGCACCTTCTATTATGGACTACGCTAGATATAACTATGTAGCACAACCAGAAGATGGTGTGACAGCTATTACACCACAAATCGGACTATATGATAAATATGCAATCGAATGGGGATACCGCTGGTACCCTGATCAAGAAACTGAAAAGAAAGCGTTACGCAAGATGATTGAAGATCATCAAGATGATCCGATGTACTTTTATGGTGAACAACAAAGCTATTTGAACATCATTGACCCACGCTCACAATCAGAGGACTTAGGAAATGATGCAATGAAGGCAAGTGAATATGGTCTAAAAAATTTAAAAATAGTTGTAGAAAATATTATTCCTTGGACATACGACAAAGGAGAGGGATACTATGAAGCTGGAAAACTATATATGGGAGCCATAGGACAATGGCAAATGTATAACCAGCACGTTTTATCTAACATAGGAGGGGTTTATTTAAACCATGCGGTTTATGGAAACAACAAAAAAGCATATGAACCAGTTCCTTATCAGACACAGAAGAGAGCCGTTGAGTATTTAGCTAAAAATGCATTAACGATACCTACATGGTTATTCTTTAACGACGAAGTGTTAGATAAAACTTATGGGTTAAAAGACTCTCCTGTTGGTCCATTCGAATATTCACCCTATTCATTAGCTAGAGAGCTGCAATACACTACATTGTACTACACATTAATGGATGAACGTTTACTTCGCTTATTAGAAAACGAAGTATTGCAAGTAGAGACAGGTAAAGAAAAAAACTTTACTATTTCAGACTTGTTTGAAATGCTAAATAGTGAGATTTTTGCACTGACAAACAAAGGCAAATCACTATCTATTTTGGAGCGTATGACACAAAAGAATTATGTTGACGCCTTAATTATTGATGTAAATAAATTATTCGAAAAAACCAGTAAGAAAGGATTAATCACAGATCACTCTCTTCAAGTACCGACATTGTGTAACCACCTTGTAGAAGACAACAAGCTTCGCAATATTAATTATACAGTGATGAAAAGAGTATCTGAGGTAACTACTTACAAAAAAGGAGAATTGATTCGCATCAAAAAACTTTTATCTAAGAAGAAAAACACCGGAAACAAAGCTACTAAAGCACATTATATTGACTTAATCAATCGAATTGACGAAGCTTTGAACCTTAACTAACCCAACATTTTTTAAACAATGAAGAAACTAATTCTTTTATTTTCACTTTTTACAGTAACTCTTGTCTTTGCGCAAGAGAAAAGAGTGATTACAGGATTTGTTGCAGATGCTACTGATAAACTGAGCCTACCCGGGGCGTCTATTATCGTGGAAACACAAACAGTTTCCAATGCTACTGCACAAGAAGGTATCATCGAAAGTACTAGTATAGGTACTATGACAGATATGGATGGTAACTTCAAATTAGAAGTACCAGCTGAAACAAAAGCCTTGCGCATTAGCTATATAGGCTATGAATCTAAGTTAGTAAGCCTAACTTCAAAAACGCATTATACAATCCTTTTGGGAGCTGATGCTAATATATTAAACGAAGTGGTAATCACCACAGGTTACCAAACTATTGAAAAAAGAAAACTAACATCATCAGTAGCTCAAGTAGCTATGGATGAAATAGCACAAACTGGAGTTGCTAGTGTTGATCAAATGCTTAGTGGTCAAATTGCCGGAGTAGCTGTAACAACACCTACAGGAGCTCCAGGAGGTCCAGCAAAGATCAGAATTCGTGGTACAGCGTCTTTAAATGGACCACAAGACCCTCTATGGGTATTAGATGGGATGCCATTAGAAGGAAATGATATTCCTAACTTCAATGACAAAGAGAATATTGATCAGTTGCAAAACTTTTCAATTGCTGGATTGAACCCTGACGATATCCAAGATATTACTATCTTAAAAGATGCATCTGCTACTGCTATCTATGGTGCAAAAGCAGCCAATGGAGTAATTTTGGTAACTACTAAAAAGGGGAAAAAGGGAGACATGAAAGTAAATTTCACGGCCAATACTTTTGTGAATGAACGCCCAGATTTTAGTAAATTAAACTTAATGAATGCTTCACAGAAAGTAGACTTCGAGCTTATGTTAGCAGGTAGATCAGATATCTATAATGATCGATCAAACCAAGGTGAAGTGATGCGTATTTTGAATGCAGCAAATGAATTAGACGCCTTTAGAGCTGGTGGGCTTGGTGGTTTATCTACTGAAACCCAACAAGCAATCAATAACTTAAGAAATACTTCTACTGACTGGGGAAGAGAAATCTACCGTCCAACTTTCAACCAACAATATGGTTTAAGTTTATCAGGGGGAACAGATGTTAATGATTACTACTTCTCTATAGGGTATTTTAATGAAGAAGGAACTACTATAGGAACGGGGTTTGAACGTTTAAACTTAACTTTTAAAGACAATTACCAAGTAAATGACAAACTAAAAGTTGGTGTTGCTTTGTTCGGTACAAAGTCTAACAAAACAAACTTTGTTACAGATGCTGATGCTGCTATTAATCCAGCTAACTACTCTAGAAATGCAAATCCATACTTAAAACCATACAATGAGGATGGTAGTTATATGTATGATAAAGACATTGAAGGATTCAGTGGTCGTTACGTTCCTTACAATTTCGCTGAAGAAAGAGCCAATACAAGTTATGAGTTAATCAATAAGTCTTTAAAAGCAGTATTTGATATTGAATATCAATTATTAGATGATTTGAAATTAACTTCTCAACTGGGGTTACAACTTGATAAAAATGATACAGAAAAATACCTTGGTAAAGAAACATATTCTACTAGAAAAATAAGAGAAAACACTAGATACTACGACAGGGATTCTAAAACTTATAAATATTTTCTACCAGATGGTGGTATTATAGAAAACTTCAATGATGATAGTTTTCAGTACAACTGGAAGACACAAGCTACTTACAATGCAATCTTCAATGATATGCATGAAGTTGACTTAATGGGAGGTATGGAAGTTAGAAAGTTTGAACAAAAAATCATACGTTCTAAAGGGTTTGGATATGACCCACATACTTTAACTACTAAACCAATTATCTTCCCTAACGGAAGTACTGATGCAACAGATAAACGTTATGAAACGTATAAAAGAACAGAAAATGAAAATGCTTATGCTTCATTTTTCGCGACAGGTTCTTATACATACAATAGAAAATATACGATATTTGGTAGTGTCCGTTTTGATGGTTCTAACTTATTTGGTGTTGACCCGAAATATAGATACGTACCACTATGGGCTGTGTCAGGATCATGGAATGTAAAGAGAGAAAAGTTTATGGAAAACATAGACTTTATCAGTGATTTACGCCTTAGAGGTTCATACGGACTACAAGGAAATATTGATAAATCAACCTCTCCGTATTTACTAGGAGGTTACAATATTTCAACCATCTTACCAGGGTATCCAGAAGACAATATCCAAGTAATATCGGCGCCTAATGGAACACTGCGCTGGGAAAAAACAACAAATACAAATGTTGGTTTTGACTTAGGATTATTTAATAATAGAATTTCACTTGGATTTGATGCCTATAACCGTATTGGTACTGATTTAATCGGACTAAGAAAACTACCATTAGAAACAGGTTTTGAATTTACTAATATGAACTGGGCTCAAGTATCTAACAAAGGGTATGAAATCTCATTAACAACAAGAAATATATCTAAACCAGATTTTTCTTGGACAACGACATTCAACTTTGCACATAACAAGAGTAAAGTTGATAAAATCCAAATTTACGACAACCAAACCTTACCTTCAAGAGAAGGACTTCCAGTTAATGCTGTATTCCACATTAAAACAGCTGGTCTAGATGATAAAGGAAATATACTGTTCTGGAAAGACGGAGAAAAAGTTACTGGTCAAGAATTTTTTAAATTGAGAGATCCAATGGCTGATTTTATGCCAGGCTATTTGGTTGAGTCAGGTTTAACCAATGAAGAATACAGAGATTTATACTCATATGCTGGAGATAAAGACCCTAAATTTACAGGAGGGATTATCAATACCATTAAAATTAAAAACTTTGACATAACTGTTTCAGCTGCTTTCAATCTAAAACAGACTATTCAGCAAACACCGTCATATAGTGCTGCAAAAATAGATCCAGGTAGAAACTATACAACAGACCTATTAGATATTTGGACACCTAATAACCCTGGAGGTAGCTTACCTGGTCTAATAGCAGATGACAACAATGGGAATTGGGATAACGAAAATTGGATGTTAGCTAAATACTTTGATGGAGGTGATAATGGTAATGCTTATCGTTATCTTGACATTTGGACAAAGGAAATCAGTTATTTGCGTATCAGTAGCATTCGATTAGGATATACATTACCTAAAGATGTATTGAAAAAAATGAGAATAGACAATGTGCGTTTCACCTTAGAAGGACGTAATTTATTTGTGTTTGGAACAAATTACGACGGTTTCTTCGATCCAGAAACATACGGTAATATCTACGCTCAACCAATACAAAAGTCATTAACACTAGGGCTAAACGTAACCTTCTAAAACGAATCAATCATGAAAAAAATAATAATACTACTAAGTGGTTTATTGATAGGCTTAACGACAGTTAGCTGTGATAAGTTCTTAGATGTTGAACCTATAGGAAAAGTCATTCCAAGAACAACAGAGGACTATAGAAAAATAATGGTTTCTGCCTATAACAAATATCCAAATCACAAATCATTAAGTAACTTCCGTACCGATGAAGTTAAGCTTATATTAGATCCTGAATCGACAAACTTTATGTCTGTAAAAGATGTTTATACCTATCAAGATTTAAACCCATCTAAACAAACTTTAAGTTTTGGATATCAAAATTTTTACGAAGTGATTTTCTATGCTAATGATTTAATTAATAATGGATCAGAAAGCATGGAGGCTGGAGCTGATAAAGAACAATTGTTAGGTGAAGCTTATGCTTTAAGAGCCTTAGCTCATTTTGACTTAACAAATCTATATGCGAAGCCATATGACCCAGCAACAGCGGCAACTGCTCCTGCAATCGTCATCACAACAAAACACGACATCGAAAACCAACGTCCGAAATCGACAATGGCAGAGGTCTATGCTCAAGTACATGCTGATATAAACCAAGCGAAAAAACACTTAAAAGTGACATCTTACGAAGCAGGTAAAAACTATCGTTTCACAATTGCTGCTCTATATGCTTTAGAAGCTAAAGTCAATTTATATCAAAAAAGATATCAAGCAGCTTTAGAAAGTGTTGAAAAAGCTTTAACATATAAAAGTGAACTACAAGATTTGAATACAAATACAGATGTATCTGTAGCAAGTTTTGAGTCTGTAGAATCAATACTAGCACTAGAGGATGGTTTAATTTCAGGCTTACAAACAACAGCATTATTATCTGATGAGCTATACAGTACGTATGATAGAGAAAATGATTTGCGTTTTAATGCTTCATTTGAAAAAGTTGAGCAAGGAAAATACTTAAGCATCAAAACAGGGACAGGAGCTGCTAAGGCAAGTTTCCGTACAGCAGAGCTTTATTTTATCAAGGCTGAAGCTTTAGCGTTTACGAATAACCTTGAAGAATCCAAAAATACAATCAAAGAAGTAATCACTAAGCGATACAAAACTGAAGCCGTTAATAATAAACTACAACAATTAAACGGCTTAGATCAAACAGCTCTTCTTTCTTTTCTTCTTGATGAAAGAAACAAAGAATTTGCCTTTGAAGGTCATCGTTGGTTTGACTTAAGACGATTAAACCAAAAGGAAATTGTTCATAAGTTTGAAAACGAAACGTATACACTATCAGCTAATGACCTGAGATATACGTTGCCTTTCCCAAAAGAAGCACGAGAAACAAACCCAAATTTATAGCCACGCTTACACTAAAAACTACTCTTATATAAGAGTAGTTTTTTTTATGTCTTTGATTGACCTTATTTGATAAAATATAATTCACTAATTTTGCAATCAAATAAAGTCAAAATGAGAGTAGCAATCGTAGAAGATGAAAGCCTAGCATCAAACTACCTAAAAAGTCTTTTAGAATCACAGAAAATAGTCGATATAACCAATATAACGATCCTTGCTTCTGTAAATGAAGCTACCCGTTTCTTTGTATCTAATAAAGTTGATTTAATCTTTATGGACATTCATCTAGGAGATGGCAAAAGTTTGGAGATTTTTGAGAACGTAGAAATTGTATCTCCCATAGTATTTATAACTGCTTATGATTCATACGCTATACAGGTTTTTAAACAATTTACCATTGATTATATTCTAAAACCCTTTACGAGTGATGAATTAGAAGAAGCTCTACAGAAGTTCCAAAATATTGTAAGACAATTCGAATCACATAATACACTTAGAGGCTTAGCCTTACTCGACCAACCTAATGGCACAGAAATCAGAAAGAGATTCTTAGTCAATAGCGGTCATAAATTAAAGTCTATAGAGACTAATGATATTGCATATTTCTTTGCTGAGGGAAAACATTTATTCCTAAAAACTTTTGACAATAATAGCTATATCTACGACGATACACTAAAAGACTTGATCAACAAGCTAGATACTAATAGCTTCTTTAAGATCAATAGAAAATACATTATCAGTATCAATGCTGTTCAAGAAATTATCAAACACAACAGTCAAAAAATAGAATTAATACTTTCTCCTTCGCCCGAAGAACAAACACCTATCTTGGTTAGTAAAACCCAAATAAATGAACTTAAAGCATGGCTTAGTTAATGATAACTTTGATATCCATTTTTTAAGTACACAACAAAAGAATAAAGCAGTGAGTAGCTAAAGAACTGTGGTGCTTTAATAATTTTAATTACTAGTTCAGTCTAATTTTAAAGTCTCAAATAAGCCTATTAGCCTATTTTTTGATTGTGATAGGTTAATAGTATCAATATACCCCCCTTTTATAGTACCATACAAAAGTATTCCTCACTAACAAGACTAGTTGTTCAAACATGTCAATTTTTTGTAAGTGTATATCTTCGTTATTGAGATCACTAGATTTGAATTCTTTAAAGAGTGGTTCAATCCGTAGCGTTCCCCTTTTTGTATCAAAAACATTCGCTGGTTTATTAAAGCCTATAATTGTACAAAAAGCTATATTACCATTTGCAATTCAACTGAAGCTACAAAGCGCTGAATACGTCTATTAGGTGCTACTTTTTTACTGTACAGATAGCTAATCCAGTTGATACTTTCAAAAAATCCACAAACTTTATTTCACAGAATCCAACGGTAAATAGATTCTGGCAAATTGAATTTTCTCTTTAAAATTAGTTTTTATAGTTAGTAAAATCTCTGTGTTTTCTACAAAAACCTCCAATTGTCCATCTAATACTCAACTAATTTATACTTTTATAGTGCACTAAGATCAATTTTATAAATACCTATTTAGATTATTCACTATATTTGAGAATTAGACAACTAAATAAATTAACAAAATAACTATGAATATAGGTGATCGTTTAATCAAATGGGTAGATTGTATTCTAGCTTGGTTTGAGAGTATAAAAGGACTATTAAGTAATGCAGTCGCTTTCTTTGAAAAAATAAAAGCTCTAATTTTAGAATATGTAGAGTACTTCACAGAGAAAATTGATGACTTTACAGAAGATGAATTACAATTGTTAGAAGAAGAACATTTCTTCATATAAACAAAAAAAGAATAGCCTTAAAGTAGCAAACTACTTTAAGGCTATTCTTTTTTTCATCTCCTCTACTACTTCAAAAGCTGCTGGGCATATAGCTACATTTTTCAAAGTAAGATTAGTTATTTGATTAAATTTCTTTCGATCCGTATGTGGGTATTCTCGACACGCTTTTGGTCTTACCTCATAAATCAAACAATAATTTTCTGCATCTAAAAAAGTACAAGGTACTTGTTGTAAGACATAATCGTTATCCTCATCTATTTGTAAATACTGATCAATAAACTGTTGTGGTTTCAAACGTAAATGTTTAGCAATACGCTCAATATCAGCATTTGTAAAAAGTGGTCCTGTTGTCTTACAACAATTTGCACAACTCAAACAGTCAACGCGATCAAAAACTTCCTCATGAATAGATTGCATTTGATAATCTAAGTCCTTAGGTGGTTTCTTTTTTAGTTTATCAAAATACTTTTTATTCTCGTTATGCTTATCTTTGGCAAGCGTAGGAAGTTGTTTTAAAACTTTATCCATCAATCATAATTTGATACAAATTTACAACCTCCAATTTAAATATTCATATAAAATTTACAATGAAAGATTTATTAGGAAAGGCTATTTTGGATTTTCAAACAAATAATGCCCCTCAAAATGTAATCACAGAAACAGATATATCCGAAGCAGAAGAAATGGATATAAGCTATATGTTTCGCCAATATAAAGAGATGCCTACTTTAGAACAAAAAGCCCTTAGCCTTGCCAAGGGAAAAGTACTTGATGTTGGCTGTGGAGCAGGGGCACATAGTTTATACTTACAAAACAAAGGAATAAGTGTTAAAGCTATCGACATTTCCTCTCATGCCATAGAAACTTGTAAACTTAGAGGTTTACAGAACACAGAAGTCATAAACCTACTAGATATAAAAGATCAACAATTTGACACAATTTTGTTGTTAATGAATGGTACTGGTATCTTTGGTAAACTAATCAATACTACAAAATACCTTAATCATCTAAAAACACTTCTTACTCCAGGTGGTCAAATATTAATTGATAGCTCTGACTTAATATATATGTTCGATACGGATGAAGATGGTGGAGTTTGGATACCTATGGACAACAAAGACTACTATGGAGAGTTAGTTTTTAATATCGAATACAAAGGAGAACATGAAGATCCTTTCAATTGGCTATACTTAGACTATAACACGTTACAAAATGCAGCCCATGCAAATGGACTCGAATGTGAATTAATCCAAGAAGGAGAAAACTTTGATTACTTAGCAAAACTTTATATCAAATAAAAAAAGAGGCTGTCACATTTTGTTATGAGACAGCCTCTTTTTTTTATATTTAATAGCAATAGTCTTATTGCATATATTTCATCATTAATCCCTGAAGTCCCATAGCCCATTCTTGACCTACTTTCTCGCCTTTTTCCATTAATACACCACTTTTAGATGAAAGCTTCTTTCCTAAAGGAGATTCATAAAACTTAATCAATTCTTTAATGTCTTGATGAGTAAATTCCGTCATATACATTTCAGCCATTTTATCCATTAATAAATTAAGGCTACTTTGCAATTCTTTATTAAATTCAGCTTTTTTCTCTTGAGGTACATTCTCTTCTAATTGAGAAGTCAGTTTCTCAAATATTTTAAACTGACCACTCATGTCCATATACTTCTTTGTGTCTGACTTAAAGTCTTGTGCAAAACTCATTTGTGCCATAAAGCACAATACAAATGCTAGTAATATCTTTTTCATATCTTTTTGTTTTTATTTCTATGTAAAATTAATGGAAGTTATGGAATATCCAAATATTTATGTGTTTGTAATGATATCTTCCACTTCGGATTTTTCTTTACATACTCAATAATCATCGGCATCATTTCATGTCTTTTGCTCCATTCTGTTTGTAGTAAGAGTAAAGCATCTTTATTTACTTTTGCAGCTTGCTCCTCTGCAAAAATAAAATCATGCTTATTATAGATAATTACTTTCAACTCATCAGCTGCTTGATACGCGCTCGCTGTTGGCAACTTTGCTTTTTTAGGTGATAAACAAACCCAATCAAAGTCACCAGACATCTCATAAGCTCCCGATGTTTCAATATTAGTCTGCATATCAGCTTCTTTCAGACGAGCAGTCAGGTAATCTAAATTATACATTAGAGGCTCTCCCCCTGTAATTACAGCAAGTTTAGCTTCTTTTGATGCATGTTCTACAATTGTTTCAACACGAGTTAACGGATGTAACTCTGGATCCCAACTCTCTTTTACATCGCACCAATGGCACCCAACATCACAGCCTCCTAAACGAATAAAATACGCTGCGTTTCCTGAATAAAAACCTTCCCCTTGAATAGTATAAAACTCTTCCATCAAAGGCAATACTCTTCCCTCTTGTAAAGCACTATTACTTTCTGCTTGTGACATAATCCTATTTAATTTACTTGACAAAGATATAATATATTCAAAAGCATTCTTAGAAATAAAAAAAGAACTTATTTGTGAATACACAAATAAGTTCTTTTCAAATGTATTTATTTATATACTTGGCTAAAGAGAAATTGCTTCTAATGTTTTCTTAGCAAATTCATTTGTAGCATCATACTTCAGTGTCTTAGCAAACATTTTTCTCGCATTATCCAACTCATCACTATTTGCGTAATAAGCACCCATTGCATTATAAGCTTCAACTAATCTATCCTTGTCTGTGTTACTAAACTCTGATTCCGAGAAATTAGCAAACATTGTTTGTTCATATTGTTTTAAAGCGCTAAAACGACCTTGATAAGCTTGTTCGGTATCCATATATCGATAAGCTCTTGCTTTAAAGAAATAAGCTTCCGTTATCTTTGGATTAGATTCAATCACAATGTTAAAGTATTTAATCGCTTCATTCATATAGATCTTTTGATTTGCTTCATCTTCTGTTCCCAACATATAGTTGCAATAACCCACATAATAATTATCAAAACTATAATTACTTTGCTCTTTTACACTACCAGAAATACTAAGTAAATCAATAGCCTCTTTATACTTATCAGCTCTATACAATTCAACACCATAAGCATTAAATTTAGACGCTAGAGCACCGTCTTTAGCTACAGCCGCCTTCAGTTGTTCTATTCCATTTGCATAACTATCTTCACCTAGTTTAAACAATGACAACCCTAAGTAAAACTTATCATCACTTGTTGGTTTAGCTATTTTATCAAAGTTTTGACTACTTAATTTAAAATCCTCTAAATTAAACGCTGCTAAACCAGCTAGGCGATATCCTTTGTCACCTTGCCCCTTTTCAATCAGCTTTGTCGCAGTATTCGCTAAAGCGGGATAATCACCTATATCTTTAAGAAACTCTGCATACTTTAGGATTGCCTCTGCAGAATTACCAGTTGCCTCCACATATTTTTCATATGCCTCCTTAGCTTTGTACTTTAAACTTTTTTCTTTATTCTTATCTGTAGTCGCCCATAAATAGTATGTATCTGCTATTTCTTTATAAACTGGTGCATACTCAGGAAATTCTTTATGAATAGTAGCAAAAGACTCTAAAGCTTGTTCGAAAGCTCGTGTACGCTTCGTCAATATCGCTAATTCCATTCTCGCTTCTAACAAATTAGGATCAAGTATAGCTGCATCACTAAATGCTGAATAGGCTTCATTAATATCATTCTTTGCTAAACTAGCTTTTCCTTTTATCAAAAAAGCATTAGCATTCTGATAGTCTTCCTCTAATACCTTATTAGCAATTTTTATAGCTTCATCATAATTTGGATTAGACGAATTCAGGTAAGCTCCCGCTATAAGTAGTTTTTCATTATAATCTTTTCTTCTTAGCTCTTTCTCTACATTGTCAAACTTAGCTTTAGCTTCAGATAAACGATTGTTATCTAAATCTAATTGACCTAATCCAATATTGTTTAAGAACCCCTCTTTTTTTTGCCCAAGGCCGTTAGTAAAAAAATAGTTAGCAGAATCAACTTGCTTTTCTTGTAAATAAATATCACCTAAATAATAATAGTTTGCTCCCTCATTAGGTTTATCAGCAATTAAAGTCCTCAAAATACTTTTTGCTTTATCAAATTGATGACCTTGAATCGCTTTTTTTGCACCTTCTATATCTTGAGCTCTCAATACTCCGGAACTACATAGAAGTCCCATTAATAGTGTTAGTGATATTTTATTACGCTTAATCATAATATAGTGTATTTATTGGTTTTCTATAACTCTGTTCGCACATTCAATTCTCTTGGTGGTGTTTTAAAGGGCACTAAACCAGATTTCAAAACAATGCGCTGACCTTTATACCCAGCAATATAAGAAGCAAAGCCTACTCCTAATCCCGATTTACCTTGGAAATCTAATACATAAAGTTTTCTAGTTAATGGATACGTTCCTTCTGCAATATTATTCTGAGTTGCTTTATAATACTTACCATCTTCTTTGTTCTTCACCCCTAATACCTTTACATGCTCTAATAAAGGTTTTAATTCACTACTAGGTTGAACTAACCAATTAAGACCAATGACCCCGATAGCATTTGGGTTTTTACTAACATAGTCTACTACTTCACTAGTAGACGGTAAAAAATAAGCATAATCTTGTGGGAAATTCTTGTTACCTGTTGCTTCTCTAAAAAATGAAGCTACTGAAGAATTATATGAATCAAAGACTAAAATAGGTTCGTTTGCTAAACTGCCTTCTACAGATTGCTTATCTTTAAGATAATCACTCTTAGCTAAGTTAGTCACCACTCTATCGTAATCTACGATAGAATCTTTATACTGTTTACTCGTCACGAATACTACAGCATCTGTAGCGAAATGCGTACGCTTAGGAGTAACTTTACCTTCAAAAAAAGCTAATTCCTCAGCTGTAAGATCACGTGGTAAAATAGCAATACGCAATGAGTCTTTGAAAATAAGACTTAAAATCTCTTGTTGTGGCTTTGAAACTAAATCAATCTTAGCTCTAGTATATTCGTGCTCAAATACTGTATTTACATCATCTACAATTGGAAAAATAGACTCCTCTACTAAAATAGTCGCTTTTCCTGATACAGGGGTTTCTTCTAACTCATCAAAATTCACTTCAGTAGTAGTAGTAACGCTATCCTTAGAGCTTGATTTGTCTGATTTACATTGTACAAAAACTAGTCCTAAAATTAACATTGGTAGAATAGTACGTGTCAGTGAATAGAGCTTTCTTTTCATGATAATATATATTGATATTGCTTATTTAGATTATATCCATAAAGATAAAAATAAATATAACAATTCGAAAATACATCTATGAATTAACATAAGCTCAGATAGTCATAAAATAGTAAAGAACACCATTGTGGTGTTCTTTACTATTTAATTTTCTTGCCTTAATCTTATAAATCTGAAGATTCCATATACTATTAATAAACCTCCGAAAAGCATACGATTAGTATACTCTAACTCTATAGGCATATCCTTCCACAGAATCAAAGTAAGTCCTAAACCTACATATAACAAAAAGAAGAAAAAGCCAAAAACAAACAGAAACCGCTGCAATAGCGATTTCTGTTTTGAATTATTGTTCAACATACTATTGTACTTGAATTGTAATTGGTAATGTAAACTGAGAACGAACTGTTCTTCCGTTCTGCTGTGCTGGTTTCCATTTAGGCATACCATTTAATACACGTACTGCTTCTCTACCTGCTCCATAACCTGGGTCACGAAGAACTTTAATATCTGTTAATGAACCGTCTTTCTCTACGATAAACTGAACAATAACTTGGATACGTCTTGTAGATGAATCAATATCAGGCGTTCTAAAGCGACTAATAAACTGCTTTTGGAATGCTGGCATACCTCCAGGATAAGAAGCTTGATGTTGTACAGCTACGAATACTGTATTTGGATCTTCTTCTGGTTTATCATCCTTATCAGCATCTCCAGTGCTTTCACCTGTTTTAATTTCACCTTTTTCTTTATCCCCCTCTGCATCTTTTTGTCCAGGATCAACATCATCCTTGAACTCCTCTTGCTTCGGTGGTTCCTCACTCGCATTCTCCTTTTTATCAACAACTGGTTCAGTAAATTTCTTCGTATCGTTTACTGATTTTACAGCTGGTGGTGGTGGCGGTGGAGTTTCTTCCACTGGCGGTGGTGGTGGTGGTGGTGGTGGTAATTCCACATCCGGCATTTCGATAGTTTGAATAACTACCTCTTTATCTATTCCTTTATTGCGCTCTTTCCCTAGTTCTCCAAAAACTCTAGGAGAAAGAATGGCTAATGAAAATAAACCAATTCCTCCAATTAGTGCTAATGTAGTAACTTTAGGGTTAGTAGCTCTAAGCTCATATGCTCCGTAAGATTTGTTACGTCCTTCGAAAACAATATCAAGCCAATCTTTTTTAAAGATATTTAATTTTGACATAATTTCTTTTTATTATCCTTCTAGGACGTTAATTAATTCTCACCTAACATTTCAACTTCTTCTGGAGTAATATCAACAATTGCATATGTTCCTATGTTTGCAATTGCCATCTCATCCAATATATCAATCAAATTATTATAAGTTGCGTTTTCACTAGCTTTAATAATTACGATTAATCCTTTCTCCACATCTTGTGAATAAGCTTTCGCTTCTTTATTTTTATTTAGTAAAATCTTACGAATCCCTTCTTTTCCATAAGTAGACTCTGTAGGACCTTCTAATGGTGTAGTGGGCATACCCATGAACCACTTCATTTTATTATCGCCTCCAATTAGAACTGTTAATGTACGATTCTCGTCAACCTTAATTTTTTCCTCTTGAGGAACTTCTTCAGATTTATCAGGCATCGCCAAGTTCATAGATTGAGGCTTATTCATTGAGGTAGTCAACATAAAGAACGTAATTAATAAGAACGCTAAGTCAACCATCGCAGTTAAATCTACTCCGGAATTCTGCTTCTTACTTCTTACTTTTTTCCCTTTATCGTCGCCACCTGTATTTAATTCAGCCATTTACAGTCTCTTTTAATGATTAAAAATCTTCATTTCTTAAACCAGTAACCAAGAAAAACTTGTTTACTCTTTGTTCCTGAAGAATGTCCATAACTTTTTTAACTTGCGGATAAGCCTCTTCAGCGTCTCCTTTGATAGCAACGTTTAAGACTAGGGAGTTTTTTTCTTTAGCAACAATACGTGCACATTGAACCCAATCTTTTAATTGATTATCTAGTGAATCTGTTGGTATACCTTTTTGTGCCGCACTTTGTTTAGTACGAACATCCGCTGGCAAACTCAAAAAGCCTTTTAATTCATTCATTGGAGATCCGATTCCTTCCAAATATGAAAATGCTTGCTTTTCTTCTTCACTAAAAGTCATATTGTAACGCTCTCCCATTTTTTCAAGGGTAGCTTTACGGTCTTCTTTTCCTAGCACTCCGAAGAACACTTTACCTTCACCGATTGTTACAGTTGCTAAATTACTCTCAGGTAATTTAGTTTGTACTGTTGAATTTGGTGTATCTACTGGTAATGGCTCCGGAAGTTTAGCTGTAGAAGTTAATACGAAGAAAGTTAAAAGTAAGAATGACACGTCACACATCGCGGTCATATCCACTCTCATACTTTTCTTTTTCATTTTACCTTTTGCCATTGATTAGATCTTTTGATTAAGTCTTGCTAACAAGTCTTAATACATTAATACTTTATTTAACTTAACTTCGAATTACTTTACTAACCCTTTGAATCTTCTGTAAGATTGAGTAATAGCAAATCCAGCCTCGTCAATAGAGTATGTTAATCTATCAATTTTAGTAGTAAATGAGTTATACATTACAATAGCTAATGTTGAAGTACCAATACCTGTTGCAGTACAAACTAACGCCTCAGAAATACCTGTTGCTAATGCTGCAGAGTCAGGAGTACCAGACGTTGCTAAAGCTGAGAACGCTTTAATCATACCTGTTACTGTACCTAATAATCCAACTAATGTACCAATTGATACTAATGTAGCCAATACAATCATATTTCTTTCTAACATTGGCATCTCTAATGTAGTAGCTTCTTCGATTTCTTTCTGAATCGCTTCTGTAGCTTCTTCACTATTGTATCCTTCTTTTTTCATTTCCTCATACTTGATCAATCCAGCTTTCACTACGTTAGCTACTGACCCTTTTTGAGCATCACATGCGTCCATTGCTTCGTTAATTTGTCCAGCATTGATTTTACCTTGGATATCTTGTACGAAAGCACTTACATTTCCTTTTCCTGATGCTTTAGAAATCACTAAGAATCTCTCGATTGAGAAAACTACAGTCATTGTTAATAATCCAATTAACGCAGCTACTACAATTCCTCCTTTATATACCATCCCTAAAAAGTTTCCAGGAAGTGGATGTCCATTTGGATCTCCATTTTCGAAGTTTGCAGGTGCTCCCATTACATACTTCCAGATAATGTATCCAAAGATTAAACAAAATGCAACTGCTAATGATGCAATTACTCTACTTGCTCCTGAACTAGAACTTTTTTTCTCAACTGATTCGTTTGATACGTTTGTCATCTTTTTAAAATTTAATTCTTTTTTTTTTCAATTATTACTTATTACTTTTTCTCTTTTAGAACTTATGAGAGTCGCAAATTTATGTTTTTACACGAAATAAAAAAATTAAAAAACACATTTTTAAATTTAATCCGTTTCATTTAACAATAAAATAATTTAACAACATCGTGTTAAAAGAAAATGTTAAGTCTAGGTAAAGATAACAACTCTTAATGAAATATTCCTTATGGAAATTTACACAACCTGCAACTTTAACATTTCTAAATTAAAGATTTTGTAATTTTACTCCACTTTATCTTTGGACTAAGGTATGAAAAATTTCACATTCCTAAATTGACTATGAAAACAGCGAACTTTTCTGAAACTATCCTTAATGGCTACTCTTGTAAAGGTGACTTTATCACCATTGGTACTGCTAAATTAGACAATACAATTCAAGCTGATCACTTTATTAATATCCCTTTAAAGACCATCAATAGACATGGACTTATAGCAGGTGCTACTGGTACTGGTAAAACAAAGACCATACAAGTTTTATCCGAACAACTATCTGCCAAAGGTATTCCGGTCTTAATGATGGATATAAAAGGGGATTTTAGTGGTATTGCGCAAGCTGGTACTGAAAATGACTTCATAAAAAATAGACATGCACAAATGAACTTGCCTTTTGTTCCTCAGGCTTTCCCTGTTGAGCTAATGTCTATCTCTGAACAAAACGGTGTTCGACTAAGAGCCACCCTTACTGAGTTTGGCCCTATCCTATTCAGTAGAATTCTAGAGTTAAACGACACACAAAGTGGTATTGTTTCTCTGATTTTTAAATACTGTGATGACAACCAGCTACCTCTACTAGATCTTAAAGATTTTAAAAAGACTCTACAGTATCTTACTAATGAAGGTAAACAAGAAATTGAAGCTGATTACGGAAGGATATCTGCTGCTTCCACTGGAGCTATTATTCGAAGATTAATTGAACTTGAACAACAAGGAGCTGATCTATTCTTTGGGGAACCTGCTTTTGATATTGCTGACTTAATGCGTGTAAACGACCAAGGACAAGGTTATATAAATATTCTTCGCCTTACAGATATTCAAGACAAGCCTAAACTGTTTTCTACCTTTATGCTTAACTTACTAGCTCAAGTTTATTCGCAAATGCCAGAACAAGGAGACAGCGGTCAACCTGAATTAGTTATTTTTATTGATGAAGCTCATTTAATCTTTAATGAAGCTAGCAAAACGTTGCTAAATCAAATCGAAACAATTATCAAACTAATTCGATCAAAAGGTATTGGTATCTATTTCATTACTCAGACACCTACGGATATTCCTAGTGGTGTACTTTCGCAATTAGGTTTGAAAATACAACATGCTTTACGCGCTTTTACTGAAAAAGACAGAAAAGCAATAAAAACGGCTTCTGAGAACTTCCCTTCAACCGAATTTTATACTACTAATGAAATTATTACTCAATTAGGTACTGGTGATGCTTTAGTTACCGCATTAAATGAGAAAGGAATCCCTACTCCTCTTGCCGTGTGTGCTTTGAGAGCTCCTATGAGTAGAATGGATATTTTATCCCCTGCTGAAATCAACACTATTATCAGTCACTCTAAACTTACTAAAAAGTATAATGAATATTTTGACAGAGAAAGTGCTTATGAAATTCTAACTGCAAAATTAAATCAGTTAGAAAACGAAAAAACGCAAACTAAGAAACCCACAAACAAAACCATTGAAAAATCAGAAAGCAGTGAATTGACCAAAGGGATTTTAAAAGTTGTTACAAGTGCTACATTTATCCGTGGTGCTTTTGGTATCCTAAGTAAAATACTAAACAGTAAAGGACGTAAATAGTCCTTTAATCAATAAAAAAGAGAAGCCGTTGCTTCTCTTTTTTATTACAATCTTTTCAATATTTCTTGCTCTATAAAACTTGAATCCCACAAAGACTCTATATTTTCAGTTGCCATAATCTCATCCATAATTTTGCGTTGTCTATCCCCCAACTCTAATGCTTGTACATAGCTATCAGAGCTAAATGTTACTCGGTCATACAAAGGCAACCATGAGTTTGGGTGCTTTTGTGCAAACCATACTTCAATCTGCTTTCGCAGTATAAACATAGCATCTGCTGTTGATTCACTCATTTCTTTAAAATTTCGATAAGATAACTCTGCTATAGCATCTCCATTAGGCTTCCTTTCTGTTTGGTAAATTTCAAATATAGTATCCCAATTGATTTCTTTTTGCTCTTCAATAATCTTATTCAATACATAGACATCTTCTAAACCTGCGTTTAATCCTTGTCCATAAAAAGGAACTACCGCATGAGCTGCATCGCCAATCAATGCCACTTTTCCTTCATACACCCAAGGAAAACATTTCATTGTTACTAATGAATTTACTGGATTTTCTTGATATGTTTTTACAAAACAGGGTATCAATTCCTTTATCTCCTGAAAATAGCGCTCAAAAAAAACGTCTACCTGTTCCGCTGTCTGAATAGCACTAAACGACACCTCTCCCTCATAAGGCATAAATAACGTACAAGTAAATGAGCCATCTGTATTTGCTAAAGCAATAAACATAAAGTCCTTTCTTGGCCAAATATGAAAATAATTCGGAAGTAATTTATATTTACCGAGATCATCTGCTTCTATAATAAATTCTTTATACCCCAAATGTAAATAGGATTGTTGGTATTCAAATCGGCTCTGTCTTTGCATTCTACCTCTAACACGAGAATACGCTCCATCTGCTCCAAAAATAACATCGTGAGCTATGCCTTTCCATTCATCTTTCTCAGTAGCTGCTGTATACAAGTATCCCTTGTCTAAATCAACATCCCACACAGGTGTATTAAAGTGAAAAACAACTCCATATCGCTCTGCTATCGCTATCAGTTCCTTATTTAGTTTTCCTCTCGAAATAGCCCATATTGCAGACTCACCATCAACACTATAAGGTTGTTTAACGATTTCTCCGTTTTCTGTATGTATAGCACGTTGATACATTGGTATTCCCAATGCCTTAACTTCTTTTTCAATTCCTATCTCTTTCAATATCTTCCAACCACGTGTTGACATAGCTAGGTTAATCGATCTTCCTTTAAAATCAATATTTCGAATATCAGGACTACGGTCATAAACTTCTACATCAAAGCCCTTTTTCTTTAAACTAATTGCTAATACTATTCCTACCAGGCCACTCCCCACTACTGCTATACTTTTCATCTACTTACTATTTATGTCAGCGTTTTACTATCTACCTAATAAAAAAATAAGAGCCCATAAAGGACTCTTATCTTTAAAAGATGCTATATTTTACTTTTGAAATACAATTTCATTCCCTACAGCTAAACCTTGTGATTTAGCAAAAGCTCCACACATGTGGAACAATAATCTAGCACCCACATTTCCATCCCAATCATCTTCTCCTGGTGCTACTTCTACTAAGTCCATTCCTATAATTTCCTTGCCTGATAAGGATAGACGAGTCAACATATAAGTTGCTTGTTCATAAGTTAAACCTCCTGCCACTGGAGTTCCTGTATTTGGACAATACCAAGCTAGCAACGCATCAATATCAAAACTAACGGCTACTTTCGCAGGTAGTGATTCGATTATCTGATCGCATTTTTGTTTCCATGACATTCCTTCAAATTCATCTTTCTTCAGATCAGCATCAGTATGTACTAACACACGTCCATTTGACGCTTGTACCACTGCTACTTCTTGCTCACAAAAATCGCGAATTCCAACTTGAACAATCTTTTTCACTGCTTCAATCTTCAAGGTATTAAACATAATTGATGCATGCGAATAGGTAAATCCTTCATAAGCATCGCGCAAATCCATATGTGCATCAAAGTGTAAGATACCAAATGAATCATGTACCTTAGCTAGTGAACGATAATACCCTAAAGGAGTACTGTGATCTCCTCCTAATAGGACTACCTTTTTTCCTTGCTTCATCCAGTAATCCACTCGCTCCTCTACTTCTTTATGCAACTGATCACAAGCTTTATTAATGGTGTTCAAATCTTGTTGGAGCTCTTCTTCTTGACGAATATCTACACCATTCTCTAAAGCTTCAATGATAGGCTGTGCTAATGCTTTAAATTCTTCACTATTATTCAACCAATGTGCTGGAGCCTCGTCAAAATAAATTCCTAATTTCCATAAATCAGGGTATTGCTGATGAAGTAAATCCACTTGATAAGATGCTTCCAAAATTGCCTCTGGTCCTTCAGATGCTCCTGCTCCATAACTCACTGTTACCTCCCAAGGCACAGGTACTACTACTATTTCACTTTCTTCCGATGTGAATGGAAGACCATATATTGTCGCGTCTGCTAATCCTGGTTGTGAAGGATCAAAGCTGTCTATCTTTTGCTGTTTCGTTGACATTGCGTTTACTAATTTATTTCTGCAAATTTATAACTATAATTTTATCTCCCTATAGCCGATCAAGCTATATTTCTTTGCTTGATTGGATCAAGATTTGTCCAAAGTTGTAAATATCCTCATATGAGGTGTAAAACGGAACTGGAGCGAGGCGAACAACATTAGGTTCACGCCAATCTACAATAACCCCATTCTTCATTAAATAATTAAACAAATTTTTCCCTTTTCCATGTAAAAATACAGACAACTGACTCCCTCTTTCCTCTGGTTGTTCTGGTGTTATGATCTCATACGTCGTATTTTCTTGCTTTGCAATATCTGCTAACACAAAAGCTAAATACGCTGTTATTCTATCTCTTTTAGCGATAAGCGCCTCCATTCCTACCTCTTCAAAGAGCTGTAAAGACGCTAGATAAGGAGCCAAACTTAAAATAGGAGGATTGCTTATTTGCCAACCATTAGCATTGGTTATCGGATCAAAAGTTTGCTCCATCAAAAAACGCCTTTCCTTGTTGTGTCCCCACCAACCACCTATGCGATTCAAAGAGGTATCACTGTGATAGCGTTCATGTATAAAACACCCTGAAGCATTACCAGGCCCCGCATTCATATATTTATAACTGCACCAAGCAGCAAAATCAACATTCCACTCGTGTAGATCCAGCGCTATATTTCCGGCCGCATGGGCTAAATCCCAGCCTACTATTGCTCCTTTAGCCTGTGCATAAGCCGTTATTTCCTTCATAGGCAACACTTGCCCTGTATAATAGTTTATTCCCCCCATAAAAACCAATGCCAATTCATCGCCTACCTCATCTATTGTAGCCAACACATCTTCCAATCGCAAATTGTGTTCTCCTGGTCTGCGCTTAACCTCTACGATGGCTTTTGATGGATTAATCCCTACAGAGGCTAAATGTGTTTGCAGTAAATATTGATCACTTGGAAAAGCTTTTTCTTCACAGATAACTTTATATCGAGTTGTCGTTGGTTTGTAAAATGAAACTAAAAGCAAATGTAAATTGACCGTCAATGTATTCATTACAGTAATTTCTGAAGGCAGTGCTCCCACTACTTTTGCCAGAGGAGTACACAAGCGCTCGTGGTAATCCCACCACGGCTTATGTGCATAAAAGTGTCCTTCTACAGCCAATTCAGCCCAATCTTTCATCACCTCATTTACATAATCAACAGCTATCTTTGGTTGTAGTCCTAATGAATTTCCTGTAAAATAGATTACAGACTTCCCATTAACCTTCGGAAAATTAAACACCTCTTTATAATTAGCTAATGGATCTTGTAAATCGAGTTGTTTTGCAAAGTGCAAAGTATTTTCAAATGTCATAATTGGTCTTTTTTAGTTTTTATAAATATACTATTTTTCGCTTAATCCTATCATATTCACTACAAACGAAAAAACCAGCTTAATCAACTGATTAAACTGGTTTTTCTATTTGTAAGAAAACTATTGCTTACTATAGGATTAGCATTGCATCTCCGTAAGAATAGAATTTATAATTCTCTTTAACTGCTAAATCGTAAGCTTTCATCATTAAATCATGTCCACAAAAAGCAGAAATCATCATCAACAGTGTTGACTTAGGCATATGGAAATTAGTTACCATACAATTTGCAATACTGAAATCATAAGGAGGGAAGATAAACTTATTTGTCCAACCTACGAATGGGTTCAATGTTTGGTTTGAAGAAACTGAACTTTCTAAAGCGCGCATACATGTCGTACCAATAGCACAAACACGTTTCTTATTTAACTTCGCTTCATTCACAGTATCACAACATTCTTGGTTTACAAACATTTCTTCCGAATCCATTTTATGTTTTGATAAATCCTCTACCTCTACTGGATTAAATGTTCCTAATCCAATGTGTAAAGTCACCTCAGCAAATTTTACTCCCTTAATCTCTAAACGCTTCATTAAATGCTTTGAGAAGTGTAGCCCTGCTGTTGGAGCTGCTACTGCACCTTCTTCTGTTGCATAGATTGTTTGATATCTATCTGCATCTTCTGGTACTACTTCTCTATTGATATATTTAGGAATTGGTGTTTCTCCTAATTCTTGTAATTTGAATCTGAAATCTTCATAAGATCCATCGTATAAAAAGCGTAATGTTCTACCTCTTGACGTCGTGTTGTCAATCACCTCTGCCACTAGTGAATCATCATCACCAAAATACAATTTATTTCCAATACGTATTTTACGAGCTGGATCAACTAAAACATCCCATAGACGTTGCTCTGCATTAAGCTCTCTTAATAAGAATACCTCAATTCTAGCCCCAGTCTTTTCTTTGTTTCCGTAAAGACGTGCAGGAAATACTTTCGTGTTGTTTAACACCATTACATCTCCTTCGTCAAAATAGTCGATTAAGTCTTTAAATAATTTATGTTCTATGTTTCCAGTTTTACGGTCTACTACCATTAAACGTGCCTCATCTCTATTCTCAGATGGGAACTCTGCTAATAACTCAGCTGGCAAATCAAAATTAAAGTTTGATAACTTCATCGAATACGCTTTTAATATTTTAATTACACAAAGACTTTTGCAATTGCAAAAATAGTCTGCAAATATACAATCTCAATATAGGGGTTGTCAAGTATTTGATCACTTTTTTCTTTTTCCCTTATTGTTCTTCTACTTGGAAACCTATCTTTTGGAGGTCTTGCCAATATTTTATATAGGATTTCGTAACTACTTCTGCCTCATTTATCACTATTGGCACTTTTAATGCCAGAGGTGCAAAAGCTAAAGCCATACGATGATCTTGATAGGTATCGATTGTTACCATCGCTTGAAGACAATCAGCCTTTTCAATCTGCAAACTAGCCTCATTTATCGTCACCTCTGCACCCAACTTCGTTAATTCGTTTTGCAATGCTAACAAGCGGTCTGTCTCTTTTATCTTTAAAGTATGTAACCCTGTCAATGTACAAGATACCCCTAATCCAAAACAACTTACTGCAATCGTCTGTGCTAAATCGGGGGTTTCAATTAAGTCCGCCTGAAAATCTGACTTTGCTTCTGCTACTTTTGTCAATTGTACAATATCATCTACTGTATACTGCGTATCAACACCCAGTTGCTCATATAAGAAAGCAACCTTACTATCTCCTTGTAAACTATTTTTCTTATAACTCTTTAGTCGAATAGTCGTTCCAACTGGCGATAAAGCTATCATAGAATAAAAATAAGAAGCTGATGACCAGTCTGACTCTACAGTAAAATGAGTAGATGCTACCTGCTGAATTGGTTTTACAACAATACTATTCTCTTCAAAGTGTGTCTGCGCTCCCAATTGGTCTAACAACTGCAATGTCATCTCTATATAAGGCCTAGAGGTAATATCACCTATTAAATCTAGTGTTACTCCCTCAGAAAGTTTCGCTCCTATCAACATCAGTGCAGTGATGTATTGGCTACTTATATTTGCGGGTAGTGTAATATTTCCTCCTCTGGAGACATGACCTTTTATACGAAGAGGTGGATACCCTTCTTTTTTTTCGTAAGTAATGTCTGCTCCCAATTGCTTTAATGCATCTACTAATACTCCTATCGGTCTTTCCTGCATGCGGTTACTACCCGTAAGTGTCAAGTGACGTTCTGTACACAAAGCGTAATAGGCCGTCAAAAAACGCATCGTAGTTCCTGCATGATGCACATCTATCACATCACCCGTAGAGGCTAATGCACGCTGCATCGCCTGAACATCATCTGCGTCAGAAATATTATCAATGATTAAATCATCAAAAAGCTCTTGTAGAATCAACAATCGATTACTCTCAGATTTACTACCTGATATAACAACTTGTTGATCCGAAGTCAATCGAATGTGAGGAAGTAATACTTTCACTATAATCTAGTATTTTGTTTATTTTAATTTTTCATTATTGTGATGACGATCGTGATCACGTTTGGTTTTCAAGTCCATCTTTTTATCAAAAGCTTCTTGTAAATTCACTCCTGTCTGATTAGCTAAACACATCACGACAAATACTACATCTGCCAACTCCTCTCCTAAATCTTTATTTTTATCGCTCTCTTTTTCGGACTGCTCTCCATAGCGTCTAGCGATAATACGAGCAACCTCTCCTACTTCCTCTGTCAGTTGAGCCATATTCGTCAATTCATTAAAATAACGAACTCCATGTTCTTTAATCCAGTTATCTACTGCTTGCTGTGCGTCTTGTATATTCATTTCTTTACTTTTTTTTAAATATTAGTTTCTTTATCCACTTATCGTAAATGATCATTAATGCCATAAAGATGACATACTTTACAACGAAATTCATTAAACAAATCTCATCTCCAGAAAAAGCACAACTCACTTCATCTGAAATAAACCACGTTAATACCACATAGATTATGGTAAAAAAACTATATTTCACTAATGTATTCATTATTCTTTATTTTGTGTATCTATACTAATAGTAACTGGTCCATCATTCAGCAATCGCACTTTCATATCTGCACCAAACATTCCTGTCTGTACTTGCTTTCCTAGATCCTCTTCAACTTTTTTGACGAATTGCTCATACATCGGAATAGCAAAGTCTGGCTTTGCTGCCCGAATATACGAAGGCCTATTTCCTTTTTTTGTCGAAGCGTGCAAAGTAAACTGACTAACCACGAGTATCTCTCCTCCGATATCTTTCACTGACTTATTCATTACTCCTTCTTCATCTTCAAAAATGCGTAAATTAACTATCTTTCCGGACAACCAATCAATATCTTGTTGTGTATCGATTTCTTCAATACCCACCAATACTAATAGCCCCTGACTAATCTGACCGATAACGTTTCCGTCAACGGTAACTGATGCTTCCTGCACACGTTGTATTACTGTTCTCAATCTATTTTACTTTTTTTGTATCTATACAAACTTACTATTTTCATTATTTGCTCCCTTTTAAATTTTATTTAAAAAGAAGTTTAGAAACCATTTATTCCTTTTACAACAACTAATCTATGCGTTCAATGACCACTTGCTCCTGTAGTTTCTCAAACAATAACTGATACATCTCTCTAACTTTCGAATATTGAGAGGCAGCTATTTCAACAGTTTTTTTTCCAACTAACAACACAGCTTCCACTGTCTCTTTTTTATCCGTGTATTTTAATTTGAATGACAATCCATTTTCCTGATTTTTCCATTCTTTATCAGAAGGAAGCTCTACTACTCTGTATCCTTCCGGTAATTTTAATTGGACACTGTAAGTATATGTATTAGGATAAGCAAAATTAACAGGAAATTTCCTTTCTAAAGATTCAAATGGATTTACCTTCACATCATAAAACTGAAACAAATTTATAAACTGTTTATTCCCAAAATTAAATGTTGCATTAGCCTTAGACAGCTCAAAAGCAATACGTGTTTTATTTACCGAAGCAGTAGTCTGCTTTTTAAAGTCTAAAGCAGAAATTCGTGCGCCTCCTAAAGTGTATTCTAAACCTCTTTTGAAAAAGAATTCACCTGCTTGATTCATGCGCTCTCTAATGAATATAGACTCATAATTATCATAAGTATAAACTCCACCTCCACTAATTATACCCGCTGCACTCAAAGATAACTGGTAAAGCTCTTGTCGATTAGATAAAATCGTAGGCGTAAGACGTAAACTTACATTAACTCCGTTCTCTTTAATCATAACAGCTTCGTCATTTAGATTGTCAATAGGAATAATCCCTAGAGACGACTGCTTACTCGATGCATCTAATGTATAATATTGTCCCTCTACTTTAATCAAAGCAAGCAAGGTATTGAAGTAGACTGATTGCCAATCGCGTTGCTTACCTGCACTTCGCGTACGAACCAATAATGGATTTGCCTCTATACCTGTATACCTCAACATCGAAACCAGAATCATATTAATATCTGCCGAGTTTCCTGTTCCTTTGTAGAAGGCAGTTTTTACCCTCTCTTGTGGATAGATACTATACATACCGTTCCAAGTTACTTTGTCTTGAACAAAGGCTAATAACTCTGCACTTCTGTCCAGCTCATTTTTTAATTGTAACTCTTCTACATTTAATAGTTTTCGGTAATACTTATCTTCTTCTATATTCTTCCAAAAACGCTTATCTTTCTGAAACGCCTCTATAAAGCTCTTTTGGTTCACTAAAACCTCTTGCTCCTTCATCCCTGGAAACTTCACCGTCTTCAAATCAAAACGAACCTGATCTTTATAATTCAAGACATTATCCATATACGCCTCCTCTTCAAATGCAGCCACCTCTTTCACTTGCATAACCTTCACTAGAGATTTGACCTTACTTCCTCCTAGCAGACTACCTCCATATCTCACGTCTTCTTCCTTCTCAGTACTCTGTATCTTATTTTGACCATATTGATACATCTGATAGGTAAAATATTCGGGCACACGCAGTGAATATGTAGATACTATTTTAGGCAATTCTCCTTGGATTTCCCATTGAGGTAATACATCTAGATTCTCACTTACTTTGGTGTAGCGATAGACAATAATGCTACCCGCTTTAATATCTTTAAACGTCACTGTCCATTCGCGAAAGTCATCTGCCTCCTTATTCAGTGTATAATCTTTATTGGTCAGCTTGCGTTTCACTATTTCATTACCTTGTAAACTGTAAATCAACACCTCTTCAATAACTGCATCTTCTTTATACACACCCTTAACAAAATAAGAGACGCGAAAAGCTACCTTATCTAAGCTTGTAGAGTTATATACTTTTACTTTTCTCTTGACCTCGTGACCAACAACATAATTACCATCGTAATTATTAATATCAAATAGCACATTTATTTGCTCATCAAGAACTACAGCCTCTGCTTCTGGAAAGAGTACATTCTTTGTCTCTAGTAATTCTTGCTTAGTTACCTCATCTGTATTTTCTTGTCCTTGAACACTAAAAGTGCTAAGCAAAAACAAGCTAATCATTACAATATACTTCATATAAACGATCCTTTTCAATGAAAGTAGAAAAGTACGTCATTCTATACTAAAAACAAAGTACAAGACTTGAGTTATCTTGTGCTTTTATCTTACTTGATGTCAACAAAAAATATGTAATCTAACAAATATTCCCGGTATTAGCCATAACCTTTTCAATTGAGCTCTTTTTGTCTTCTTAATATCCTTATTTGTTGCCAAGATTGAGGTATTCTTGCAGTATACCTGCACTATAGCCCCAAAAAGGACTTCCTTGGCAAGAAAAGGTCAAGCATACTGCACTCATTCTGCTCGAATCTCTCCACATACACGGACAATAAATCTAATTTTCATAAATCACTAGATGTAACTCCGTAAAACACCTCTTAGGAATTTGGTTCGAACAAATCAAAAAAAATTGCCTTAACTAAAACATAACTAACTCTATATAAATTAAATATAGCAAAATTAAAAGTCATTTTTAACTATCTTACGATTAACGCACAGCTATTTTCAAACTAATCTTAACTACAACTTCACGTTAAGAAAAGAACTTTTTTCAAGATAATTTACCCTTTAAATTGAAATTATATTTTTCACAACAACCTCATTAATAGACACAGATCTTCTAATATGTTACTTATTTTAGCTTCGTAAACGCCATACTTTACCAGTACAAAATAAAAGCAGAACAGCGAATAATTAACATAATTATAAAGTAAAAAATCTCTTGTGAGAAATTAAAAAACAATAAGCTCTTGGAGAATATCTATGAAGGTATTTACATTATAAAAACTGTCTGCTGAGTTTTGATCTGGTCTTGTACGTAAAAGGCAACGTCTGAAATAAGAAAAAACATCTTTAAACAAAAAAACCAAGACTATTCGTCTTGGTTTTTTCCATCTTTATAAACATCTGTTCGATAGTTCTCTTCTTCTCCATCAAGGATTTGAATATAACTCTTGTACCTCGACCAAGACAATAAATCATCGTCTAAAGCTTCCTTAACGGCACAATAAGGTTCTTCTCTATGCAAACAATTATTAAACTTACACTGATCTTTTAAAGCAAAGAATTCAGGAAAATAATCTCCCACTTCTTGAGGTTCCATATCTACAATTCCGAAACCTCTAATACCAGGTGTATCAATAATCTGTGCGTCAAATGATAATTCAAACATTTCAGCAAAAGTAGTTGTATGTTGCCCTTGTTGGTGTTGCTCAGAGATCTTAGCTGTCTTTAAATTAAGTCCAGGTTCAATGGCATTAATCAACGTAGACTTTCCTACTCCAGAATGTCCAGAAAACATTGAGACATTCCCCTTCATACGCTCTTTTATTTCATCAATCCCCTTACCTGTCAAAGCAGACACACGTAAACACTCATAACCAATCTGGCTATATAGATACTGTAAATAAAGCTGCTCATCTAAAGCTTCTTCAGAAAAAGTATCAACTTTATTAAACACCAAAATTGTCTTGATGCCATAGGCTTCTGCAGTCACTAAGAAGCGATCGATAAAACTAGTGGTCGTCACGGGATTGTCAATAGTAACAATCAAAAACAAAATATCAATATTAGAAGCAATAATGTGTACTTGTTTTGATAAGTTTACCGATTTACGGACAATGTAATTTTTTCGAGGCTCGATCACATTAATCACCCCAGTAGTTACATCGTTATTCGTCTCTAACTCGAACTGCACATGGTCGCCAACTGCTAAAGGATTTGTACTCTTAATTCCTTTGATACGGAACTTCCCTTTAATACGGCAGTCATAAAACTCACCTTCTTCACTTTTAACCGAATACCAACTACCTGTTGATTTGTAAACGATTCCCTTCATACTTAACTTTTAGCTTACTTATTCTTATTTATTAATAATCTTATCTTGTCTATGGATAGATTCCTGGTGAATAGCCGTATAAATATTGGTAATAAACTCTTCTGTAAATCCAATATGTTTACCTTCTTCCTGCATCTTATCCAAAATTTTAGTCCATCTATCTTGTTGGAATACAGCTACGTTCTTTTCTTTCTTTAACATACCAATTGCATCCGAAATTGCCATACGTTTTCTTAACAAGTCCAATAACTTACTATCCATATCGTTAATCTGAATACGCAAGCCTTGAATACGCTGTAAGAAATCTTCTGTATCATCAGTCACATTTCTAACCTTTAAACTAGCGATGATATCAGATAGTTGTTCAGGCGTTACTTGTTGAGCGGCATCACTCCAAGCATTTTCAGGATCACAATGTGTTTCAATCATTAATCCCTCAAAGTTCAAATCAAGTGCCTGTTGAGATACTCCTAGAATCTTATTTCTATTCCCTGTAATATGCGATGGATCACAGAAAATTGGAATATTTGGCAAATGTAACTTTAAATCTAATGGTATTTGCCATTCTGGATTATTTCTATACTTAGTTTTTTCATAAGTACTAAATCCTCTGTGGATTACACCTAATTTTTTAATTCCAGCTTTAGCAAGGCGTTCAACGCCTCCCATCCATAACGCTAAATCTGGATTAACAGGGTTTTTAATTAAGACAATTTTATCTGTCCCTTGCAAAGCATCTGCTAATTCCTGAACAGCGAAAGGATTTACAGCAGTACGCGCACCGATCCACAAAATGTCGATATCGTGCTCTAAACACAACTGTACATGTTCTGCTGTAGCAACTTCAGTTGCTAATAGCATACCAGTTTCGGCTTTTACCTGTTGCAACCATTTTAATCCAATGGCTCCAACACCTTCAAATCCACCTGGACGAGTACGAGGCTTCCATATTCCGGCGCGATAGACTTTTACCTCTTTGGGTAAAGATTTCGCAATTCTCATAACTTGTTCTGGTGTTTCTGCACTACAAGGTCCCGCTATTATAGCTGGGTTTTGTCCCTGAAATAAAGACAACCAATCCTTGTTTACATCTAGTTTTTCCATTGGTTTAAATTTTTAATTACATTACTAACGATTTTAATTGAGTGTAAATTACAATATAATACTCAAAAAAGGATTACAATTTACACTAAAGAATTAGATAATTGTGTTTTAAAATCATTTATTATTTATAAATAAGTACTTTTAACCCATAAATCAATAAAACGAAACAAATGACTTTATTAACCTTTACCCTAATCATGTTCTTAGGTGCATTTGCTGCAGGGTTTATAGGATCGTTGTCTGGTTTAGGAGGAGGGATTATTATCATTCCTCTACTATCTGTCTTTTTAGGCGTAGATATGCACTATGCAATAGGAACAGCCTTAGTAGCCGTGATTGCCACCTCATCGGGTTCAGCATCTGCTTACGTCAAAGAAGGGATTACCAATATGCGTCTTGGAATGTTTCTAGAAATGGCAACCACAGCAGGAGCCGTAGCAGGAGCCATTATTTCAACGAATGCACCGACCTCAATTCTCGCAGTAATCTTTGGTATCACACTAACTTTTTCAGCCATTAACTCCCTTCGCAAAAAAGAAGATCACTTAGTTTTACCAAACGAATCTTCTAAATTAGCTACTCAACTAAAATTAAACAGTAACTACCCTACGCCTACTGGAGAGAAAGTTCACTATGGTATGAAAAATATTCTCGGTGGATTTAGCATGATGGGACTAGCAGGTATGATGTCAGGACTTTTGGGAATAGGGTCAGGAGCCTTTAAGGTTATTGCCATGGATACTATAATGAAAGTTCCTTTTAAAGTATCGACAACGACAAGCAACTTCATGATGGGAGTAACCGCTATAGCAAGCTCAGTCATCTACTTACAAAAAGGATATATCAAACCAAGCATTTGTATGCCTGTCATCATCGGTGTTCTACTAGGTGCAATGGCAGGAGCAAAAGTACTGATGAAAGCCAATCCTAAAAAACTAAAGACCTTCTTCGCTTTCCTTATTCTAGCTTTAGCAATTAATATGATGTACAATGGAATAATGGGTAACCTCTAAAGCAATTCAAATGAAAAAAATCAACGATATAGATCTTCAAACTATCTTGGGCAATGTCTTAAGATATGGGGTATGGACAGCTTTATCTGTAGCATTATTAGGAGGTGTACTAGTTTTATTTACGCAATCCAATAATACAGTGGACTTTTCCTCGTTTATTGAACAGGATCACAATCTATTTCAAGTCATTGAAAATGTACTTATGAACGTCTCAAAAGGAAATGGAGAAGCAATTATCTTTTTAGGTATTCTCTTGTTATTTTTGACACCTGCCTTGCGATTAGTTCTTTCACTAGTAGCTTTCATCTTAGAAAAAGATTGGATGTATGTCATTATTTCCTTGATCGTCATCGGTATTATTACCCTTAGCGTTTCTCTCGGATTTTCACATTAAATATTTAATTTTGTTACACCTAAAAAACAATAGTACAAAATGTCTCTACAAGTCAAGAATATAACAAAACAATATGGCGATCAAAAAGCATTAGACAATATTAGCTTCTCGATTCCCAATGGACAAATTGTTGGTTTCCTTGGCCCCAATGGTGCTGGTAAATCAACACTGATGAAAATTCTAACGACTTATGTCCACAGTGATAGTGGACAAGCCCTAGTCAATGATTTTGATGTTGAAACACAAGCGAGAAATGTACAGAAGTCTATTGGTTATCTACCAGAGCACAACCCTCTATACTTAGACATGTACATCCGTGAATACTTAAAGTTTAATGCTGATATCTACAAGGTAAAAAAAGAACGCATAGAAGAAGTCATTGAACTGACAGGACTAACACCCGAAGCTCATAAAAAAATAGGACAACTATCTAAAGGATATAGACAGCGTGTTGGCTTAGCTACAGCACTACTACACGATCCTGAAGTACTGATCTTAGATGAGCCAACAACAGGATTAGACCCTAATCAATTAGTAGAGATTCGCGAACTGATCAAATCAATCGGCAAGAATAAAACTGTTTTTTTATCTACACATATTATGCAAGAAGTAGAGGCAATCTGTGAACGCGTAATCATAATCAACAAAGGTAAAATTGTCGCAGATCAAATACTCACTTCCCTATTAGAACAGCAAAATGAACAAGTCATCGCTGTAGAATTTGACTTTAAAATAGAAATACAATTCATTAATCGAATTCCAGATTTAATCCAAGCAAATCACATACACGATACCCAATGGGAACTTGTCTTCCCTGTTGGAAAAGACTATCGTACAACGGTCTATGACTTCGCTTCAGATAACGGATTAAAAACCTTATCTATGCAAGTAAAAAATAAGAACTTAGAAGGTTTGTTCAGAGAGATTACTCAACAATAAAATATCTAAAAAAGAGGCTATCTATTCCAGATAGCCTCTTTTTGTAAACAAAACACAAATAAATGAAAAATCTGTAAAATAAGATTCTCTTCTAATTTCTCGCATCTAATTCTTCCTGTGGAATAGGCAATTGAAAGCGCTTATCTTCTGCAGGAAGAGATATTAAGGTACGGTGATTTCCTGTTCGAGTAATGCCTCTCAACAATCGTTTGGCATCAAACCATTCTACTCCACACTCTCCATATAACTCTTTTCTCCTCTCTAATAATATAGCCTCCAACAAAGACTCTCCACTAGTTGTGGTAACTTTAGCAGCTATATCTCTATTTTGTCGAAGATAATCTAATAGTTCTATTGCTCTCTTCTCATCCCCTAAGTGATAAGCTGCTTCAGCTTCAATAAGAATAAGCTCAGGATAGCGAATTACAGGTAAATCCGCTTCAAAAGTAAATTTAAACTTAGAAGTCACATAAGCTTGCCAATCACCTTCAGGCTTTTCATAAAAATTACTAAAAAGATTACGCACATCAGTAGCGCTAAATAGCTTAACAAAATTGTCATTGATAAAAGTACCGTGATACGCAATAGCAACGTGATCCATCATGGCATGGGGGTGTGAACGATAATACACTGTCTGATCAGGAGTCTGAGGTAGAGCCCAAAGCCACTCTGTCGCATTCATTGAATCAAACCCATTAGTATACTCCTCAGCATTTAGTACCTTACCAATATTTCCTCCATAAGCAGCTAAAGCATTTTCTTGAGCTAATTTCCATTTCCCCATATATTGATATACTTGTGCTAAAAAAGCTTGCGCTACAGACTTATTAATATAAGATTTATTAATTCTATTACTACCTAAGCGTGTATTTGCTTCTTCTAAATCCGTTACAATTCGATCAAAGAACTCTTCTTTTGTCGAAAATGGGTTAGGTGTAGTTGAAGGACTAGTATAAATAGGTGGGTAAGCTGACGATTGAGAAGAAAGGTAAGCCTCTCCGAACTCAATGGCTAACTGAAAATAGTAATACCCTCTCAAAGCTAATGCTTGTCCAATCAACTCATCTTTATCCTCTGCACTAAAACTAGTACTAGACTCTACACCTACTATAAAATTATTTACCTGATCAATAATCTTATACGGCAACCTCCACGAAAATTTGGCACGAGTTTGAGTACTAATATTTACTTGATAATCGTAATCATTGCTAAACCAGATCTGCTTTTGTATCAAATCAGCACCTTTCACACTTCTAGCAAATAATATACTGTGAAGACCTGATGCTTCATCGTTAATCAACGAAATACGTTGAAGTCTTAAAATTCCAGAAAGAAAAGCATTTGCACCTTCTTTGCTTCCGAAAACGACATCAGGTGAAATACTGTCTTTCGGTTTTGGGTCGTCTAAAAAGTCAGACGAGCAACTTACTGTAGTTCCTACTAATAGTGCAACTGCAATTCCTTTTATAATATATTTTATCACTTGTTTACTTTTTTAAAAATTAATATTTAGACCGACTGATATAGTAGCAGATACAGGTACTCTGTAATTCGTCACCCCGTTAATCGCTTGTTCTGGATCTATACCTTTATGCGACTGGAAAGTCAATAAGTTTTCTCCTTGTATATATACTCTAGCTTGCTTTAACTTCAACTTGCCAAGGTTATCTACTGGTAGCGTGTACCCTAAAGTAACAGCCTTTAACCTCAAGTAGTCATTCTTATACAAGAATCTAGAAGACGGTGATGAGAAGTTGTTACTCGAATTTAAAATAATAGGTATGTCAGTGACATCACCAGGTTTTTGCCAGCGATTTTCTAGATCTGGAGAACTTTGGTATCCTTTAGAAATACCACCGATCAAACTCGCGTAATCACTATCGTAAACATATCCACCTAAACTAAAATTTAAGAAAGCACTAAAGTCAAAATTCTTATATGCCAATGTAGTATTAAAACCACCTACAACCTTTGGCAACGATGATTGATTATAATATCTAGTCGCTTCATCATAATCCTTTGTGGTCTCTCTTCCGATTACTTGCCCTTGAGCATCTAGAATATCTTTATACCACATACCATAACCATCTTGAGAATCTACACCTGCCCACTCTCTCAGATAAAAATCATATAATGAACGTCCTTCTTCCCATCTATTTAATCCTGAAATAAAGCTATCCTGAGTCAATGAAGTAATCTTATTTTTATCAATAGAGAAGTTTAAAGATGTATTCCATGTCCAATCTTCCGTACGTACATTATATGAAGTCAAGTTTACTTCTACCCCGTAATTCTCAATCGTACCAGCATTAGACAAGATTTCTAGATTACCAGTTGAAGGAGCTTGTGGAATAGCAAATAACAAATCAATTGAACGTTTCTTATAATAATCCACAGAACCTTCAATTCTATTATTAAATAAACTAAAGTCAAGACCAACATTGAATGAAGCTGTCTTCTCCCACGTCAATAAAGGATCTGTAAGATTCCCTAAGATTACACCTGGGTTGTCTAACTGATTATATCCTGTTTCAAACAAACGCAAATATGGAAAATAATTATTTGGAAGATTATTATTCCCTAATTCTCCATAAGAAGCACGAAGCTTTAAAAGATTGACAAGTGTACTATTGATTAAGAAGTCCTCAGAAGAAACGATCCAAGAACCGCCAACTGAATAAAAGTTTCCATTGCGTACAGATTTATCAAAACGCGTACTTGCATCACGTCTAAATGACCCTTCAATAAAATACTTGTTAGCATAGTCATAACTCAATCTCCCTAAATAACTAGTTAAACGATCTTCTACATCATATCCATTAATTCTTTCTAAAGAAGTACCACTACCTATTTCTCCATTACCAGGTAAAAAACCTGTCGTTGAAGCACTGAAAAAATCTTTCTTGAACTTATAAGCCTCAAAAATGGCATCTGCAGCAATATGGTGATTTCCAAAAGTAGTATCATAATGCAATGCATTGATTAAGTTTAATGTTTCCGAAGTATCTTTTGTTCGACTAACACGTCCCTTCACACTAGAAGCCTGCCCGTACTGCGAATTGTTATATGCCTTAGCATCAAATTCATATTTTTCATATGACAAATTCGTTTTAAAATATAATCCTTCAGCTAAATCTAGTTTTGCAAAACCATTCCAAGTCGTGCTACTACGCTTATTCAAGGTTCTATTATTATACAAAATCCCTGCAGCATTCTCCCCACTCATAATTGGACGCACACTATTAATATCCTTACTTGAAGCATTTCCATAATCAAATATAGCTCCACCTTGATTGTCATAAACAATTTGTCCATGTGCACCTCTCTTATACACAGGAAATACATTAGGCATCGCGTACACCCAATTCATAGGACTATACAAGTCTGTACCACTCTGTGTAGGATAGTTTTGATTAGAACTTGCATAAGCAGTATTCGCACCTACTTCTAACCAATCAGTCAATTGACTGGCTAAATTCAAACGAACACTTGTACGCTCAAAATTTGAAGTCTTAATCATACCATCCTGATTCAGGTAATTTGCTGCCAACAAATAAGTCGTACGCTTACTTCCCCCACCAACATTAAAATTATACTCATTTCTAAACGCTTGATTGCGCTGTAGCTCTTTTTTTCAATCAGTTTCCCATAATAAAGGGTCAGATACTGTCCATTTACCCTCATAATCCACTGGTAAATTCGTTCCATAAGGATTATATCCTAAGTGACTAACTAATCCATCAGAGGCATTCTTTCTTGCGGTTACCTCATCTTGACCAATTATATACTGATAATTGTTCTTTCTTCCCTCCCACAAATATTGAGTATATCCTTTAGCATCTAAAACTTTGTGAGTATCAACGGCATCAAATGCCACTCCAGAAGTTAATTTAATATTTACATCAGGTGCTGAGTCCTTCTTCCCCATTTTTGTTTTAATCAAGATTACCCCATTAGCACCTCTACTTCCATATAATGCAGTAGAAGAGGCGTCTTTAAGGACACTCATACTCTCAATTTGATCAGCACTAATCGAACCAATATGTCCCGAATATGGTGCTCCATCTAAAATAATAAGCGGATCCGCAGAAGCATTAACAGAACCTATACCTCGAATACGAATTGTAGGACTGTCACCAGGTTGTGAACTGGCATTAATAATATTTACCCCTGATACTGTACCTTGTAAAGCAGAGACTACAGAAGTAGATACCTGTTTTTCCAAAACATCTGCTTTTACCTGACTAATAGCACCTACTACTGCCTTTTGCTTTTGTGCTCCATAGGCTACAATTACGATATCTTCAAGACTAACTATATCTTCAGTTAAAACTACATCAATAACTTTCTGCTTACTTACAGCAATTTGCTGAGATTGATAACCAATATATTCGAAATTTAATAGATCACCTTCTTTCAAGTCAATTGTATACTTTCCCTCTAAATCTGTTTGTACACCATTAGATGAATTTTGAACAATAACTGATACACCAGGTAAAGTAAAACCATCCGCTCCACTAACCGTACCAGTTATTTTTACTTGTTGAGCCAATACAACATTGGACAACAAAAAGAAGCTACCTAGTAGTAGCCCTAGATTAATACTTTTCATTTTATACTAAAAATTTTATTATTTTTAGCAGCAGATACTAGCCTATCGTTTTTTGCTGCTAAGAAAAACGATAGAAAAAAAGGAGGCTCTACCAAAGCCTCCTTTTCTGTTTTGTAAAAAACACAAAAACTGACAAAGCTTTTATTTAAATATCGAATACTCCATATACATAGAGCAATTAAAGACTAAAACTGCCATTATAGTCTCCCATATATCTTTAAACATTGTTGTTGTTTGTGTTAATCTCATTTCACTTTTCTTACTTGATTTGACTTAGCAAAGATATACACATAATCTATTTTTCTATACCACCCTTTAAATTAAAGGTTTTTTTTCTATAATTTAGCAACACAAAAGAAAAAACACGTAGTTTTGATTATTATAAATATCTCTAAATAGAAAAAATAACTATGCATACAATAGACGAAATCGACAGACGACTACTAATAGAACTACAATTAGATGGAAAACAATCAACAAAACAGCTAGCTGAGAAAGTCAATCTATCCTTGACACCTGTACATGAAAGAATAAAAAAGCTAGAATCTACAGGTCTTATACAGGGTTACTCTGCACAAGTAAACCCTGATTTATTAGGAAAAAAATTGATTGTATATTGTCAGGTAATCTTGATTAGGCATCAAGAAAGTTTATTCGAAGAATTTGAAAAATATGTTCAAGAGCTCGATGAAGTATTAGAAGCCTCATACATTGCGGGTGATTTTGATTTCTTATTAAAGCTATTAGTTAATGACGTACAGGATTACCAACAATTTGTCGTTCACAAAATATCAAAATTGGAAATTATCTCTAACATCAAAAGTTCTTTCGTCATTCAAACTATTAAAAAGACCAATAGTATCCCTCTGTAATAGAAAAAGTCCTATTAGATATTGTATACTACCTAATAGGACTTTTTTATTGTCAATTGGCTTATCTTAGAATAATCCGTTTATCTCAGCATCAATCTTATTAATGATATCTCCTAAATCCTCAGGATTATCAACAAAATCTAACTTATCAACATCTATAATCAAAAGCTTACCTTTGTCATATCCTTTTATCCAACCCTCATAGCGGTCATTTAACTTATTCAAGTATTCAATAGAAATAGAGTTCTCATAATCTCTACCGCGTTTATGTATTTGGTCTACTAAATTTGGAACTGAACTTCTCAAATAAATTAATAAATCAGGAGCTGCGACTAATTCCTGCATCAAATCAAATAACGAAGAATAATTACTAAAGTCACGATTAGACATTAATCCCATCGCATGCAAATTTGGAGCAAAAATATAAGCGTCTTCATATATAGTTCGATCTTGAATAATGGCTTTACCACTCTGTCTGATCTGTAATACTTGACGGAATCGACTATTCAAGAAATAGACTTGTAAATTAAATGACCAACGATCCATCTGATGATAAAAATCATCTAAATAAGGGTTATCAACAACGTCTTCATAATGTGGCTCCCATCCATAATGCTTAGCCAATAAGTCTGTCAATGTTGTTTTACCCGCTCCGATATTTCCTGCAATAGCTATGTGCATCACGGTAATTTTATATAATAGTTATTTAATTTTTCGCCTGTAAAAATACTTATTTTTTGAGTGTCATAAAAGAAGCTTATAGGGCTTTTTTCACTTAACTGTAAGATATACATTTCTTTACTTAATAAATCGACATAATAAAGTTGATTACAACTCAAATAAAGAAGTTTATGACCTTCTAAAACCTGCCAATGCCTTATGTCTTCGCCAATCGAATAGTTGACTATCTCATTCCCAGCTAAGTCAATTCCTTTGATTACATTATCGTTTGTTAACCAATACAACGCAGTCAAAGTCGAAACATACCCTCTATGCGCCATATCATCAAAAGTATAGATAGTATAACGCTCATAAGAGCTCATATTGTATAGTCGCACATGTCCCCCAGTATTATCTACCATCCACATTCTTCTACCACCTGCCATACCGATATATGCTATATCCATATTGGGGAACTTTACATTAAAATCAATTATACCTGTTTGAGCGAACAATAAGTTCAATACTGCTACACGTTGACTTTCTTTATAAAAGACAATAGGAGATGAAGATACAGTCAAATCCACACTGGTAATAACACCTAATTTTGAATTTGTAAAATGACTCGATTTATACTTATTAATTTTATATAAAGTATTGTCCAACAAAGTATAATGAAATCCATAAAAATCACTAGACAAATACGTTGAACCTTTTACTACATCTACAGAGGATACCAATTTTAATCTCAAAGTATCTTGACTGTATACAGTGTTTAATCCAAAACAAAGTACAGTAAGAAAACCTAGAATAAAACGCATAATTTACTTCTTAATATAAGTCTGAAATGTAAAAGCGTACTGATGCTTTTCATCCTTATCATGATAAACTTCTTTTACTACCTCCCATTCCTCTAAAGGAAACTCAGGGAAAAACGCATCTGCTTCAAAAGTATGATGAACACGAGTCAATTCTATTTTAGTAGCTATATCTAACGCTTGCTGATATATTTCTCCTCCACCAATGACATATACTTCTTCTTGTACAAAAGAAAGAGCCTCCTCTAGTGAATGCACAACAATACATCCTTCGGGAGCAATATACCCTTGTTGTCTAGTAATTATAACGTGTTTACGATTAGGTAAAGGCTTAGGAAAAGATTCAAACGTCTTTCTCCCCATTATAATAGTATGGTGCGAGGTTAACGCCTTGAAATGTTTAAAGTCATCTGGTAAATGCCAAAGTAATTGATTGTCTTTTCCTAATGCATTGTTCTCTGCTGCCGCTGCTATTAACGTTATCATTCTCTTATTTAATATCTTCGTTATCGTGATCCGCCTTCACCTCACCACCTTCTTGATGCAGATCTCTACGTACATCTACTAATGGAAAATCTCTCTCTACTTTACTTCTTAATTCTTCTATTTTCTTTTTCTGCAACTCTACTAAATGAGCAACTTGCTTATCTTGCCATTCTTTACCCATAAAACGATTTACTATTGTCACATTAATGATGTGTAAAAACAAAATAAAAGACCAGGCTCCTATAGCATAAGGCCACCATATGGGAGCTATTGTCGTATCCTGAACAAAAGAATTAATGCTAAACATAGCAAAACTCCCTAGTACGAATAAAATAAAATGGAAGAATAAAAACTTCTTCTGTTTTGCACGATGACGAGCATAGTCATACATCTCGTATTCTTGTCTGTTTTCCATAGCTTTATTTTTTACTAAACTGAAACCTTTCCTTTTATTGCTGGATGTGGATCATACTCTACTAACGTAAAATCCTCATAAACAAAGTCAAATATATCTTTAACATCTTTATTTACAAGCATTTTTGGCAAAGCCTTTGGCTCTCTTGTTAATTGCAGATTTACTTGTTCGATATGATTATTATAAATATGAACATCTCCAAACGTATGTACAAAATCTCCGTATTCTAAATCACAGACCTGAGCCACCATCATCGTAAGTAAGGCATAAGATGCAATATTAAAAGGAACCCCTAAAAATACATCTGCACTGCGCTGATACAACTGACAAGATAACTTCCCTTCTGACACATAAAACTGAAAGAAAGAATGACATGGAGGCAAAGCTGCCTTTCCATTCGCAACATTTTCTGCAAAAGAAACTGATGTATCTGGCAAAACACTAGGATTCCAAGCAGAAACCATAATACGACGACTAGTAGGATTATCCTTCAAAGTGTCAATTACTTCTTTAATTTGGTCTATTCCTTCTCCGCTCCAATTCCTCCACTGATATCCATATACAGGTCCCAAATCACCATTTTCATCAGCCCATTCATCCCATATACGAACACCGTTATCCTTCAAATATTTGATATTCGTATCACCCTTTAAGAACCACAATAATTCATGTATTATTGACTTAAGATGTACTTTTTTAGTTGTAACTAATGGAAAGCCTTCAGACAAATCAAAACGCATTTGATACCCAAAAATACTCTTCGTTCCCGTTCCTGTACGGTCTCCTTTTTGAACACCTTTTTCTAATACCTCGCTTACTAAATCTAAATACTGCTTCATTGATTTATCTTAGAATTCTTATTTTTTATTTAACTCGTCTCTGAGCTTAGCTGCTCTTTCATACTCTTCATTTTCAATGGCCTCCTTCAAAAGAATAGACAATTGTGTTTGCGTAAAAACACTAAAATCCTCTTCCTCCATTTCGTCTTCTATTAAAGGATCTACTAATGAGGTGTTTTCCGAATCTTCCTCAGTTGTCGGTTCTGGATCGCGTTCGCCTAGGATGATACCCGCTTGTTCCATAATATCTCTATATGTAAATATTGCAGCATCAAAACGTATCGCTAATGCTATAGCATCTGATGTACGAGCATCTAACATCTCCTCTACTCCATCTCTCTCACAAATAATAGTAGAGAAAAAAACGCCATCTATTAATTTATGTATTAAAATTTGCTTAACCATTATATCAAATCGATCAGCAAATGTTTTAAACAAGTCGTGGGTCAAAGGTCTTGGTGGCTTAATATCTTCTTCAATGGCAATGGCAATTGACTGGGCTTCAAAAGCTCCAATAACGATAGGTAACTTTCTCTGACCATCAACCTCATCTAATATCAAAGCATATGCTCCATTTTGTGAATGACTATATGAAATCCCCTTTACGGTTAACTTTATTAAACTCATGTTGTTTATTTAAATATAAAATATAGCGGCTAAGCAAAGATATAAATTCTTTACTTAGCCGCCCTATATTTTAATGAAGCTCTACTAAATTCTTATGAATTCTGAGCTTTAAATTCTTTTAATTTTTCAACTAATTGAGGAACAACTTGGAATGCATCTCCCACAATACCGTAATCTGCTACTTTGAAGAAAGGAGCTTCTGGATCTGTATTGATCGCTACTTTTACTTTAGAAGAGTTTACACCTGCAATGTGTTGGATTGCTCCTGAAATACCTACAGCAATATATAAGTTAGAGGCTACTGGTTTACCAGTTTGTCCAACGTGCTCTTCGTGTGATCTCCACCCTAAATCAGATACTGGTTTTGAACAAGCTAGTGCTGCCCCCAATACATCTGCTAAATCTTCTAACATTTTCCAGTTCTCTGGTCCTTTTAATCCTCGTCCTCCTGACACCACGATATCAGCATCAGCAATAGTTACTTTTCCTGATACTTTATCAACATTCTCTACTACCAATCCGAAATCAGCATCATTTAATGTTGGTGTAAAATCTTCCGCTACTGCAGCTCCACTTGCTTCTGATAATCCAAATGAATTTTTAGCAACAGCAATTACTTTTACTTCTGTGGTTAATTCTGTTTGGTTAAATGCTTTATTTGAAAAAGCATTTCTTTTCACTACAAATGGTGATGTGCTCTCTGGCAAAGCTACAACATTCGAAGCAAAACCTGCTTCTAATCCAACTGCAACAATTGGTGCAGCATAAGAACTATCTGTTGAAGAAGACAAGATTACTACTTTAGCTCCTTCTTTCTGAGCCGCTTGTTTGATTACATCGGCATATGCTTTAGCATTAAAAGTATTTAATTTATCATTCGATACTTTCAATACTTTATCTACACCATATTTTCCTAATTCACTTACATCACCAGCATTTACCGTTACCGCTGTAACTGTAGTACCTAATGATTCTGCTACTTTCTTAGCATAAGAAGCAATCTCTAATGCTACTTTTTTTAATTTTCCTTCTGCTGATTCAGCATATATTAAAACTGACATACTTTTCTTTTTTTAAGGTTAATGATTAAAACAAATAGATTAGATTACTTTTGCTTCGTTGTGAAGTAAGTTGATTAACTCATCTAAGTTATCCGGTGATACCATTTTACATGCTGATTTAGCTGCTGGTTTTTCGAACTTCACTGCTTTTGTTGCTACCACTGCATCTACTGGCTCAAGTACTGTCAACGCTTTTGTTCTAGCTGACATAATTCCACGCATATTAGGTATACGTAGGTCTTTTTCTTCTACTAAACCTTTTTGTCCTCCAATTACTATAGGAAGCTTTCCTGAAATAGTCTCTTTACCTCCGTCGATTTGACGAATTCCTTTTACAGACGTTCCTTCGATTTCTAATCCCTCACATGAATTAATGAAATCATATCCTAAAAATGCTGCAATCATTCCTGGCACCATTCCTCCGTTATAATCTAATGATTCTTTACCTGCTAAGACTAAATCATATCCTCCGTTTTTAACTACTTCCGCTAATTGTTTTGCTACAAACATTCCATCTGTTGGATTTGCATTTACACGGATTGCTTCATCTGCTCCTATTGCTAATGCTTTTCTCAATGTTGGTTCCGTATCAACTCCTCCAACATTCACTACTGTTACCGTAGCGCCTTGTTTTTCTTTAAACCATATTGCGCGAGTCAAAGCGTACTCATCGTTCGGATTGATTACAAATTGTACTCCATTTGTATCAAACTCTGTATCTCCATTTGCAAAGTTAATTTTAGAAGTAGTATCAGGCACATGGCTGATGCAAACTAATATTTTCATCTTATATCGTTTTTTAGTTTCACAATTCTAGTTATGACGAAAATAATAATTTATTTCGATTATTTTATTATGCATGCATACAATTTTGCACTTATATGAATTTTAACACTGTAATAAAACCAAAAAATGCCCATTTTGCTCATATACTACTTAGTAATTTCACTGTTTTTTGAAAGACTTCTTTGAAAAAGCTTATTCAGAAATCAACTTAGTACAATTTATTTAGCCTTCAAATAGTTCATTAAACAGATTAGCTTTTTAGTTAATTCAGTGCTCTGCCGATGTTCTTCACCTTTTCCAACCAGCGTGCTCTTTGCTCTTCTTTAGAAGAGCGAATAATACCGATATAAGTTACTTTCACTGGAGATACGCCACAGAACTCCAGTGTCGATTTTTTCAATTGATTAACACTTGGACGACCAAATTTCAACCAATAATACCAACCTGGTTGATCTAATGTTGTAATAATTCTAGCCGTCTTACCTTTTAGAAGTTTATCCCAAAAAATACTATTGGGACGATACTTAAATGTAATACCTGGCAAAAACAAACGATCTATAAATCCTTTCATTAAGGCTGGAAGACCGCCCCACCAGACAGGGTGCACCCATACTAGATGGTCTGCCCAACGGATATCTTCTAAAGCTTTTATTAAATCGGGTTCTAAATCCATTCGCTTTTGATAACCATAACGCAAATTCACATCAAATTGCATCATTGCCAAAGTTAATACCCTAACTTCTGCCCCCGAAGACTTTGCTCCGTTTACATAAGCTTCTACTAATCCATGATTAAAAGCTAATGTATTGGGATGTCCATTTATTACTGTGATCTTTTTCATGATAGGTGCTTTATAGTTATTGATGGATATGCGTTCAAAAGTGTTAAGACTTCACCTGTCTCATATAATTGATGAGCAAAGTATTTTCCTGCTTCATGTGTATTACTCAATAGTTTCTCGACATGAAGTACAGCAGATAAAGCAGTAAGTTCGGCTTGTCCTCTACGACTCTCTAACGCTATACCTGTTTTTCCTCCTTTGTGATCAACTAGTACTTCAAACACCGATACGTCACCTGCCCCACTTCCTCCAAACACTTTTCGTCTAGCAGATAATGACATTCTCTTAAAAATAGAAAGGCGTTGCATCCAGCCTAATAAGCTTGTCACCAATTTTGAGTTGTATGTCATTTTAACTTTTACAGTATCTATTCCCTCCTTTTGGTTTAAAATATACAGGTCTGGTGTATCAAAATTATAAACTTCTCTTTTTCCTAGTCCAAAAGAAAATGAATACTGTTCGCTATCTAAAAAATGTAGCACTTCAACTGTTTCTTTATTGACATAATTAACAAATGGTACTGCTACATTTTCTGCCATAAAATGAGCAGAACTCTCCCCTGCCTTATCTTCTATTGAATAATATACCATTAGGCGAACAGTTGTTATTGCATCTTTATCAATGTCTTTAGAAAATACTAGTCCCGGAACAATACCTCCCATCCAACCGGATCCGAAAACAATACGACTATTTAGTTTTGTTTTATCATCTACCAGTTGTAACGCATCTACTAAAGCCGGTGTTGGCTTAGTAATATCTACATAATCTATTCCGTGTTTTTGAGCAAAAAGCAGTATATTATTATGGCTATCATTTACAGCTAAAACGATAAGGTCAATCTTATTCGCTGTAATCGATTCAAAAGTTGATGGGGTATTTACATCAATAAGTAATTCTTTTGAATTGTTTTTCGGATTACGCGTCCCTATAAAAATAGAAGCTTGAACTTGCCTTTCTTGTAAAATCCGATTGATAGTTCCTCCAACTAATCCTTTACCTCCGACAATTAAAATGTTGTTTTGCATAAATATATGTTTTTAGCAAAACTAAAGGAGGTGATAGATTAAAGTGATAGACAAATGTCTAAAAAGAAATTTCTTTACGTATACGACTTAAATGTCGTTGAGTAATTCCTAAATAGGAAGAAAGGTATTGTAAAGGAATTTGCTGTACATAGACTGGTTGATGAATCAATAAGTTCTTATAACGTTCATGCGCTGTTTCACGTTGAAAAGAAATTACGCGATTTTCTAATTCCAAATACTGCTGTTCTGCAAGTATTTTGAGAAAGGTATTCCATTGAGGTAATTCAATAGCTAAATTATCAAGAGATACCTTTGGAATAGACCAAACCTTCGTATCGACAATTGCTTGAATATTTTCTATACTCGCATTACCCGTGATAAAAGCTGAATAAGCTCCAATCAAGTCATTTGAAAACCGGAAGCAATATGTCAATTCGCGCTCATCATCATGTGTATAAAATGAACGGAATATTCCTACTTCTATCAAAGCTATTGAAGTACAATACTCTCCTTCGCGTATGAAATACGTGCCCTTTTTAATACTTTGATATTCAAACAAACTCACAATTTCCTCTACTTCCTCGGTAGTAAACAAATTAAAACTTTTGAAAAAAGAAACTAACATCAACAATTAATTAAAAAGTAAAAATAAGTTTTTAATTGTAAAACGAGTCTAAAAAGAGAAAATAATAAGTTATTCAAACAAAAGTAATTTTAGTTGCTAACAATTCAAATATACTATCGTTTTTGATACATAAACCAACAAATTATAATCATACATTAAGCTATCAAATTAATACTTAACAGATTAAAAACTATCCACTTACTATTAAGTAAACAAAAATATATATACCTACCAATAATTTACTTAATAAACTCACTATAAATAGTTTAACCAACACATCTTATATATTATGAAAACCAAATTACTATTATCAGGATTTTTTACGCTTCTACCACTAACCTCCTCTTGTAGTAGCGACAATAACACAGCCTCTCCTATACAGGAAGAACAAAATATTAATCTATCTACAACTACAAAGGGGATTCAAGTCGGCACTATAGTTCACTTTAAAGTATTAACAGATGATAACAAAGAAATCACAGATGCCACCATTACCTCTGTCGAGACAAACAAAAAGGTTGGATATCAATGGATACCTGAGCGCGAAGGCACCTACAACTTTATAGCTACGAAAACCGGCTTCAAGAAAAGTACTGAACTGACAATCAAAGTATTTCCTATTGATAACCAGAAAAATATTCAAGGAACATTTATAGTTCAAGGAGAGTCTTACAACATCGATAGTTGTAAAATGAAATACGAAGGAAAATACCAAATAGATAATTCTGGAGACTATTTTTTAGGATGGATTATCTATGCTGAAGACAGTGATAAAAAGGCCTCTGCTCTTCCAATGTTTTTTACACCAATGACGCAATTAGAAAATGGAAAAATCTCTACACCATACCCTAATTCAGAAAACATTACTAACTCAATGCTTAGTGTTTGGGTTAATGACCGCGAGGTAATCTATTTAAATAAAGGTGTGCAAATAGACTTATCGCTTGAAAAATTCAACGATAACTATATAATGAAAAGCACACTTCAAACTTCTGCAGAAAACACAAACTCGGGTCCTTTTTTACTTAAATATGAAGGCGACATTAAACTAGATTTACGCACAGAAGAAGACAACATCATCTTCACCTACTAACTTCATTTATCCTTTATAGAACCTATGGGCAAAACTATCTCTGGAGGTTCTATATTGATCAAAATATTTTTGACTTTAAATATCCCCCCTGCACCTACCTTTTATCGATTACCTTCCTCTATACACCAATGGGTTGATCCCTGTTTCTCGTTTGAAAAACCTTCCCATATAGGAAGGGTCAGGAAAATTCAAACTCGTTGCTATCTCACTAATAGACAAATCTGTTGTTGTCAACAAATGTTTTATTTCAAGTATTACTTGACGGTTAATCAACTCTTTTGGACTATAACTTAAAAACTGCTTCGTTATTTGAGACAGGTAGTAGGGGGTCACACATAACTGCTCAGCGTAATAAGCAACAGCTCTATGAACACTTGCTTGCCTAGATATTAAGTCCCAAAATCTCCAGCACAACTCTTCTTGCCTACTATACTGTTTTTCTATTTTTTTACTATCAAAATCAACTCGCATTGCTATTGCTAAAAACAAATTTTGAAAATGATTGCTATAAATTGATCTAGAATAACTCCCTTGGTTGTCTAAATAATAGTCTAATAATTTCTGACCTTGCAAATAAATCTCAACATCTTCTTTCCCTAAGTATAAAACTGGATTATAATGTAAATAACTAAACAAATCATTTGGAAGAATATAAGCAATTTCACTAGCCAAATCTCTTTGTATTAAACTACAATCTAAAGCAAAATCCATAGACACAGTACCAAATCGAACAATATTATCATCACTTACAACAATAAGACTCCCCATAACTAATGAGTATTCTTTGAAATCTATATGTATCACTGCACTACCTCTAGTAACACAAAAAACATTCAAATAATTTAAGGGCAAAGGAAATCCTGCCAAATCCTGCCCTATTAACTTTCCATAAATCAAACCACAAGTAGTAGCATGATAGGTGACGAACTCCATTTATTTATTTCTAAAATTACACTTCACATCAATAACTCCTAACCAAATTAATCATTTAGTTTCTAAAATTACATTTTTACCTAAAAAAAACATACAACTCAAGTCTTTTACCTCTCCTACATTTGCTACATCAAATAATCCCATTATTAACACGTCTAAAAATGGATAAATAAAACAAATATGAAAATACTTACAGATCGATTAACGTTGCGCCCATGGGTAGAATCAGATGCAGAAAGTCTATACTTATATGCTAAAGATGAAAAAATAGGACCGCCAGCAGGTTGGCCAGCACATACAAGTGTTGAAGAAAGTAAAGAAATAATAGTTCGCGAATTCTCTTATCCAGAAATTTATGCCGTCGCATTAAAAGACACAAATGAAGCAATTGGGTGTATCGGACTATTAGTTGGTAAAAATAGCAGCTTTGAATTATCAAATCACGAAGCAGAAGTAGCTTACTGGGTTGGTGTTCCACATTGGGGTAAAGGATATATTCCAGAAGCTCTAAAAGCCCTAGTCAAACATGCATTTGTCAACCTAAAAATGACAGACTTATGGTGTGGATTCTTTGAGGAGAACACAAAATCACTACGCGCACAAGCTAAATGTGGTTTTACCTATGCCTACAGATGCAAAAACAGGTATGATAAATACTTCAAAGATGAACGCATGGAGATTGTAACGCGTTTACGCTACGAAGACTGGTTAAAAATGGATAATTAATCAATAAATCATTTATCTTTGAAATATACCTCTAATCCCTGTAAGGACTGTTCGATCAACAGTCCTTTACTTTGATATGAAAAAAAAGTAGTTCAATATTCATCTCAACTTTTCTAAAAAAAGAAGCTTTACTAAATACACTTTAATAGAACATTACTTTTAAGTATTTACCTACATCTAATAATTATCCCTATTTCCTTGCAGATACTTGAGGTATACCTCCAGTTTTCTTTAGGTTTGCTAGGCAAAAAGACGTCTCTTGGCACGAATACTTGAAGCAAGATAGATAAAAACACATTACACAAAAGACTAAATCGAAAAGGAAAACATGAAAAAGAAGAGTATGAGTAACTTCAAACCTATTCAAAGTTATTTTTCTAGCAACTAAAAAGTATAATAATCCTTATATATCAAAATTGTTCAATATTTGTCACTTAACAAACAAATTTCAAAGCATAATTATACCAATCAAAAAAATAAAAAACTTGAAATTAGTTAATCATATCTAAAAAAACAGAAGCTAATCGTATATATAGCACTGAATATTGGGATAAAATGAACAGGGATAAAGCAAAAGCAAGAAAACAACAAATGGAATACTATTGATAAAGATATTTTTTTATACTTTTGCTTTGGTAAATTAATTACGGAAAATAGATAAATTATGAGAACGATTCAATTTAGAGAGGCGGTATGTGAAGCCATGAGCGAAGAAATGCGTCGCGACGAATCTATATATTTAATAGGAGAAGAAGTAGCGGAATACAATGGTGCTTACAAAGCATCAAAAGGTATGTTGGACGAATTTGGTCCAAAACGTGTAATTGATGCTCCTATTGCAGAATTAGGTTTTGCTGGTATTGCAGTAGGTTCAGCTATGAACGGGAATCGTCCTATTGTTGAGTTTATGACATTCAACTTCTCGTTAGTTGGAATCGACCAAATAATTAACAACGCAGCTAAAATGCGTCAAATGTCAGGTGGTCAATTCAATATTCCAATTGTATTCCGCGGACCAACAGCTTCTGCTGGACAGCTTGGTGCAACGCACTCACAAGCTTTTGAAAACTGGTATGCTAACGTACCAGGATTAAAAGTAGTTGTTCCATCAAACCCATATGATGCAAAAGGTCTTTTAAAATCAGCTATACGCGATAATGACCCTGTAATCTTTATGGAGTCTGAACAAATGTACGGAGACAAAGACGAAGTACCTGAAGGAGAATACACGATTCCATTAGGAGTTGCTGATATAAAAAGAGAAGGAAAAGATGTAACTATTGTTTCTTTCGGTAAAATTATCAAAGAAGCTTACAAAGCAGCTGATGAATTAGAAAAAGAAGGAATTTCTTGTGAAATCATCGATTTACGCACAGTTCGTCCATTAGATCAAGAAGCTATTTTGAACTCAGTGAAAAAAACAAATCGCTTAGTTATCTTAGAAGAAGCTTGGCCATTTGGAAGTATTTCTTCAGAAATCACTTACTTAGTACAAGAGCAAGCATTTGATCATTTAGATGCACCTATCCAAAGAATAACAACAGCTGATACACCAGCGCCATACTCTCCAGTATTATTACAAGAATGGTTGCCAAACGCTAATGACGTTGTAAAAGCAGTGAAAAAAGTTCTTTATAAGTAAAAAATAAAGTATATTTGAATACTCCATCTTAACTTAAGTTAAGATGGAGTGTTTTTTTTATATATACTGTAGTTATGAAAATTAAAATCCAGTTTATAGTATTATTCTTACTATTACCACTTATTTCTTGGGCACAAACCAAAGTAAGTGGAAAAATAACGGATACTAACAATGAAGAAGTGCCCTATGCTAGCGTTTACTTCAAAAACTCCACAGATGGGGTTGTAGCTAATGAGTATGGTAAGTTTTATCTTGAATCAGATAAATCGTATTCTATTTTAGTAGTTTCCTTTGTTGGATACAAGACACTTGAAATTCCCCTTACCAAAAATGTAAATTACGACTTAAGTATCGTCTTAGAACCCGACAACTTATTGAGTGAGGTTAAAATATTCACAGGAAAAACTTCAAAAAAGAACAATCCTGCACTAGACATACTTAAAAAAATCTGGGAACGCAAACGTAAAAATGGTTTACATATGTTTGCGCAATACGAATTTGATAAGTACGAAAAAGTAGAATTTGATTTAAACTCTATTGATAGTACTTACCAAAATAAGAAGTTATTCAAGGGAATGGAATTCATCTTCCAACAAATGGATACTTCAAAAATAACTGGAAAGACTTACCTACCTATTTTCGTCAATGAAAATATCGCTCAAGTATACGGGGACAATAAAAACAAACGAAAAAAGGAAAAATCTTTAGGGAATAAAAACTCTGGTTTTGATACAAATCAACACATCATCGCGTTCGTAAAAGATCTCTATGCAGATTACAATATCTATGACAACTACATTAAAATATTTGACAAAGACTTTGTAAGTCCCTTATCACGTACAGGTATCAATGTGTATAACTACGTACTGGCCGATAGCGCTTTTATTGGGGATAAGTGGTGTTACAATATTGTGTATTATCCGCGTAGAAAGGGTGAACTTACCTTCAAAGGAGACTTTTGGGTAAACGATTCTACCTTTGCTATCAAGAAAATAGCAATGGAAGCTAGTAAAGATGCAAATATTAACTGGGTTAAAGACATCTATATCGAACAAGAATTTGACGTGGTAAATGACTCAGTATTCTTATTGACCAGAGATCACTTTATGTCAGATTTTGCTTTGTCAAAAAAAGAACAATCTAAAGGAGTCTATGGTAAACGTACCTCTATATACAAAAATCATAAATTTGATATCAAACACCCTGAACAATTCTATACTGAAAAAGTAAACCAATTTGATGAGTCAATTTATACACGTGACGATGACTTCTGGCAATCATACCGATTTGAGCCTTTGAGCAAAGATGAACTGGGAGTATATAAAATGCTAGATACTCTAAAGACAGTTCCTAAATTCAGAATGTTATTCGATTTAACATCAACGATCTTAGGTAACTATTACTATATTGATAAGTATAATTTTGACTATGGTCCCTTATTCTCAACTTTTGGATATAACGATATCGAAGGAATTCGCTTACGAGCAGGAGGAAGAACATACTTTGGTCCAAATGACAAATGGCGTTTAGAAGGATATGGGGCATATGGATTAAAAGATAACCAATTTAAATATGGAATTAGTGGAAAAATATTGTTAGACAATGATACCCGCTTAATCCTATACGCAGGAAATAGAAGAGATATCGAACAAATTGGTGTAAGTCTAACAGAATCAAAAGATGTATTAGGAAGGAGTTTTGCGTCTAGTTCGCTTTTTGCAAGTGGAGATAACACCAAACTAACAAAAATCAACCTATCTACTCTTGGTTTTGAAATTGAACCTTTAAAGAACTTAAAGTTTGAGACAACGTTTAGTTATCGCACTCTTAGACCTGCTTCGGATTTGTTTAACCTCAACTATTATATAGACGAAACAAGAACGGAGACCTCTAATGAAACCAAGCAATCAGAGATTATGGCTTCGATAGAGTACACACCTAAGAGAAAAACAATAGGCTATGGAGTTGATCGAAAAGATATTGACAATAAATACCTAAGGGTATATCTTCGATATACACAAGGACTAAAAGGAGTCTTTGACAGTAATTTTAAATATGAAAAATTACAATTTTACGTTAGCAAGCCGCTCTTATTAGGAGGTTTTGGTACTTTGACTCCTATCCTAGAAGCAGGAAAAACATATGGTTATGTACCACTAGGTTTACTAAACATTGTACCTGGTAACCAATCGTGGTTTAATATTCAGAATACCTTCGCCAACCTGAACTATTATGAATTTGTTACTGACCAATATGTATCCATGCATCTAGAGCATAATTTTGGAGGTCGTTTATTCTCACGTATTCCATGGATCCGTGATTTCAACTTACGTGAAATTGTAGGTGTACGAGGTATGTATGGAAAAATTTCTCAAGGGAATATCGACATGAATGCGTCAAGCATTAACTATAGAGCACCAGAAGATATCTACTATGAATACTATTTTGGTATCGGAAATATCTTTAAAATATTTAGACTGGATTTTAGCTGGAGAGGAAACTATTTAGACATGCCAGATGCAAGAAAGTTTGCAGTGAGGGGTTCGTTTGCAATTTATTTCTAATAATACTGCTAAAACTTGTTAGAGACAATGATTTAGAGTATTTTTGCAAGCAATTTTCTAAAAGAGATAAAAATAAAAGAATATGAGTACATTTGAAACTTTTGATGCTTTTGTTGAGATTCCAGCGGGCAGCAGAAATAAATACGAATACGACTTCGAATTAAAACGTTTGAGATTTGACAGATTATTATACTCAAACATGAGATACCCAGCAGACTACGGTTTCATCCCTGAAACATTAGCATTAGATGGAGATCCATTAGACGTATTAGTAATGTTTTCAGAACCATCATTACCAGGAATGGTAGTAGAGGTAAAACCTGTTGGTGTATTCTACATGGCAGATGACAAAGGACAAGATGAAAAAATCTTATGTGTGCCTGTATCAGACCCTATCATGAACAAGTTAGAAGATATTAACGATGTGAATGAGCACTTCAAAAAAGAAATTGAGCATTTCTTCAAAGTGTACAAAGATTTAGAAAACAAAACAGTTACAACTGATGGGTTTGGTGATAAAGCAGCTGCTGTAAAACTAATCCAAGAATGTAAAGAGCGTTTTGAAAACCTAGAAAATAAAGAAGAAGGTTTATTCAGTATTCGCTACTAAAAATAACAAGAGGGAGAACTAATAGTTCTCCCTCTCTTTTATAAATAAATTTCTTCAATAACTCTCAGATGGTGTAGGCAATGCCCTGCCATCATTAGACCGATTTCTTCAATCGAAATTTCGTAGTCTATAATTTGAGCCCGTATAGCTAACTCCTCCCTAGAAAGACGTTTATACATAAAATAGATACTACGCATTAACGCTAAATATTCATTTTTTAGATCTTCGGTCTCCCCTATTTCAGCAGTTCCAAACTCAGCATATACATTTTCATCAAAACCAAACAAAGGAGTTTTGTCATGTCTAATAATATGTAATACCCTAAAACTAAAGATTCGCTCACAATCAATCAAATGTTGAATTAATTGTTTGATTGTCCACTTACCCTCAGCGTATGTATAAGACCACTTGTCGAATGTTTCGATTTTATCAAATAAGTCATTTACAATTACTATTCTGTCAGTAAGCATCTGTAAAACACTTGTATTAGCAGTTAAAGAGATATAGTAATCATGTTTCATTATTGTCATTTTAGTAAAATTTAGTTAAAAATAACACAAATAAAGTTTGACACCCCATATATTTTTATTACTTTTTCACCAACAACAACACATTATATGGAAAACATAATAAAAATTGCCAATGATTTAATTTGGTCAAACGTCTTTATTGCACTATGTCTAATAGCAGGATTATTTTTTAGCATACGTACGAAATTCGTACAAGTACGATTTTTTCGTCATATGATTAAACTCCTATTTACCGAAGGATCCTCAGACAAAGGAGTAAGTCCTTTTCAAGCCTTTAGTATCGCAATTGCAGGGAGAGTAGGTGTAGGAAATATCGTCGGAGTAGCAACAGCCATTGCAGCAGGAGGTCCTGGTGCAATTTTTTGGATGTGGATGATTGCCTTTTTAGGCAGTGCTTCTGCATTTGTAGAGTCCACTTTAGCTCAAATCTATAAAGTGGAGAAAAATGGACAATACTGTGGTGGACCAGCCTTTTATATTGAAAGAGGGATGAAAAACAAAGCCTTTGCCTTAGCTTTTTCAATTATTACTATTATTAGCTGTTCGTTATTTTTACCAAGTGTACAGAGTAATAGTATATCAATCAGTATCCAAAATGCTTTTGATATTCCACAGTGGTTTACAGGTATATTCATCTGTATATTTTTAGCGATGACAGTGTTTGGAGGAGCAAAGAAAATCGGTCGTATTGCGCAAGTAATCGTCCCTTTTATGGCAGTAGCCTATATCTTAATGGCACTAATCATTATCGGATCAAATATCCAAGAAGTACCAAGTATATTTGCCTTAATCTTCAAATCAGCCTTCAACCTTGAAGCTACATTCGGGGGAGTTTTTGGATCAGCAATTGCATGGGGTGTAAAAAGAGGTATTTACTCCAACGAAGCAGGACAAGGAACAGCTCCACATGCTGCGGCAGCCTCAGAAACCTCTCACCCAGTCAAACAAGGATTAGTACAAGCCTTCTCTGTTTATATTGATACACTTTTTGTTTGTACTGCTACGGCACTGATGATTTTATTTACTCAGCAATACAATGTAGCAGATGGCACAGGTGGATTTATTGTAAACAATCTACCTGGTATAGAACCTGGATCTGAATATACTGTACGAGCAATCGGTACACACTTTCCAAAAATTGCCAGTCAATTTGTAGCTATTGCACTGACTTTCTTTGCACTGACAACTACTATGTCTTACATATTCATTGCAGAATCAAACTTTGAATACCTAAGTAAAAAACGTAATATTGTCTTGAGATGGGCTATGCGTATCATTATCCTAGGTGCAGTGTATGTTGCTGCAATCAGTGAACCAAGTAAAGCATGGGATATAGGAGATATCGGCGTTGGAGCTATGGCATGGATTAACATTATAGCTATACTATTACTATACAAGCCAGCAATGAAAGCATTAGATGACTATATAGCACAAAGAAAAGAAGGAAAAGACCCAATCTTTGACCCAGACAAATTAGGTATTGAAAATACAAGTGGAGTCTGGAGAAAAATATTACAAGAAAGAGCTTGGGAAAATAAGCACAAGACTGACAAGTAAATCTTCTCTTCTTTTTAGTACATTTGCCTTTCAAAATAAATTAATTTAAAATGCAATACACAATAAGACCCGCTAAAAAAGAGGATTACGATGTTGTACCTGAATTAATGTTACAAGCAATGGAAGATATTGTTTTTAGCTTTATTCAAAGTGAAGATATAGAAGAAGCTATTAATTTTCTAACCATTCTATTTAGAAAAACAGACAACTTATATAGTTACGAAAATACTTTTGTAGCAGTTGATCATGAAGACAATGTAGTTGGTTCAATTACGGGATACAATGGTGATGATTTTGAAAAATTAAGAGAACCTGTACTCTCACTAATGAAAGAACAGTACAACAACAATTTAATTCCTGAGACAGAAACAGAAGGAAATGAATTCTATTTGGACACTGTAGCTGTTTCACCAATTGTCCAAGGCAAAGGAGTAGGAAGTCAGTTATTACAATTCGCAATTGAACATGGAAAAACGCAAGGATTTAATCAAGTTGGATTAATTGTTGATTTAGAAAACCCAAGTGCAATGAAACTTTACACAAGATTAGGTTTTAAACAAGGAAAGGCAATAGACTTTGTTGGAGGAGAATACTATCACATGTATATCAACTAAAAGACTATAAAGAAAAAACCTTAGCTAGTATAGGAGGGCGCTGAAAAAGTGAGCTAATTATGAGTTCTTC